>JAFLCQ010000078.1 GCA_017302815.1 Planctomycetota bacterium
GCTGCGCGACTGGGATGATCCCCCGCGCGACCGCTTCGAGGCCGCCCGTCGCGGACGCCTCGACCTGTCGCCGCGCTACCACGACCCCGCCTGGGAGCCCGCGCTGGCCGCCCCGGGCGACCTGCCCGAGCCCTTCCCCGACATCGCCGGCCGCTGGTAGATCTGCCCCTGGCCTGGCCACACGCCTGCGCCATCGATCCAACCATATAATGGAACACGACTTGGGATGACTCGAAACCACCGCGTAAGAATCGGCTCCGAGCGGGGATATGGAATGAGATCCCTGCCGAACCGGAGCCCCTCATGGTATCACGCGCCTTCGTCCTCCTCGCTCTCGTGTGCACCGTGGCTCTCGGTCGGGCCGAGGCCGCTGACCGGCCCTACCTCTTCACCGCTGAAGAGCCTCGTCTGCGCGCGCTGATCGCCAATGGCGACGCCAAGGCGGACAACTTCCTGCATTGGATGGACGTGGTCGCCGGAGACCGTGCCGCATTCGCATACACCCCCGGCTGGTGGTTGGCGATGGCTGCCTGGCTCAACGACGATGCGGCGATGAAGCAGCTGGTGCACGCCGAGGTCATGGCGGAGGTCAACGCCCACCTGGGCGGTGATGATGGCCACGGTGACATATTCCTGCATGTCCACGATCGCATGCTCGGGATCCCCGGCTGCGTGGATCTGATGTATGACACCTTTTCCAACAGCGAACGCACCGCCATCGCCGATTGGGTCAATGGCACCCTGGACAACTGGAACGAGGAGAACATGGGCTTCTGGCCCTACGACGACCCCCTGAACAACTATTGGCAGAACGGATTCTTGGCTCATGTCATCGCCGGCATCGCCACGAAGGGGTACAATCCCCGCGCCGACGAGTGGCTTGCCAAAGCCGGTTCGATGTACGTCAAGTTCCGGACCGCCTGCAACCCGCCGATCTGGAACGGCCTGGTGATCGCAGAGGGCAACGGGTATTCCAACTTCGTCGACAATGCGCTCTGGGCGATGGACTTGCACGATGCGACCCAGGGCTCGACCTGGTTTGCCGACAGCAACGTGGATTGCGATCGTTGGCTGGACGTCCTCAGGTTCCTGACCCGCCCGGATCCCAGCCGCTTTTTCCACGTCGGATCCCAGCCTGGATCGCCCTGGGCGCCAGTGACCACGGTGAGCTCGACCTTCTGGCACCACCTGATCGCGAAGGCGGGCGACACCGCCAGCGCCCGCTACGCCAAGGCGGTGCTGGAGGCCGGTCTGCCCGGGAACCAGCCGGAACGCGATCGCACCTTCGCCGAGTTCTACTGGTCGACATCGGCTGTCGCGACCGTAGCCCGGTCGACGATCCCGGACCGCATGCTCGTCGCCCCGATCCCGGGCGCCGGATTGATCGGTCTTCGCTCGGCTGCCGGGTTCCAGCCCGATGCGATCGCCGCCCTGGTATTCAGCAACCTCTGCGGCGGCGGCGGGGCCTCCTCCGGACCCGCCCGCTTCAGCCACGCCCATCCCGATGCGCCCGGCTTCCAGTGGGCTAAAGGGGGTGATTGGCTGGTGACCGATCCCGATGCGTTCACCCACGGCGGCATCTCGGGCGAGCACGTCGGCAGCGCCTTCGCGAACATCGTCACCCTGGCTGGCGATCCGGGAGCTCGCGACGATTCCCTGTTCCCGCAGATATCATTCGCCGAGGACCGCACCTCGGGAGCCATCCCGCACGTCTATCTGCACATCGACGCTCAGCCGTTCTGGAACGCAGCATCCACCTACCGCCGCGAATATGTCTGGCTCGACGATCTGCGCGTGGTGGCCATCTTCGACCACGTCGTCGCACCTCAGGCCAAGACCTGGCGTCTGCATATACCTGCCGCAGCCACCATCTCCGGATCACGGGTGGACTACAGCATCGCCGGCAACTCGGTCACGGTGCGAGATCTGCTCGCCAGCAGTGGCAGTGTCTGGGCCAGCGACAATCTGACGGATGACGGCACGACCGTCGCCGACGTATGGAGGCTCAGCCAGACCTCGACGGCAAGCGACTTCCGTTCACTGAAGATCATCGACGTCGACGGACGGGTGGCTTCAGCGGTCCTGACCTCTGGTTCCGGCTGGTACCAGGCCGATGTGGTCATCGATGGCATGGCGAGGGCCCTGCGTTTCTACGACGATGGCACGCATGCGCTCATCACGGGAGACGGCGCCGATACCTCTCCGCCTGCCATCAGTGGCGTTTCGACCAGCCCTGCGGCGACCACCGCCACCATCAGCTGGACCACCAACGAAACAGCCGATGCGCAGGTGGAATACGGCGCCACCGCCGCCTACGGCGCCAGCGCAACGGCGGATGAGCCGCTCGGCATCGTGCACCATGTCGAACTGACCGGCCTGACGGAGGCCACCACCTACCATTTCCGCGTGCACAGCACTGATGCAGCCGGCAACGCCGCAGTGTCATCGGACAACGTTTTCACCACCGCTGACGCCACCCCGCCGGTCATCACCACCCCGGCCAGCGCTGCTGCATCCACCACCACCGCCAGCCTGGCCGTGGCCGCCATCGACAACGGCGGCGGCGCCTTGAGCTATACCTGGTCGCTCGCCAGCGGTCCGGCTGGAGTCATCTTTTCGGGCAACGCCGACACCAGCGCCGGCGCCATCGCGACAGTCGCACATGCAGGGACCTACGTCTTCACCGTGACGGTCGCAGATCCGTCCGGCAATTCCATCTCCGCCTCGACCGACGGGTTGGTGTTCGCCGCGGTGCCCACCACCGTGACCATCGCCGAAACCGCGCCGCGGGTCGCACCGGGGGCGGATGTCCATCTGCACGCCACGGCGTCCGACCAGTTCGGCGACAACATCGCCGGCGCCACCATCGCCTGGAGCATCACTGCCGGAGGCGGAACGATCGATCCGTATGGAATCTACACCGCGCCAGCCGACAGCGGTACGGCCACCGTCACCGCCAGCTGCGGAGCGGCCAGCACCGAGGTGGATGTATCCATACGCCTCACCGCCGATGGCCACGACGACGGCCACGGAAACGATGGCGGCGGCGGCTGCGGCCTGGGCGGCCTCGTAGGGTTGCTGGCCGCGGCCGTCGCAGCAGGGTTGTACCGTCGGCGTGGCCGCTGACCTGGATCAGCTGCCACTCCCGCGCTAGGATCCGCCCATGTCCGCAACCACCCTGAGGCTGCCGTCGTCTGCAGCAGATGCTCCGAACCGTTCGGATGCGGAGTTGCTGACCGCGTGGCAATCTGGCGAGGATGCCGCGTTCGCTGGCCTGGTCGCCCGGCATGGCGGACTGGTGCGCGCGGCCTGCATGCGCCAGGCGCCACGCAACGAGGTCGATGATTGCGTGCAGGCCGTCTTCCTGGTGCTGTCCCGGCGGCCTGCGGCCGCAGCCGCCTGCCCCTCGCTGGCGGCATGGCTGCTGCGAGTGGCTTCGTACGTCTGCCGCCGGGCCCAGCGTTCAGTTCTGCGCCGGAAGCGCGCGGAAACATGCTCCGTAGTCTCGGCGCCAACCGTGATCCGGCCAGCCGCCACCCTGCCAGAGGATGCCATCAGTCATCTTGATGCGTGTCTCCTCTGCCTCCCCGAGCGGCAGCGCCTGGCAGTGGTGATGCGCTACCTGTCAGGGCGCAGCCCCGAGGACATCGCCGTCGCCCTGGGAGTGACGCGCAACAACGCTTACCAGCTGCTCAACCGCGGCATGGTCCGGCTACGTGATCTCTTTGAGCGCCGCGGAGTGGCAATCGAGGCGGCTGCCCTCCTTGCCCTGCTCGGCATGGTGTCCGAATCAGCCGCAGCCGAAGCCGCAGCCGCGATCCAGCCGGCAGGGCTCGCTGTCTCGGCACCGACCGCTCTGGCCAAGGCCCACGCGTCCGGTGCGGAATGGGCGAGCGGAATCTCGACCATCTCCACCTGGCTGCTGGTCGCCGGACTGGCTCTTGCGACGTTGGCAGTGGCGCTCCTGATGGAGCCCACGCTTCCGGCCCCGAGTGAGATCGACTTCCGGATTCCGGCCACCACCCCGGCAGTCGCGACGAAGACCATCATGCCTGCGGCGGACTGGCATCCGTTGCTCGCGGACCGTGGGCTTGATGGCTGGGAGATCCACCGCGGAACCTGGAGCAACTCCGATGGCGTCCTGAGAGCCGCCACCGTCGCCGACAACGGGGCGCGCATCCGTACCGCCGCGTCCTACGGTGATCTCGACCTGCGCTGCCGGATGCGGGTCTCGGGCACGGCCGAGATCCAGCTGGGGGACTACAGCGTCTTCTTCTCAGTCCTCTCCACCGACGGACGCTGGTCGGAGATCCGGTTGAGCCATCGCGATGGGGCGGTCATCTGCACTGCCGACGGCGTCGCGCTGCCACTGGAGAGCGAAACCGGCGAGACCATGCCCAGGATCGGCCCGCTGGCGTTCCACGGCCATTTCGGTTCGGTCGAGATCGCCGATCTGTTCATCCGCGCACGCTGAGCCCAACGCACAGACGTGCGATGGCACCTGCACCAGTCCGGTGACCGCATACAGCGCGGCCCAGCCCTGGGGGTAGACCGCGACGATGGTGCGCTAACGCCCGTCTCGACCCCGGCGAGGGGGAAGAGGACGGGCTCCAGCTATGGCGCGGCGGATACCCGGAACGATCGCAGCTCCATGGCCCCGAGGTCCAGCGTCAGCACCAGGGCTCCGCCCTCGACCGCCGCCGGCACCGCTGCGCCTCGGGCATCGGTGACCTGGACTGTGCCCGGCCAGGTCCCCGGCACGGTCAGGCGCACGCCCGGCTTGGCGGCGAAGCCACGATGGACCACGGCGAGATAGGATGTCCCCGGCGTGCCGGGATGGATGCGGACCTTCACGTCCGCATCGCCGCATGCCGCGACCTCGGTGCCGCGCACCGCTGGCAGCGCCAGATACTCCTGGGCGAAACGACGATGGCGGTCGACGAAGCCGCGGCCGAAGGTGTAGGTGGTGAAGCTGAGGGTGGTGGGGTCGCTGTGGAAGCAGGCCATCACCTCATGCGCCATGGCGAAGTCGGGGCCGCCCGGGGTCACCTCGCTGGATTCGTAGTTGTCGCCCTGGACGTTCCAGCGGCCCTTCTCCTCGTAGTGGCACTGCACCGAGAAGGTGGAGCCGGCCTCGGTGTCGTAGGCCCGCATGTACTCCGGCTGGTCGAGCAGGAACCAGTCCCAGATCGGCAGCATCACCGCGATGCCGGCCTCTGCGCGGTAGAGGTCCATGCGCATCTCGTGGTGCGGGCGGCCGCCGTAGCGCCCCTCGGCGGCTCCGGCCGCAAGCAGACGCAGGAGGTCCTGGGCGGTCAGGGCGCGCTTGGAGGCGCACACCTTGTCGTAATACCGGCCGCTCTGGTTCTTGCTGTAGTAGTCGACCCAGTCCTCGGGCGTGTTCTTCATCGCGCCGAGGTGCCAGCCGTCGGGATCCCAGTTGTAGTACCACAGCCGCAGGTCGGGACGGACGGCACGCATGGTCTGGGCCAGGGTGCGGTGGAAATCACGACGGACCGCGTGCCACCAGGCCTCGTAGGCCGCCTTGACCGGCTCGGAGGTGGCGAAGGCGGCGGCCTCCTTGTCGCTGGTCGGTGCCTGGTCCGGCTTCTGGCCGGTCTCGGCGATGAAGCGCCGCACCGCGGGCAGGCCGTAGCTGATCGGCAGGCGGTCGCTGCGGATGCGCCAGAGGACGCCGCCCAGCTGCGGGTTCTCGCCGATGCGGCTGGTGATCACCTCGTTGAGGATCGTCTTCCATTCATCGAGGATCGCCGGCTGGGTGAGGTCGGAGCACCAGGAGTGGAAGCGGTTGGGACCGGCCTTGCCGCCGTTGGCTCCGATCGCGCGCTGGTCCTCGGGGATGTCCTCCGATCCGCCGACCTCCAGGCGCGGGATGAGCGCGAGGCCCGTGCCGCGGGTCGCGGCGAGATAGCGGTCGTAGATCGGCACCTCGTCGGCGGGACGCACGGCGCGCACGTCGTTCCAGGTCGTGGTGGTCTGCTGCAGCTTGCCGAGCCCGGTCTTCCAGTAGGCGAGCCGGCCCCATTTCAGCATCGGGGGGGCGATGGCGTTGAGGCCGATGAAGCGCGCCTGCGCCACCAGGTCGGCCGCCGGCGATTCGGGTTCGCGCTCCCAGTCGGCCATGAGGATGCGGCGCGGCTGGCCCTCGGGATGGCGGATGGCGGGGCCGGCGAGGGCCTCGTCGGGCAGCTCCAGCAGCTGCAGGCGCGCCACCGCCGGGCCGGCGCCCTGGTAGCCCGGGGCGTAGCAGCGGCCGATGTCGAAGAAGAAGACCCAGAAGCCGTTGCGGCCGTCGGCGATGCGCGCGCCGTCCTCGCCGCTGGCGCCGCCGCCGTAGGTGCGCTCGTCGGGCACGACGATGTGGTCGTAGTGCTCGTAGCGTCCGCTCTGCGGATAGGGCGCGAAGGGGTTGCCGGCCCCGAGTCCGCCGTTGAAGCCGGTGCCCTGGTGGTTCCGGCCGGCCTGGATGTTCATGATCATGTAGCGCGGCCTGTCCTCCGGATAGGTCACGCGCAGCACATAGGGCCGGTGCAGGCGCAGGCCCTGGCGGCCGATGCGGTAGCCGAACCACTCGTTGTTGGTCGCCTCGCGGAATGATGCGCCGTTCCATGTCTGCACCCGCACCCCGTCCACCCACGAGTCGTAGGCGCGGCGGCCGACCCAGCTGCGCCGGATGCCGCCCTCCTTGTAGGGATGCGGATCCTTGGCCGGATCCACCGCGGCATCGATCTCGTCGACCACCTTCAGACGACCGTACGCCGTGTCGACGAACCGCTCCGGCAGCGCTGCAAGGCTGTTTTTTTCGCGCTGCGCCATGTCGAAGTCGATCTCGTCGTCCTCCATCGCAGCCAGCGGACGCTGCTGCGCGTCCTCGACCAGCACGCGCAGGCGCAGGCTCTCGCCCCAGAACAGGCGGCGCGAACCGGCATCATCCAGATCGATGCGCGCCGTGCCGGCGGTGACCGTCACCGGCTGCTCTGCAAGCACGCGATGGAACTGGTCGCGCACCAGTACCGTCATCCGCGCCGCCCTGGCCGCGATCGCCGGCGGCAGGCTGGCGACCACCGACCAGCGCGCGCCGACCGTGGCCGGCATGGCGGCGCCGACCGCCTTCACCGGATCGCGACCGGCCTGCTGCAGCGAGACGGCGCAGAGGTCGGGCCCGATCCCGATCACGCCTGGCACGGCGGCGGGGCCCCAGCCATCGGCATAGCGGATCGCGAGCTGGTGGATGCCGGGCTGGAGCCGTCCCGCTTCCAGCACCGCGCCCAGGCGCTTGTCCTTCTCCGATGTGGTCGCGATCGGCCTGCCATCCAGATACAGGGTGGCCTGGTCCTTGAAGTCGTTGATCGCACCGGCCTGCAAGCGGATCTGCCGGCCGCGCCAGGCCTCGGGGATCTCGACCTGGCGACGGTACCATATCACGCCGTCGTACTTCTCCCACTCGCCGCGCAGATGCTCGGCCGGGGTGCCAGGGGCATTCCAGGTCCAGGCCGCATCGTCGAAGCCGGCTTCGGCCCAGCGCGCGGCCAGGCCCTTGTCCTCGGGGTCGCGGGCCAGGCGCCAGGGCGTGGCCAGGTCGATGCGCTCGCCGGCGGCGGCGAAGCGGCCGGCCGCGAATGCGGCAAGCTCGATCTTGCCGGGACCGCGCAGCTCGTTGTTGCAGTAGCCGATGCTCAGGGTGCGGCAGGCCGGGAGGTTGGCCAGCCGCTCATCGGCGCCGAAGGGCGTGATGGTCATGAACCACGAGAAGGGCACGACCACCCGCGTCCATTCCGTGGTCTTGCGCAGCATGACCACGGCGCACTGCTTCTTCGGATCGCCGCGGCCCCAGGTGAAGCCGGCCTCGGTGAGATGCAGGCGCAGCTCGCCCTCGGTCTCGCTGCGGTAGGAGAAGGCCAGGTAGTCGCGGCCGTCACGCGCCAGGGCCGGACCATCGGAGCCGGCAGGCAGGGTGCGCTGGACATATTCGCCCGAGCAGTTCGGGAACCAGGCATCGAGCTGCAGGCCGGCGGCGCCATCAGGCCCGGCGCATGGCGCCACGCGCATGCGGGTGTCGGCGGTGCCGCCGTCACGCCAACCCGCCGGCCATTCCTTGGCCAGACCCGCCGCATCGCGGGCCACCACCAGCGGCAGGGCGACCTCATCGGGGCCGGTCGGCGTCGCGGCGGGCGCAGCCACCGCCATCCCCGGCTCGACGATCCGCGCCGTGCCGGCGTAGATGCCGCCGTCGCCGTAGTAGTCCTCGACCTTCACCACCACCACGTTGCGGCCGCCGCGCACCAGCAGGGCCGGGTCGATGGCGTAGGAACGCGTCTTCTGGAATTCGTTCTTGGTGGCGCCGACCTTCCTGCCGTTGATGAAGGTGGTGTCGGTCTCGTCGATCGCCGGAAGCTCCAGCCAGAAGGGGCCGGTGGCGTCGGCCGGGAGGTCGAACGCGGTGCGGTACCAGGCGATGCCGTTGTAGTTGTAGCCCTGCGCCTCCCAGGTCGACGGGACCAGGATCGGTTTCCATCCCTCCGCCGGCAGATCGGGGCGCGCCCAGTTCTCCGTGTCGCCGACCTTGCCTGCATCGAGGCGGAACTCCCAGGTGCGCGGCAGGTCGATGATGCGCTCGGGGCGTTCCGCGGCGGCGATCGTGCCGGCCAGCAGTGCGCAGGCGATCGCCGATACGGTGCGGAAGCGTGCAGTCATGGCGGTGTCCATCAGGTTCATTCGGTGAGTCTGGTCGGATCCTGGTATCCCCAGGGCGAGGTCAGCGGCCCCAGGGACTGCACATGCCCGTCGACGAAGGCGTAGTTGGCGCGCCCGGTGTGGCGCACCGGATTGGCGGGTGGCGTCGCCGTCGGATTGCTCCACAACCGCTGATCGTACTTATAGGAGTTCCACAGGATCCACAGCGCCGGATTGCCGCTCGCCTCCAGGTACTTCACCGCGCTTTCGCCGATGAGGATGCGCTTGCTGGCCATGGTCAGCTCGCTGAGCAGCCCGTCGCGAATCGGCTCGCTCCCGGCCCAGTACCAGTCGCTCTTGAACGGGCGCGAGGTCCCCTTGTTGTTCACCAGCGGCATGCCGTAGCCCAGCTTGGTCCAGTGCGAAGCACCTGGATAGTTCCAGGCCGGGCAGCTCAGGAAGACGCTGGAGCCATTCATGTTGAGCGAGCCCGTCGCGGACTCCGCCTCCGCATATGGTGCCAGCGAGTCGTGCCACAGCACCCCGCCGATGCGATAGCTGACCAGATAGCCATCATTGTCCTGGGCGTAGCCGAGCACCGCCATGGCCATCTGGCGCAGGTTGCCGCCGCAGCGGATGGACTGGGCGCTGCGCTTCACCGTTCCCAGCGCGGGCAGCAGCAGCGACGCCAGGACGGCGATGATGCTGATCGAGACCAGCAGCTCGATGAGCGAGAAGGCGGAGCGGTTCATTGTGGCGAACCGGCGACGGGTTGCGGATGCATGCCGCCCTCGACCGGGACGACGATGGGACGGCAGGCGATGCGTTCCGGCTGCCGCGGCGCCAGCGGGTCGATCGCCGACAGCACCAGCTCGGCCAGCCTGCGCGCCATCCCCGCATTGTCCTTGTCGACCGTCACCAGCGGACCGCAGCTCTCGAAGGCCCACTCCCGCGCGAAGGGGTATGAACGGTCGTAGCCGGCCAGCCACACGTCGGCGTTGGGTGCGAAGCCCAGCTTCCGGCAGGCCGAGGCGAGGCAGATCGCCTGCGGATCGTTCAAAGCCATCAAAGCATCGACGCCGGCGCCGACGCGCATGTGCTCGGCGAGATAGCCGGCCGCCAGCCGCGCCTGGCGTTCGAACGCGACCGCGCTGCCATCATCGTCGGTGATCTTGGGGATGTCGATAAGCGGGAGCGGTTCCAGCCCGGCCTCGCGCATGGCGGCGAGGTAGCCTGCCTGACGCTCGCGCATCCAGTCCTTGTCGGTTGACCGCATCCAGGCGCAGGCGATGCGCCGGCGGCCGCGGGCCAGCAACCACTCCACGAGCGCACGCGCACCCGCGTGATGGTCGGCGAGCACCGCCGGCCGGGATGCCTGTGCAGCCGAGCTGCCATAGACGACGACCGGAGTGCCGCAGCGGTCCAGGTCCGCGATCAGGCGGACGACCTCGGGCTGATCGCACATGTTGGCGGCGACGACCAGGGCGCGCAGCCCGTCGCCGGCGATCGCCGCGCCCGCGTCCTGGCGCAGGGCCGGCATGCTGAGCGAGATGGTGTGGTAGCCATGCTGTTCGAGGACCGACGCGGCGAGGGCCATGATATAGCGATCCTCCACCCACGGCTTCCCGGCATCGAAGATCTCGCTGTCGGCGGCCGATAGGACGGCGATGCAGGTGGCCAGGGCGGTCCGTCGCTGCACGCGACCGACCCGGCGCCTGCCGCCGCCGGCGTCGATCCAGCCCTGCTCCTGCAACTCGGCCAGGGCCGAGCGCACGGTGACGCGGGAGACGCCCAGCTCGGTGGCCAGCACGCGCTCGGACGGCAATCCGTCGCCGGGCTGGAAGCGGCCCGCCTCGATGCACTGACGCAGATGCGCGATGACCAGGCTGCGTGGCCCCGCCATCGCCGCCGGAAGCTGGGCCGAGAGCGTCTTGTCTGTTGGCATACCAAAATAATACCAATTCGGCGCGCCGCCGCAACATAATCATAAATCGTTTATAAATTAATATTTATACATTCGTATTGTATACGTTACGCCCACTATCAGCCGCCGGAAAGGCGGCTGTAATACCATTTCCAGTCCATTTCTACAGCACCCCGGGACCTACCGCGTCGCACGCAGCGACCCGCGCCGTCCCTACCAGCCGGTGACTTCGCGCAACGCGGCCCAGCCCTGGGCGGCGTAGAAGCGGTGCCCGCCCTCGCCCACCACCAGGCGGCAGCGGTCGGCGGCGCCGGCCTGGGCGTAGACCGCGGCGATGGTGCGGTAGCCCGCCTCGACCCCGGCGAGGGGGAAGATGTCGTCGCTGCGCCCGCACACCACCACGCACGGCCGCGGGGCGAGCAGGCCGACGAGATCCGGCATGTCGAAATGCAGCAGGGCGCCCGGCAGGTAGTTGTCGGGGCAGTGGTCGAGGCTGGCGATCGAGGGGCCGTAGGGGCACACGCTGCACGAGGGCATCAGCGCGGCGATGCGCGGCTCGACCGCCGATGCGTACCAGGTGACGGTGCCGCCGCCGCTGTTGCCCATGCAGGCGAGGCGCGCGAGGTCGAGGCCGTCGCAGGTCTCCAGCAGGTCGATGGCGCGGCTGACATCCCAGGTGCGCTCGCGCGCCATGCTGCGGCCCAACAGCAGGGCGACCATCGCCGGATGCGTGCAGCCGCCGTGGCTGCGCTGGCCCGGCCGGCGATCGCGGCGCTCGCCGAACGCACGCTGTTCCAAGGCGAGGGCGGCGAAGCCCTGGCGCAGGGCCTGCAAGGCGAAGTCGCGCTCGCCGGCGATCGCCGCGGCGTCGCCGGGATGCACCGCGCGGCCGATGCTGATGTGCGCCCCGGTGGTGTGCCCTTGCAGGCAGACCACCACCGGCGGACGCACGGCGCCGGACGGCCGCG
>JAFLCQ010000079.1 GCA_017302815.1 Planctomycetota bacterium
GCCAGCGCCGCCGCGCCGGTGCGCAGCCAGCGCAGGTCGGCGACCGCCGCGTCCATCCCGATGCCGCCGGCCCCGATCGCCAGCGACAGGACGACGCCCAGCGCGAGGATGGCCAGCAGCACGAGATGGAGGCGGAGGCTCCGCATGGGTCGCGCTATCAGAAGCGCCCGCTGACCGTGAGCCAGTACGAGCGTGGGGCACCCGCGTAGGTCTGCCCGTACAGCTCGCTGCGGTTGGGCACATAGACCTCGTCGAAGAGGTTGTCCACCCGCAGGGAGACGTCCCAGCGCTCCTGGTATGAGACGCCAAGCACGGCGTCGGCGATGGTCACGCCTTCGATGCGGTCCTGTTCATCGATGTTGGCGTAATAGGGCGTGCTGCGCCGGGCGCCCATGCCCTGCCACAGCCGCCAGTCGCCGACGTACTGGCCGACGGTCAGCCGCGCGCCGCCGGCATGCTGCGGGGCGAAGGGGGCGGCATCCCCGGTCGCATCCTCGGCGTCGAGGTAGGTGTAGGTCCCCTCGACGCGCAGGGTCCAGACCGGGTCCAGGCACTGGTCGATCGCAGCCTTGGCCTCGAGGCCGCGCGACACCGAGGTGCCATCGTCGTTGGCGTAGGTCGAGGCGGCAGGGAAGGTGCCGTTGAGGTAGATGATCTGGTCCTCCACCTCGGAGCGGAAGGCGGTGACGCCGACATCGACGCCGATCATGGGGGTCCAGTCGATGCCGCCCTCGTAGGACAGCGAGGTCTCCGGATCGAGGTCCGGGTTGCCGTTCGACTCCGGCCACCACCACGCCGGGTTGCCCGGTTCGTGGTGGTACATCTCGTAGAGGGTGGGGGCGTTGAAGCCGGTCGAGAGCGCGCCGCGCAGCTTCACCTGCTTCGGCACCGCGAAGAAGGCCGCGGCCAGGCGACCGGTGGGCTCGGTGCCGAACTCCTCATGGCGGTCGATGCGCCCGACCGCCGACAGCTCCAGCCGCTCGTCGCTCCACTGCGCCTGGAGATAGGCCCCGAGCTGGTCGACCGCGGTATCCACCGACGGCTGCGCCCCGGGCGACCCGATGCTCTCCACCGACTCGCGACGCGCATCGAGGCCCAGCCCGACCTTGCCGTGGCCGGCCACGCGGACGCTGCTGCGCAGGGATCCGTACCACATCCCCGACTGGTAGGTGCCGGGCTCGGACAGGCCGTAGTGGCTGGTGGTGGTGTTGTCCTGGTAGGACAAGTCGAGGTCGGCGGACACCGCGTCGCCGGACGCGAGGCGGCCGCCGCCCGAGACCTGCCACTGCTCGTAGAGGTTGTGCGAATCGGCGTCATCCGGCGCGCCGCCGTCGTAGTCCTGCCGGTTGCGCGATCGCTGGCCGGCGACGTAGAGCGTCCCCGCCTCGCCGAGCTTCTGCTCGATGCGCGCGCGCATGGCGTAGCGGTTGGTGCCATCCGGCTCGTGGCCATCGTCGTCGCCGTCGGGCGAGGCGGTCTGGGCGGAGAAGCCCTCGCTGGCCAGACCGTTCACCGCGAGCGCGTAGCCGGCGCCGCCGCCCAGCGGGCCGGTCGCGACCGCCTCGCCCTGGAGGGACTCGAAGGATCCATAGGTCGCGGAGGCGCTGAGCTTGTGGCTGGCGGTCGGCCGGGCGGTGCGCATGTCGACGATGCCGCCGACCGCGCTGCTGCCGTAGAGGCCCGACTGCGAGCCCTTCACCACCTCCATCGCGGACAGGCCGGCGGGCTGGTACAGCGGCAGGCGGATCCGCCCATCCAGCGAGGACTGGTCCGACAGCGGCACGCCATCGACCAGCATGAGGGTGTACTTCTCGTCCAGGCCGCGCAGGCGGACCTGGATGGTGCCGCCGTCGATGCCGCCGCCAGTGCCGTAGACGCCGACACCGGCGAGATCGCGCAGCCAATCGGTGGCGTTGAGCGCTCCGCCGCGCTCGCGCATGTCGTCGGCGGTCACGCGTTCGACCGACACTGGGGTGCGGGCGAGATCGCTCTCGCCGCGCTCGGCGGCGACGATGATGGTGGGGGACTCCTCGGCAGCGGCGAAGGCGATGGCGAGAAGGGTCAGGGACAGGGAACGGTGCATGGCGTAGACGCCGTCCTAGGCGGCGATCCGACGTGGACCCATGCCGGACGGAGTGCCCGGCGATGGCCCGGGAGCTGCACCTGGAAGACGATGGAACGGCCTGGATCCATGGCGTGGAGCCACGGAGGCCGCTCCCCATCCCCGAGGGGCAACGCCGCGAGGCCCAGGCCGGTCTCCGGACTCCCAGATCATCCCTCCTCCGGCCTTCCCGCGCCGACTGGCGCAGTGGCATCTCCGGATTCGGTCCCTGGTCACCGTTGCGGGTCAGTGCCGGATTCACACCGGCTTCCCGTTTCACCCCACGTTGGCGGGACGGGCTGACCCGTTCTCCGCCTGGCGAGGCACCTGGACAGGCATCACGCTAGCGGGACGTGCAGGCGCCGCAATGCGCCGGTTGCAGATTGTCGAAAAACACCAGGAATCGCTGCCATGTACCTGGACATCCCGGCCAACCCGAACCTCGACGAGCCGGCCATGGCCACCTTCAAGGAGGAGGGTCCGGCACGCCCGCTGCGCGAGATCCGGCTGTGGCACGACGGCGCATGGCGCTGGTGCGCGATCACCGGCATGAGCGAGGACGGCCCGGTGCCGGCCTACATCCAGGTGATCGAGGAGAGCGGCGACGGTCCGGCGCAGCTGGTGCACGGCGGCAGCTGGGGACTGCGCCTGTGCGAGGGCGGCCAGCCCGCGGTCTGGGACGTCGCCGCACCGGGGCAGTGGGGCGAGCCCTTCCTGCTGGTCACGCCCGAGGCGGAGTGGCGCTGAGGACGGCCAGCTCGGCCTCGCTGAAGCCGGCCTGCATGCGGCCATCGCGGTCCAGCTGCCATGGGCCGGCCTCGCCGGCGAAGCGTGCACGCACCACCTGGGCGAAATGCTCCTCGGCGTCCAGCCCGCGCTCAGCGCACCAGGTCCGGTGCCAGCGCGTGCCGGTGGCGACGTGGCCGATCTCGTCGCGGTAGATGCGCGCCAGCACGGCATGGGCCGAGGCGTCGCGCAGGGTCGGCAGCAGGCCGGCGTTGACGTCCAGACCACGCGCCTCGAGGAAGCGCGGTACCACCACCAGCTGCTCGCCGAGGTCGGTGCAGGCGCGGGCGGCCTCCCACAGGCGGTGATGCACCGGCTCGGAGCCGGGCGGATAGCCGGCGTCGCGCAGCCAGCGCGCGACCATGCCGGCGTGGGCGACCTCCTCGCGCGCGACCCGCAGGCAGTCGGCATGGAATGCTGCCGGCATGCCTGAACCGCGCAGGGCCAGCACGCAGGCCAGGTCGACCGCCTCGTACTCGATGTGCCAGATGGCATGCAGGAAGCGGCGCAGGCCGCCAGGCGTGCAGATGCCGCGGCGGCGGCGCGAGGCCTCGCCCTCGACGACGCCGGCCGGGCGGCCGGGACGTTCGGGCAGCGCAGGCATGTCCCAGACGGAGCCATCGGCCGGCGGAGCCAGGGCGGCCAGGATCGCGTCCTTCTCCGCTGCCTCGCCGGCGCGGATCGCCGCCAGCAGGCCGTCGGGATAGCTCACTTCAGCCGCACCGCCGTGAGGACGAGGAAGAGCGGGATCTCCTTCGCCGCCAGGTCCTCGGCCGCGAAGCGGATGCCCTTGGTGCCGCGGCGCGGGTTGGTCAGTTCGTCGCAGCCGACCACGCCCAGGCCGGCCTGGCCGCAGGCTTCGATGTATGCCGACAGCGGCCGGTGCGTGCTGACCGTCATCATCGCCGCCTCGGCGGTGCCGGGGGCGGCGCCGGGGTGGGTGGCGATGCGGGTCTGATAGGGCGACAGGTAGCCGTCGATGCGGCGGTACTGCTGCCGGCGCTCCTCATCCCAGGCCCAGGCGCTGCGCTTGGGCTGGCGGAAGCAGGGATGGGTCAGGGCCATGACCAGACGGCCGCCGGGCGGCAGCACGCGGGCGGCGCCGGCCAGCACCGGCTGGATCGGATCCATGTCCTGCAGCACCATGAGGGCCGCGGCGTGGTCGAAGGCCTGGCCGGGCAGCACCTCGCCCAGGTTGCGGGCATCGCCCAGCACGTAGGTCTCGTGCTTGCCTGCGCGGGTCTTGGCCGCCTCCAGCAGGCTGGGGCTGGCCTCGACGCCGACCGCGTCGACGCCGAGGTGGGCGAGGGCGCGGCCGAGGACGCCCTGGCCGCTGCCGATGTCGAGGACGCGCTGGCCCTTCTTCGCGCCCAGGCGCTTCAGCACCGCCGGCAGCAGGACCATCTGGTACAGGTCGGCGCCGCCATAGCCCTGGTGCTGGTCGTACCAGCCGGCCTGGCCCTCCCAGGCGGAGGGTGCGGCGGGCTGCGCGGGGGGCGGGGACTGGGCCGACTTGCGCGGCGGACCGCTGTAGTCGCGACGGGGGAACTGGGCCATGCGCCGCATGCTCTGGATCCCCGCCGCACCGCAACCCATGCTGCGCGGACGGACGTTGCCCGGCGTCCTCCGCATCGGTACAATACGGCATGCATGAAGCCGCATCGGTGCGCGGACTGCTGATCGACCTCGACGGGGTCTGCCACATCGACGGCATGGTCGTGCCCGGCGCCCCGGAGGCGCTGCGCCGCATCGCCGCAGCCGGCATCCCCTGCCGCTTCATCACCAACACCACCACCCGCAGCCGGCGCGCCCTGGCCGAGCGCCTCGGCGGCATGGGGCTGCCGATTGCCGAGGGCGCCGTCTTCAGCGCCCCGCGCGCCGCCGCCAGCTACCTGCGCGAGCACGGCCCCCAGCGCGCCCGCCTGGTGGTGGCGGACGCCGTGCGCGAGGATTTCGACGCGGTGGCGGTGGACGAGATCGCGCCGCAGGCGGTGGTGGTCGGCGACATCGGCCCGAACTGGAGCTACCAGCTCCTGGACGGCATCTTCCGCCAGGTGCTGGCCGGCGCGCAGCTGGTCGCCCTGCACAAGGGCCGCTACTGGCAGACGGCGCAGGGCCTCAGCCTCGACATCGGCGCCTTCGTCGCCGGCCTGGAATACGCCACCCGCCGCGAGGCCCTGGTCATCGGCAAGCCGGCCCCCGCCTTCTTCCTACAAGGCATCGCCGATCTCGGCCTGCCGGCCGAGCGCATCGCCATCGTCGGCGACGACATCGACAGCGACATCGGTGGCGGCCAGGCCTGCGGCCTCACCGGCATCCAGGTGCGCACCGGCAAGTGGCGGGCCGACCTCGCCGCCGCCTCGCCGGTGCGGCCCCACCGCACCATCGACAGCATCGCCGAGCTGCCCTCTCTCCTGGGCCTGCCGTGATCACTGGCCGAAGGCCTTGCCCCAGCCACGCAGGTAGACGCCCTGGCGCGGCTCCTCGACGCCCTTCCAGGCATAGGGATCCGCGCCCGCGACGCTGAACACGGCGCGGCAGTCGGCGGTGCCGACGTTGCCGTGGCCCTCGGTCTGGTACCAGGGCAGCAGGCTCCAGGCGTTCATGTAGTGGTTGACCAGCACGCGGCGGTAGCCCTGGGTGCGGTTGCGCAGCGACTTGTGCAGCAGGTAGCCGTTGAAGAAGACCACCGAACCGGCGGGCACCTCGACTGGCACGGCCGTGGCCGCGTCGAAGCCATGGCACTCGTCCGAGCCGTCGTACTCGTCGAGATCCGCCGGCTTGGCGAAGGGGAAGAGGTAGCCCTGGCGGTGGGATCCCGGCACCACCCACAGGCAGCCGTTGGCGATGGTGGCGTCGTCCAGGGCGATCCATGCCCCGCACAGCGAGCGGTCGCGGGTGGGGATGTAGCGCTCGTCCTGGTGCCAGGCCTGGCCCGGCTTGCCCGGACCCTTCACGAACAGCATCGACTGCATGCACTTCACCGCCCCGTCCCAGTGCGCCAGGTGCGCCCCGACGATACGCGACAGGATCCCGGCGATGGCGGGGTGGGAGCAGAAGCGGTGCATCACCGGGCTGACGTGGTGCGGCTGGTGGATGCACAGGATGCCCTCCAGCACCTCCTGGTCGCTGACGTCGGCGCGGGCCGGCTTGAGCTGCTCGCAGGGATAGCCGCCGCGCGCGAGCCGCAGCATGTCGGCCTTCATCTCGGCGATCTCGGCCGGGGTGATCAGCCCGGGCGCCCAGGCGAAGCCGTCGTCGACGAAGGCGCGCACCTGCGCGTCGCTGGGCGAGGCGTCGATGCGGTTGGGGGGGAGGGTGCGGGTGGCGGGGGCGTTCATGCGGTCCTCGCCGCCCATCATGCCCAGGCGCACCCGCCCCAGACATGGACGCAGGCGGATCCTGTCATGCCCGCATGTGATCCTGAATCCGGAAGTCCGAGGTGTATAGGGTGATCAGGCGGCAGGTACGTAGACGCAGGTCGGATCGGAGGCGAAGGCGTCGCCGGTCAGGGCGTGGGTGCGGCTGCGGCTGCCGCCGCACAGGCGCTGGAAGGGGCAGATCCCGCACTTGCCGCTGAAGCTGGCAGGATCGCGCAGACGGCGGAAGTCGGGATGGTTGCGGTAGATGTCGGCCAGCGGCTGGCGGCGGACGTTGCCGCAATCCAGGGGCAGGAAGCCGGACGGGCTGACGGTGCCGGTGTGGCCGACGAAGACGAAACCGTTGCCATCGTTCACCCCGGCGGCGCGCACCGAGCCGGGCGGCAGGCCGCGGCGCCGGCGCTCCTGCTCCAGCACGCGGTAGTAGGGCTGGCCGGCGGTGGTCTTGATGGCGAAGGGCGTGGCTGGATCGAGGGCGATGCCGGCGAGGCGGCGGTAGGTGCGCTCGTGCTCGGCGGCGGTCAGCAGCATCTCGCGACCCGCCCGCCCGGTGGGTACCAGCAGGAACACCGACCACAGGCTGATGCCGAGGAACGAGCCAAGCTGCGCGATGTCGCCGAGCTGGGATTCGTTGTGCACGCCGATCGAACTGTTGATCTGGGTCGACAAACCGAGGCGACGGGCCTCCTCCAGCAGCGGGATGGAGCGGGCGAAGGTGCCAGGCACGCCGCGGAAGGCGTCGTGGGTGGCGGCGTCGGCTCCATCGATGCTGATCGCCAGCCGGGACAGGCCGGCCGCGCGCAGGCGGCGCAGCGCATCCGGGGTCAGCAGCGGGGTGGCCGACGGGGTCAGGCCCATGCCCAGGCCCAGGCGGGCGCCGTGGGCGACGATCTCCTCCAGATCGGGCCGCTTCAGCGGATCGCCGCCGGTGATGACGAAGAGGATGGGGCCGAACTCGGCCCGCACATGATCCAGCAAGGCGCAGGCCTCGGCGGTGCTCAGCTCGCCGGTGTCGCGGCCCGGCGCGGCCTCGGCGCGGCAGTGGCGGCAGGCCAGGTCGCAGGCGCGGGTCGCCTCCCAGATGGTGATGACCGGCGCCCACGACGGGTCCGGACGCTGGGCGAAGACGCGGGCAGGGGCGGTGGCGGTGCTCATGGTTCCCTCGGGTGGGCGCGTCCGCCGGCATCCTACGATGCCGGCGGACGCGTGGACATGACCTGCATCAAGGCCGGCGGTACGACCAGCCGGTCCACAGGCCCAGCGCGAACCAGGCCAGGGCGCCGGCGCCGACCGCGAACACCACGTCGCCGACCACCCGCAGCCAGCGCAGGGTCTGCATCGCCCCCTGCTGCATGAACTCGGCCGAGCGCGCCGACCACAGGCCGGTCTCCATGCTCTCGTGGGCCTGCCACAGGCCGATCGGCAGCAGCGACAGCACCACCATCAGCGCCAGGCCGATGTTCAGCGACCAGAAGGCCAGCTTCAGCGCGCCATCCTTCCATTCCCGCCCGGCGGTCACGCGGCGGAGGATGAATAGCACCATGCCGATCGACAGCATGCCGTAGACGCCGAACAGGGCGGTATGGCCGTGCACCGGGGTGGTGTTGAGGCCCTGCAGGTAGTAGAGGCTGATCGGCGGGTTGATGAGGAAGCCGAACACGCCCGCGCCGACCAGGTTCCAGAAGGCCACCGCCAGGAAGCAGGCGATCGGCCAGCGGTAGGTCGACGCCCACGGCGCGGCCAGCCCGAGCTGGCGGTTGCGCCAGGCCTCGTGGCCGACCAGCACCAGCGGCACCACTTCGAGGGCGGAGAACACCGCGCCGATGGCCATGATCGAGACCGGGGTGCCGCTGAAGTAGAGGTGGTGGAAGGTGCCGGGGATGCCGCCGAGCAGGAAGATGGCGGTGGCGAAGAGCACGGCGCGGGTGGCCGACTTCGCGCTGACCAGGCCGAGGCGGGTGAAGATGAAGCTGATCGCGACGGTGGCGAAGACCTCGAAGAAGCCCTCGACCCACAGGTGCACGACCCACCAGCGCCAGTATTCCATCACCGACATGTGGGTGCGCGCGCCGTACATCAGACCGGCGCCATAGAACAGGCCGATCGCCACACTGGAGCCGACGAAGAGGGTCAGCAGCTGCTTGCGATTGACGCCTTCGATATCGCCGGCGGCGACCCGCGCGGTCAGCGCCGGCCACAACCCGCGCACCATCAGGCCCAGCCACAGCACCAGGCCGACGATGAGGAAGAGCTGCCAGAAGCGGCCGAGGTCGACGTACTCGTAGCCCTGGTGGCCGAACCAGAAGCCGGCGTCCAGGCCCATGCGCTGCATGATCGACGCCCATTCGCCAGCCAGCGATCCGACCACGATCACCACCAGCGCCACCAGCAGGAACCACACCCCGGCCGCCTGCAGGCGCGGCTCGCGCCCGCCGACCACCGGCGCCAGGAACAGGCCGGCGGCGAGGAAGGCGGTGGCGATCCAGAAGATGCCGAGCTGGATGTGCCAGGTGCGGGTCACGGAGTAGGGCAGCCACGACGACAGGTCGAAGCCGTAGAAGGCGCGGCCCTCGACGCCGTAGTGGGCGGTGATGATGCCGAAGACGATCTGGGCCAGGAACAGCCCGATCACCGCCGCGCAGTAGGCGACGGTCGCCTTCATCGATGGGGTCAGGGCGACGCCGTCGAGCGGATCCTTCGCCGGTGCGATCAGCTTCTCCTCCTCGTTGTGATGGGTCTGCCACCACACCAGGGCGCCGATGCCGCCCAGCAGGACCACCACCGAGATGATCGACCACAGCAGGTTGGCGCTGGACGGCACGTTGCCGATCAGCGGCTCATGCGGCCAGTTGTTGGTGTAGGTCACCGTCGATCCCGGGCGTTCGGTGGCGCAGCTCCATGACGCCCACCAGAAGAAGGCGGTCAGCCTGGCGCGCCGCGCGTCGTCAGGCACCGCGCCGTCGTGGATCGCGTAGGCGTCGCGCAGCTTCACCACCGCGGGATCGCGGCCGGTGCCGAAGATGGCGTCATAGTGCGCCGCCACCTGCGCCATCACCGCGGCGCGATCGGCGGAGACCGTCACATCGCCGCTGCCGGCATCCCAGGTGTTGGTGCGCATGGTGCGGGTGGCGCGCTGGCGCAGCGCGGCCTGGCGCTCGTCGTCGAGCTGCGCGTAGGGCTTGCCGTCCTCGCGCTGCGCCCACAGGTCGAGCAGGCCGGTGATCTCGCGGTGCAGCTGGTCGGCCGACCAGTCGGGCGCGACGTAGGCGCCATGGCCCCACACCGTGCCCACCTGCTGGCCGCCGATCGACTGGTAGACCTGCTGGCCGGTGAGGATGTCATCCTTGGTGAAGAGGACACGGCCGCCGTCGGCGACCACACGCTCGGGCAGCGGCGGCGCCTGGCGGTAGACCTCGCGGCCGAAGAAGCCGAGGAGGAGGAAGGTCGCCCCGACGGTGGCGGCGAGGAAGATCCACAGACGGCGATTCATGGCTGCTCCACGATCGGGGTAACGGGCAGGGAGGCGGCGACCGCACCCAGACCCTGGAAGAGCTGGTGGACCGAGGCGCAGGCGCCCGGCCAGGGACGGAAGCCGCCGGTCAGGTCGCGCAGGCGGGCGGCGAGGGCGGTGTGGGCGGCGCGGTCGTCGTCGCGGCTGTCGGCCAGCGCGGCGACGACCTCGGCGAGGGTGCCCATGTCGGGATGGGTCGGCCCGTGCACGCGGGCGACCTTGGCGGCGAGGTAGCGCAGGGCGGAGGCCTGGTCGCGCCACTGTGGAGCGGTGGTGGTCATGGCGTCCTCCTCAGGCCCTGGCGCAGCCGCAGACCGCGGTCAGGAGGGACATGATGCGCGGATCGTCGCTGGCGCGCGCCACGCCGTAGGTCGCGGCGAGGCGGTCGGCGATGCCGAGCATGCGCACGTGCGTCCCGTCGCCCATGTCGTCGTGCTCGACCCGGCGGTAGGCGTCCAGCAGAGCCTCGTCCTCTGCGGGACTGAGCATCTGCTGCGCGATGCGGAAGAGGATGTCGTCCTCCTTGGCGATGTGGCTGCGCAACAGGTCGACGTAGTCCAGCGCAGCGCGGGCGTAGGCGGCGGCATCGCCGGCGGCGAGCGCGGCCGACATGGCGGCGATCAGGGCACGGCCGTCGACGTGCTCGGCGCGCATGACCTGGGTGGGGCCGAAGCCCGGCACCATCGCTTCGAGGGCGGGGAAGAGGATCTCCTCCTCCTTCCCGTGGTGGCAGCGATCGGCGAAGGTGCGCAGCACCTCGATGGCGTCGCGCGCGTCGGCGGCAGGCAGATGGCCGGCGGCGGCGGACGCCGCCATCGCCTCGATGGCGGTCAGGAGCTGGAGGATGACGCGATGCTCGCCGGAGAGGATGCTGACCGCGCTGACGCGATCGAGATCGACGGGGGGCAGGTGGTCGTGGCAGGATGGCATGGGGACCTCGGCTGGTGGTTCGCCTGGTCCATGGCACATCGCATGCCAGTGCTCCGAGCATGTCTGGGCAATGACTTAGAAAGATATTACTCATTCTGATCATTGCCCTTCATAATCATTTGGAGCATGATATACTCATTCAGAGCATATGCTGACCAGCGCCGACCTCCTCACTCTCGCTTGCGATCTCACCGCCGGCCTCGCCGCCGAGGACCGCTCGCGCCGCCTCATCGCCGCGGTCGAGCGGGTCATCCCCTGCGAGGCCGCCGCCCTGCTGCGTCTCGATGGCGGCGATCTGATCCCGGTCGCCACCAGCGGGCTGGTCCCCGAGATCGCCGGCCGCCGCTTCGTGGCGCGCGAGCACCCACGCCTGGATCTGATCCTGCGCCAGCGCGACGCCGCCGGCAACGCCGCCCCCCTGCGCTTCGCGCCGGACAGCCATCTCGCCGACCCCTACGACGGCCTGATGCTGGCCGACCCGCACGCCTGCGCCCGCGTCCACGCCTGCATGGGCTGCCCGCTGATCGTCCACGGCGAGGTGGTCGGCGTGCTGACGGTGGACGCCCGCGATCCGCAGGCCTTCGCCGCCCTCGACGACGCCACGGTGGCGACCTTCGCTGCCCTCGCCGCCGCCGGCCTGCACACCGCCGGGCTGATCGCCACCCTGGAGAGCACGGCGCAGCGTCGCGAGACCGTGCTGCGGCAGCTGGTGCGCGACGAGCGCGAGCGCCGCGGCGGGCAGCTGCTGGGCACCAGCGCGGCGATGCGCCGCCTGCGCGGCGAGATCGACCTGGTCGCCGCCTCCGACCTGACCGTGCTGATCACCGGCGAGACCGGGGTGGGCAAGGAGCTGGTCGCCGGCGCCATCCACGCCGCA
>JAFLCQ010000008.1 GCA_017302815.1 Planctomycetota bacterium
AGGGCGACCGCCGCCGTGGGATCGCCGCGCTCCAGCAGGGCGCGGATGCGCTCGAGCGCGGCCCGGGGGTAGGCGGCGCCATTGCGCCGGCCGCTGGGCGGCAGCAGCGCCAGCATCGCCGCGTGCACCGCCAGCGCCTCGGCGAGGACGTCCCCGGTGGCGCCGTCGCCGTCGTGATGCAGCTCGCGCGGATCATAATGCGCCGCCATGGCGGCACGGTCGAAGCCGGGCGGGGCCAGGGCGTCCATGCGCGCAAGGAAGGCCGCCGGCTCGGCGTCGATATCGACCAGCGGCACGCCGGCGCTGCGCGCCAGCTCCAGCAGGACGCGGGCGTGGGCCAGCCACAGGCGCAGGCCGTCGTCGATGCCGATGCGCCGCCAGGCGGACATGCTGCGCGCCGCCGCCAGGGGATGCCGCACCGTGCCGATGAGCCGGAGCTCCTGCCCGCCTCCTGACCAGAATGGCCAGCACAGCAGCATGCGCGGGTCTTTCAGCAGTGCTGGCTGTCCGTCGACCGGCTGCAGCAGGCGGTCGCGCTCGGCCTCGGCCTCGGCATCCCAGGCCAGCGTGGCCGGAGCCTGCATCCACGAGCCTCCGGACAGGGACAGCACGCGGTCGGACAGGCGCACTGCGGCGGTGGCCTCGAAGTGGCCATGGGCGTTGTCCCAGTTGCGCACCGCCGCACCGGGCACCCGCGCCCCGCCCGCCGCCAGCATGCCGGCGACGCACGAGGTGCCGGTGCGCGGGGCGCCGAGGACGAGGATGGGGGTCACACGACTCCCACGCGTAGCGTGGGCGGGCGCCGAGCACGGGTGGGCGGATACGATGGGCGCAGCCCATCCGCCCACGGTTTCTGAGCGCAGCGATGAAACCGACGTGCGACAAAGCCCGGGGGGTAGGCCCGGAGGGCCGTAGGGGCGAAGCCCATGATGATTAATGCAGTCTCTGTCCGGGTTCGGCGCCCTGGTCCGGCGTCAGCAGGAAGGCGTTGGGCGCCTCGCCGGCGGCGATGACCATGCCTTCGCTGACACCGAAGCTCATCTGGCGTGGGGCCAGGTTGGCGACCACCACGATCCTGCGGCCGACCAGCACTGCGACGTCGGGGAAGGCGGCCTTGATGCCGGCGAAGATCGTGCGCTCGCCGAGCGCGCCCAGCGACACCCGCAGCTTGACGATCTTCTTGGCCTTGGGCACCTCCTCGGCCGACAGCACCTGGGCGACGCGCAGGTCGACCTTGGCGAAATCGTCGAAGGCGATGGTGGCGGCAAGGGGCTCCACCGCGGCGGGGGCGGCGACCGGAGCGACTGCGGCAGCGGCGGCGGGCGCCGGCTCACCGACCTTCGATGCATCGACCATGGCTTGCACCTTCGCCGGATCGACCCGGCCCATGAGGTTCTGGTAGGGGGCGATGGCGTTGCCGACCACCGGCCGCTGGGCGTCGGCCCAGGTTGTGATCGGCGCGCCGAGCAGGCGGCCTGCCTCGGCTGCGAAGTTCGGCAGCACCGGGGCCAGGTAGACGCAGAGCTGGCGGAAGAGGTTGAGCGACACCGTGCAGGCGCGGGCCAGCTCCTCGGCCTTGGCGGGGTCCTTCTTGAGGGCCCACGGCGCGGCGCGCTCGACGAACTCGTTGGCGCGGTCGGCGGCGGCCATGATCAGGCGCATGGCGGCGGCGGTGTCGAGGCGCTCAAAGGCCTCGGCGATGGCCGGACCGTCGGCGGCGGCGCGGGCGAAGAGACCGCCGTCGTCGGGGTAGGCGTCGGCGAGCTTGGGCACGAAGCGGGCGGTGCGGCTGGCGAGGTTCACCACCTTGCCGATCAGGTCCGCATTCACCTTGGCCTCGAACTCGCCGAGGTTCATATCGAGATCCTCGGCGGTGCCGTTCAGCTTGGCGGCGTAGTAGTAGCGCAGCCACTGCGGGTCGAGGTGGTCGAGGTAGGTGCGGGCGCGCACGAAGGTGCCCTTCGACTTCGACATCTTCTCGCCGTTGACGGTGAGGAAGCCGTGGATGTGCACCTTGGTCGGCAGGTTCCAGCCCACGGCCTGCAGGTTGGCGGGCCAGAACAGGGTGTGGAAGTAGGCGATGTCCTTGCCGATGACGTGATGGATCTCGGCCTTTCCGCCCTGCCACCACGAGGTCCAGTCCTGACCGGTCTTCGCGCACCAGTCGCGGGTCGAGGCGACGTAGCCGACCGGCGCGTCCAGCCAGACGTAGAAGTAGTGGCCGGGGGCGTCGGGGATCTCGAAGCCGAAGTAGGGGGCCGGGCGCGACACGTCCCAGTCGCGGAGCGGCTCGCCGTCGCGCAGGAAGGTGTTCTTCACCCACTTCGCCATGTCGGGGTGGAGGTGGCCGCCGCCGGTCACCCACTGCTCCAGGAAGCCGCGGAAGTGCTCCAGGGTCACGAAGTAGTGCTGCGCGCTCTTCAGCTCGGGCTTGGCTCCCGACAGGGTGCTGACCGCGTCCTTCAGTTCGGTGGGCGAGAAGGTGCTGGCGCACTTGTCGCACGAGTCGCCGTACTGGTCGGGAGCACCGCATTTGGGGCAGGTGCCCTTGACGAAGCGGTCGGCCAGGAAGGTGCCGGCCTTGGGATCGAAGAGCTGCGTCACTTCGCGGGTGGCGACGTGGCCGCCGGCGCGCAGGGCGCTCCAGATGGCGTAGACGCTCTCGCGATTGCTCGGGCTGTCGGTCGAACCGTAGTGGTCGAAGCGGATGCCGAAGTCGGCGAAGTCCTTCTCGTGCGCCGCTCCCATCTCGGCGATGATGGCGCTTTCCGGCACACCGCGGTTGCGCGCGGCGATCATGGTCGCGGTGCCGTGGACATCGTCGGCGCAGATGTAGGCGACCTCGTGGCCCTGCATGCGCAGGAAGCGCACGAACATGTCGGTCTGCAGGTACTCCACCATATGGCCGATGTGGATGTGGCCGTTGACGTAGGGCAGGGCGGAGGTGACGAGGATGCGGCGTGCCATGGGTGTCCGTTCAGACCCAGCGGGATCCCGCGGGGGCTGCCTTGTACCCCGGCCCACCACCCGGGCAACCTGGCACGCCATTCGCCCTGTCCCCTGGGAATGCCCGCCTCGCGTCCGCATTTCGCACCCCGGTGTGGTTCCTCGCGACGCCGAGCGGGCGCTGCCAGGGATGCAGGCGTCAGGTTGCCGCCCAGGCCCGGCCTGAGGACCGGTCATGGCTGAAAATGAGAACGGTGCGGAGAAGACGGAACTCCCGACGCCGAAGCGCCTGGAGCAGGCGCGCGAGGAGGGCCAGGTCGCCTACTCGCACGAGGCCAGCACCGCCGTCGGTCTCCTGGTCGGGTTCAGCCTGCTGTTCCTGCTCGCTCCCTACTTCTGGGACGGCTGTGCCAGCGCCATGCGCTGGTGCCTGGGCGTCGGTCTGATCGGCGACCGCACCCCCGAGACGATGGTGCGGGACATGATCCAGGGCCATATGACGCTGATCATCGCTCTCGGTGTATTCCTGGTGGCGATGTTCCTGGTCACGGTGGGCATGGGCGCGGCGCAGGTCGGTTTCCATCCCACGCTGAAGACCCTGGAACCGAAGCTGACCAAGATCAATCCCCTGACCGGCCTGAAGCGCCTGTTCGGCGTACGCGGGCTGATGCGCTTCGTCCTCAATGTCGCCAAGCTGGCGCTGCTCTTCGCCATCGCCTGGCTGGTCATCGCCGCGCGGCTGCCGAACGAGGTGCCCATCACCATCGAGATCGGAGCGCGTCTCGCCGATGACGCCCACGCGATGTGGAAGCTGGGCATGATCCTGGCGGCGTCCCTCATGGTCATCGGTCTTGCCGATCTGATCTACCAGCAGTGGCAGCACACCCGCGACCTGATGATGACCAAGCAGGAACTCAAAGAGGAGTTCAAGCAGATGGACGGCAACCCCGAGGTGAAGGGGCGCATTCGCCAGTTGCAGCGCCAGATGGCGCAGCGGCGCATGATGCAGGAGGTGCCCAAGGCCGACGTCGTCATCACCAACCCGACCCACGTCGCCGTCGCGCTGAAGTACGACAAGGACAACATGGCCGCCCCGGTCGTCCTGGCCAAGGGCTACGACGACGTTGCCCAGAAGATCAAGGCGATCGCCGCCGAGCACGACATCCCGATGGTTGAGAACGTCCCGCTGGCCCGCGCCCTGGCCCGCGAGGTGCAGATCGGGCAGCCGATCAAGGCGAAGTGGTTCAAGCCGGTGGCGGAGATATTGGCGGCGGTGTACCGGCTCAGGAAGGGCGCGGCGTAGGGATTGGCTCCGCCGGCATGGGCCATCGTGCGGCCCTTCTCCCATGCAGAACTTTGGTCGCTCTGTCTGTACTACTGCTGTGCGGCCGTCACGGCCTTCACTCCGCCACGGATGGTGGTGATGTGGGAAATGAACACGAGCAACTCACGGTAGTGTTTCAGGAAATCGGCGGGTGCGTGCGCCAGATCCATATCCCAGGCGTGCACCTCGCATGCATCATCCCCGCCTGGAGCTGGGCGGTACGCAATCCCGCGGCAGCGTAGCAGCATACCGCCTTCTGGTGGAGCCTCGTTGGCTATGAGGTTTGTCATTTGTGACCATTGCTCGGTCTTCCATCTCACTCCGGGTGCCTTGGCCTCGGGAAGATCCGACACCGCCGACCGATCATAGCGTTGGTGGTGCAGACGCAGGCTGTAGGTTGCTGCTCCGCTGGGATAGGTGAAGACGACACGGCCAGGTTCCAGGGAGCAATTCCAAGGCTTGGGCACGGGTTCGACCATGCCGTAGACGCGCCCGGCAGGATCGAGGCATCTTTGGGCCGCCGGTCCCCGCCGCAGCATCACGGCGAGAACATCCCAGGCCTCTGCATCCTGGTCGCTCCGGAGGGTGGAGACGCTGGCGAGGAAGTCGTCTTCCGGAAGCGGTAGGTCGCTGCCTTGGTGCTCACGGATCTCCAGACGCAAAAAACCGTTCACATTGACCGACAGGGGAAATCCAGGAGGGAGGTGTGTCCTGGCTGCCTTGATCTGCGCTCGCAGTTTGTCATCGACGTGGATCGCCACATCTCCCGGGGTGATTATCGGGTCGCCTCGCCCTGACAACCAGCTGATGCTCAAGGTCGATGTCTCGATCGGCAGTTCATCGGTCCAGGTTGTCAACGAGCAGCGAAGCGGCTCCATGGGCAGGCTCTTGCGCTTCTTCTCCTCTGCGGCGCTGACCTCGCCCTGTTTCCGACGCACGTCAGCATCCTCCTGCTGCCTGAGTTGGGGATTCCCGTTACCTGCCACGCTGCTGCCGATCGTTACCAGGCAGTCGCCGACCCGCAGATTGTCGGGCAGTTGCACGTCGGTGAGGAAGGGCGTGCTGCAGTCATACTCGAATTGCCGTCGCAAAGCCTGGATCCCACGAGAGTGGCGTATCTCAATCATCTTGGCGATGAACATCCGGGTCCCACGAGCTTCCAGCGGATAGGCAACGCCTCCTCGTGTGAAAACGGAGGATCCCAGGTTGTCATCCGCAGTTGGAGCGGTCGCAGGCTTATAACCGGGACTTCTCGATCCAAGCGGGTAGAATTCGATAGACGCGAGGGCTGCCTCGGCATCAGCGCGGCTCGGGAAGCGAAGCAGTCGGATGTCCATCGCGGCGTAGCTGCGCTCTCCGGTGAATGAGGCGATGGTCGTGCCGCCGAGCCGGTCATAGGGGATCGCCATGCTCCATGGCCAAACGAGCGTAGCTGCGACGGCCAGGGCAACAGCTGTGCCAGCGAGGAGTAGGTAGCCGTGTTTCCGATGCATGGCCGGATTTTGCGAGGGGACGGCGCTGTCAATCCGTTCCTGCTGTCTGGCTGGCCCGCGTCCTGGCGCGCGAGGGCCAGATCGGCAAGGCGATCAAGCCGAAGTGGTTCAAGCCGGTGGTGGATATATTGGCGGTGGTATACCAACTGCGGACAGGCGCGGCGTAGCTAGGACAGGCCTGGCCGGGTGCCGAACTACCCTCTAGTTGGATCATGAGGAAATGACTGCTTAGGTGATCCGCCTGCCGGCGGTGGGCGGCCAGGAGGCTGTTGGGGACATCACTGCCCCTCATCGTCCGAACGGCGCGCAGCCGGCTTCATCCGCGGCTCCATCAACCCGCGGATGCGTTCACGTTCCATGGCGACGGCAGCGGCGAGTCCTGGCGCATCCGCAGCGCGGCCCTGATGGCGCTGCAGCAGATCGAGATACAGCGGCAATTTCTGCGCCTTTATGTAGGCTGTTTCGAGCAGCTTGAGGGCGTAGCTGTACTCCTGGAAGGTCAGGTCCTTGCAATTGCCGTCGATCAGCTCCAGCAGTTCGTCGATGGCCGCCTGCACATCGGCGCCGGGATCGCTCGGGCGGATCATCGACAGCAGCAGGCAGGACTCGGCATGGATGGTGAGCAAGTTGTAGTAGCTGCTGTCCTTTTTGGCCTTGTGCTCCTTCTTGTGCGTAATGGCTTCTCGGAAGCAGCGTTCGGACATCACCAGCTCATCAGGATCCCGTGTCGCCGCATGCAGATCGCGGTGGAAGCGCCCTTCGATGAAACGATATCTGCCCCACACATCATCCTCCTTCGCCACCGTCAACAGCAGCACGTCGCAGGCCGCGAGCTCGGTTGTCAGTTCCTGTCTGTCCCGGACGGCATCGTTGCCGTCCATGATCACCTTGATCTCTTCGAGCTTGGCGCTGCAGGCATCCTTGTGATCAGACAACTCGGCGAAGAGCTGGCTGGCGCTGCGGAATTCCCGTCGCGCATCGTTCGGGGGATAGCGGGGATTGCCGCGTTTGCACAGGCCGATGACCTTGTGGTAGTCGGCACGCAGCCGCTGATCGGTGAACTTCAGGTGGTCGTGCGGTATCAGCAGGCTCAGAGCCAGATCCTTGCAGCCCTCGACCGTAGTGAAGTCCCAGAGATTCAATGCCATCAACTGCGCGTTGCGCGGGCTGTAGTGAGGCGCGCCAACCATCATCCGATCGATGTAATGCTGGTTCCAGCACTTCCAGATGCTCTTGTTGTCGTGGTTCTGTGCCTCGTGCATGACGATCGCGCCGGCGACCAGCAGCGGATCGGCAAAGCGCGGATCGTCGAGGATCTCGTGCAGACGCTTGCCGGAGAATTCCGAGGCGCTGGTGGTGCGCAGGTCAGCCAGGGTCGCATAGCGCGTCAGGATGTTCCGTTCCATATCCAGCGGCGAAGACTGCACGCCTGATATCGTCACCGCCGAGTTCGGCCGCGAGCCGGGTATCGACGACGGACTCGGCTGCACCGTCGACGGAACGGCGTGCGCCGGCTTCGTTCGATGACCTTGGAGTCTCGGCGTCAGCGCAGGCTCCAGGACGTTGCCGAACAGCGCGATACCCATCGCCAGGACGAGCGCCGCCAGCACGATGATCGCGATCTTCTGATAGGGGATTCGCATGCCTCCACCTCGTGCGTGCCGGCCACGGATGACTGGTCCAGTCGCCATGGATGGCGATCCGGTTGCGGGGTCATGCGTCAGGACGGCGCGGGACCCACAGGGTAGCTGGGCGCTGAGTGCTGTCCAATCGGACGGTTGATCGGGTCAAACTGTCGCAGGTGCCACTCCCTCCACGTGTGCACACAGCCCCTGTCGCCGTGTCAGTCGTCTTCTGCGGTTCCACCTGCTCTCGAAACAAGGGGGCATTCGCTCTAGTTCAGATTCTGGCGCTGTCGGATGAACGCATCGGTGTAACGGATGCGCATACTCCGGAGTATGCGCAATGAAGCTCGTGAATCCCATATCGCCGCCGGCGATGTTGACCGTCCGATCCGAGGTGGTTCTCAATGACGTCTGCGGGTGGCTGCGGCTTGGTGAGAACCTGCCACGTGTTGCGCGCAGAACTGGTCGGCCAGGAGATCCAGTGCCTGAGGTGCTGGCGATATCAGTTGACACATGGGCGGAATTTGAACAGCTCAACCCTCATGAGCAGCGTAACGGTCCGGCGCACTGATTTCGATCTGAAGCCATTCATGGTGAGCAACGACTGGGTCGCTGTCGCGCAGATCCTCAGCGTGCTCGTGCCCTACGGTGCGCTGTGGGCTGCGGCGTATGCCATGCATGACGCCGCACCCTGGTTGCTGGTGCCGATCGCCGGGCTGATGGTGCTCTTCCTGTCGCGCTCGTTCGCCCTGATGCACGACTGCGGGCATTACTCGTTGTTCCGCCGGCCGTGGGTCAACCGCGCGGTGGGGTTCCTGCTCGGCGTGGTCAATGGCCTGCCGCAGTATCCGTGGTCGCGCGGGCACGCCTACCACCACAAGTACAACGGGAACTGGGAGCGGTACCGTGGACCTGCCGTGGTGGCCAGCGTCGAGCAGTTCCGCGCCATGAGCCCGCTGTGCCAGCGGCTGTACACGGCCCTGCGCCATCCGCTGATGCTGCTGCCGGGCGGCTTCTTCTATCTGGTGGTCAAATCGCGGGTGCAGTTGCTCTGCGGTCTCCTGTGGTACGTGCCGCATCTCGTCGCGTGCGTGTGGCGCCGCGACTGGCGCGGGATCTTCGCCTACAAGTCGAAGTTCTGGTACACCACCGGCGAGTTCTGGGATCTGCTGGGCAACAACATCTGCGTCCTCGGCACCTGGTACTTCTGCGGCGAACTGATGGGCCACGGGTTCTTCTGGGCGCTGTATGCGCCGATGATCACGGTCACGGCGGCGATCTTCATCTGCGTGTTCTACATCCAGCACAACTTCCCTCAGTCCTACGCGCACCGCGATGAGGGATGGAGCAGTGTCAGGGGTTCCCTGGAGGGTTCGAGCTACCTCAAGCTGCCGGGCATCCTGAACTGGTTCACGGCCGATATCGGCTATCACAATGTGCACCATCTCTGCGAACGCATCCCAAACTACCGACTCGCCGCCTGCCATCGCGCCAATGCCCATCTGCTGGAGGGGGTCAAGGTGCTGCGCATCCGAGATATACCCACCTGCTGCGGTTATATCCTGTGGGATGCGGCGCGTGACCGTCTGACCACGGTCGAGGATTTCCGCCGCTCAAACTCCCTTGCCGGGCAGGATGCCGCCCTCGCCTGAGCTGACGATGATGACTCCGCCGACGCAGGGGTCCATTGCGGTTCGTCAAGGTCCTGCGGGTGCTCCGTCCCTTCCCATCGCCTTGCGCATGGCCTCCACGTGGGGATCGGCATTCAATCGCTGCATGTCCCGATCGAAAGCCTCCCGTTGCTTGATCTCTTCCGGGTCAGGCGGCGGCGGTGGTGAAAGGATCCAGGCGGTTCCGTTCACCGGTTCCAAGGGGGCCTGCCCGGATCGGCGTGCATCCACCAGCTCCGGCGGCGGGAACTGCACCACGGGCGCAGCCGGGGCGAAGCCGGCTGCGGACAGCTCGGCCAGGAAGCGCGTCCAATCGCCACGGTATCGCCCTTGAGCATGTCGCACGGCGGAAGCCACATCTTCCCCGTTTCGCCAGTCTATGGTCACCTTGCGCTGAGTCGTCGCGACGTCCACCGGACGATCGAGCTGCGCCTGGGCCATCGCGGCAAGCAGTTCCAGCCGTTTCGGCAGGGAGTCCCCCGCCATCGCCGTGCTGCTGCGAACCTCCAGCGTGCGCTCCCACCCGAATTGATAGCGGATGCCAGGCAGCGCTTCGCCTCCCTGGCGTCGCAGACGGTAGGTCGCCGCTTCAGGCCAGGGTTCGCCTGCAACCCGCTTGCGACCGCCGCCGCTGCGCGACCCGAACATGCCCATCGGACCATGTCCGTCCTGCTGCGGCGGATCCCGCACCACCACGATCAGCTTGGCCGTGCAGTCGCGCCAGATCACGGCTGCGGCCGCTGGAGTGCGCTGGCTGGCGACCATGTCGAGCAGGGCCAGCTGATCCGATCGATCGTATCGTTCTCCGATCCGGTCTGCGGCCTCCCGAGCCCAGGTCGCACCCTCAGCGCCGGCGCGTGAGGCGAGGATCAGGGCTTGGACATGCGCGCCAAGTGCTTCAGCGTGGCGGATCAGAGCGGGATCCGCGGGACCATGGAGGCGGATCAGGCTGTCCAGCGCCACCATGGCCAGCCTCCGCCCATCAGGATCAGTGCCCGCGTTCTCGAGAAGGGCCCGCACGCGTGGCACCGCTCCGCTGTCACCTGCCTCGGCCGCATTCCAGGCCGCCCATGCGGCTGTCCGAGCATCGTCAGCGGCGCCGATCAGCGACGCCGCAAGCATCAGCTTGGACAACGCCAGACCGAGGTGACGTGGACGCATACCGCGCAGCGTGTTCCCTGGTCGCCGCGAGCAACATCAGGCTGGTCGTTGGCACTACGGCGATCCGCGAGGCCGATGCTGTGACTCCTCCGGGTCAGCGTCGCCAGCGCCCCGGACGCGCCCCGAAGCGTCGGAAGTAGGCCTTGCTGAGCGCCGCGCCGGAGCTGTAGCCGACCAATTCGGCCGCCTGCTCGATGGTGCGTGTCCCGTCGAGCAGCAGGTCGGCGGCACGTCGCAGGCGGATGTCGGCCACCATGCCGACCGGCGGAAGGCCGGATCCCATGAGGCACAGCCGATGCAGGTGCGAAGGAGAACAGCCGGCAAGGCGCGCCAGGCGCGCGAGCGGCCAGGGCCCGATCGGGTCCTCCTGCACCCGCCGCCACAGCGCTCCGAGCCGCTCGCCGTGGGGTTGTGCGCCAGGAGCTGAGAGGACATGCAGCCGCCGCTCGAGGATGGCGGCGATGGCGTCGCCGATGCTGTGGGCGACGCGCTCGGCGAGCAGCCATGGCGCTGCCGCCTCCGCCATCCAGCGGCTAACCAGCACATGGGTGGTGTCGTGCCTGTCCTTGCCGCCGGGATGGCGCTGATGCAGGCCGGCACGGCACAGCTCCGCCCAGCGCGGGAGGGGGGCGATCTCGAACCACAGCAGGCTTCGGCCGTCCGGGATGGAGATCTGCCGCCGATCAGCGGTGGGCGGCATGACCCACAGCCATGGATGCGCGAGGTCCTCGCCGTCGAGCCGCCAGCCGGCCTCGATCACCCATAGCGCGGTGATCCTGGCCGGTGACGGCTCCCAGGTGCGGGACACGGTCCTGGTCGCAAGACCTCCGCCGGTCACTCCCAGCCGGCGCAGAGGCAGGGCGCTGGGATGATGCAGGGGCAGCGGGCGGCCGGCCGGAGCGGTGGGAATTCCGGACATGACATGATCATTACGGAGATTGCGGCACCGGACAAGAACAGGTAGTCCGCGGCCATGATCATCCGTGCCCTGCTCGCGCTCCTGGCCGTCGTCCCCCTCGCCGCCCTGGTCGTCGACCCGGTGGTTCCGCTGACCGAGGCGCCGGCGGAGTTCGCGCCGGTCGGCCGTCTCGCCACCCGCATGGCGAAGGACATCTCCTCGTCGACCTGGAGCATCGGTTGCGAGACCCTGGACCGCGGCTGGGCCGACTACTGGAAGTACCGCGATTGGCTCGGCGCCACCGGGGCGAAATCGATGCGGTTGCAGGCGGGTTGGGCTCGCTGCGAGAAACAGGCCGGGGTTTACGACTTCACCTGGCTCGACGCGATCGTGGATGATGCCCGGGCCCAGGGCGTGCAGCCGTGGCTCGAGCTCAGCTACAGCAATCCGATCTACGGAGGTGGGACCACCCTGGGCTCCAAGTGGCCGAGCAGCGGGACGGCGGCAGCCGCCTGGGACCGTTGGGTGGCGGCGATCGTGGATCATTTCCGCGGCCGTGTCGGTATGTGGGCGGTATGGAATGAACCGGACTACAACGGCGGATCCGTCGCCTCCTATGTCCCCTTCTACTACCGTACCGCGGCGATCGTGCGCGCGCGGCAGCCGGATGCTCGGCTGATCGCGCTGAGCACAGCCGGAGTGAAGACCGATTGGGCGACTGCGCTGGTCGATCGCGGCATCGCCGACGGGACCCTCGGCCTGGTCGACATCGTTTCCTACCACGGCTACACCCTGAATCCGGACAGCCAATACGGCGCGGTGGCGAACCTGCGCACGCTGCTGGCCGCCAAGGCGCCGGCGGTCCGGGTGATGCAGGGCGAGAACGGGGCCCAATCCGAGGATACCGGGATCGGCGCCATGAAGGGCCATGCCTGGAACGAGCTGCAGCAGGCGAAATGGGATACGCGGCGGTTGCTGGGGGACTTCTGTCGCGGCATCCCGACGAATCTCTTCACCATCGCCGATTACCGGACCCCGAGCGGGTGGAACCGCAAGGGGCTCCTGCGCATCGGTGATGATCTCGAGGTCGCTCGGGCGAAGCCGGCGTGGCAGGCGGCCCGGCATGTGTTCAGCCTACTTGACGGGGCATGGTCGGCGGCTCCGGACAAGAAGCCCTCCGGGCCGTCCGGCGTCTCGGCCTTCGCTCTCCGCGGGCCGGATGGAGCGCTGGTGTTCGCCTGGTGGCGATCCAGCTCCACGCCAGGGGACGGCTTGGCGGCGACAGCGACCGCCATCACCGCTCCCGGGGCTCCCGGCGACGATCTGGTCGCGGTCGATCTGCGCAGCGGCCAGGTGTGGAGGCTGCCGCCGGCAGATGCCACCGGCCGCGTGCGTGCGCCGCTCTACGACAGTCCCGTGCTGATCGGTCCGAGCCGGGTATTCCCCCTGGTCGCTGCGGCTCCTCCCGCTTTCAGCGCCAACGTCAACTTCCAGCCTGCCGCTGCGCCGGTGGTCGACGGCTTCAGCGTCGACGCAGGCGCGGTCTACGGCGCACGTGGCGGCGACCTGACCTACGGCTGGAGCGCTTCGGTCGCCGACACCCTGCGTGACCGTCAGGTCCTTGCGGACCAGTTGCGCGACACCCTGGTGCATCTGCAGCGTTCGAAGGTCCCTGATGCGAGGTGGGAGATCGCGGTGCCGAACGGGATCTACGAGGTGCATCTCGTCAGCGGCGATCCGTCCTACTACGACAGCGTGTTCAGCATCGATGTCGAAGGCGTCCGTGCGGTCGACGGTAGGCCGACATCTGCGAACCGCTTCGTCGAGGGTACGGTGACGGTTGCGGTTTCGGACGGACGCCTGACGGTGACCAACGGCGTCGGCTCGCGCAACAACAAGCTGTGCTGCATCGAGATCATGCAGCTGCCGAGCGGCGTGAATTAGGGGTCTGGTGCGGAGGAAAGAGGTGGGGAAACCCGCCGCTGCCTTCTATCCGGCCCTGTTCGGCAGGTCGAGGATGAAGGTGCAGCCATGTCCAAGCGCGCTTTCCACTGAGATGGATCCGCCGAGCAGATCCATCGCCATGCGGCAGAACACCAGGCCGAGCCCCGTGTCGTTCTCACGTCCTCGTGCCTGGCCATCAATGCGTCCGTATTTCTGGAACAGGCGTGGGATGTCCTCGGCAGCGATGCCTTCCCCTGTGTCGATGATCCGTATGGCATGCCCTGACGCCGTGCACGAATCCCGTATCGTCACCGAGCCGCCTGGCGGCGTATGCTTGATCGCGTTGGTCAGCAGGTTGTCGATGATGCGGCCGAGGAGCGTTGCGTCGGTGACGTGACGCAAGGCTGTTCCCGTCGTGTCATGGGTGACGACGATGTGTGATCTCGCTGCTGCCCCCTGGTATTGGATGATCTTGGCATCGATGATCTGCTTGATGTCGACATCGGCCAGCGCTACCGGCATGCGTCCATCTTCCATGCGGATGATGTCGATGATGCCGTCGATCATAGTCTGCAGATGCAGACCCGCCTTGCGCGCACCGTCCAGATGGCGTGCCAGGGACGCATCGGCGGGCGCAGCCTTGTCCATGGCCATCTCGACATGGCCGAGGCATGCGGCCAGTGGATTGCGCAGATCGTGTATGATCATTCCGGTCAGGAGATCCTTCTCCGCTTGCGCCTTCGAGATCGCCGCATGCGCCAGGCGGAGATCCCCGTTCACCCGGGCGAGGTCCTGCGACCGGGCGAATATCTCGGCCTCCATGCGGACGGTCTGCGATCGCAGGTCGTCGACCTGCTCCCTTCGCGTCCGTTCGGTGTTCTGGAGGCGGACATAGGCGGTGACGTCCTCGACGCGATGGATGATGAATCGCACCTGACCGCTTCCATCGACGACGGGTGTGTTGAGCGGGCTCCAGAAGCGTTCCTCGAAGCTGCCGTCCTCGCGGCGGATGTCATAGCGCTGGATCGGCATGGTGTCCGCGCGCCTCTCCCGCAGCGCACGCTCCAGCGATGCGCGGAGATTCGAGACGCCATCGGCGTGGATGTCCGACGGGTTGTCCGGAAAGACATCGAAAATGCCGCGGCCGATGATGTCCTTCCGCTGCGTCATCGTCGCATGCAGGTAGGCGTCGCTGACGGCGGCGATGGTGAAATCCGGGTAGAGGACCAGATACAGCCCCGGGCAGGTCTCGAATATGTGCTGGAAGTCCTTGTCTTCTATGTTCTTGCGCATGTTGGTCACGATGTGTTGGGATGCGGTTCGATCACCCTCGAGCATGTGGGCAGGCGACGGCACGCCATCGCCCTGAGTGTACATGGTTCCCCGACGGATCTCATGGCCAATCTCGACCGGTTGCCGGGATGGCGCGCAAGCGTCGATGCTGCGCGGTCACTTCTGCCGGGATGCCCGGCACGGTGCACGCCAGCCCCTGGCCGGCGATGTCCTTGGCTCGGGGTGGATCCGGACGACGGGATGCGGTGAACGGATCCGCATGTCGCCGTGCGCCAGCAGCGCACGATGGGCTTGCCGGCCCGCCTGCATGCTGGCACAAGCGCATGCAGACATGGACCTCCTCTATCTGGTGACTCCATTGCTGCTGATCGCCGTCGTGCTGGCTTCGGTCTGGCTCGATCGTTGGAGCGTCCCGGTCATCCTGGTGGCGATGGCGGCCGGCATCCTGTTCGGCAGCGATGTCCTGAATCTGTGGTACTTCTCCGACGTCCATGTCGCCAACCAGGTCGCCAATCTGGCTCTGGTGTTCATCCTGTTCCAAGGCGGTTTCACCACCAAGAGGGACAGCCTGCGTTCGGTCGCCCTGCCCGCTCTCGGCCTGGCGACCTGGGGCGTGGTGCTGACGGCGGTCGCCACATTCCTCGTGTTGTGGGGGGTGCTCGGGTGGCAGTATCAGCTGGCGGCTCTGCTGGCGGTGATCATCTCCTCGACCGATGCGGCGGCGACCTTCTCGATCCTGCGCCGCCAGGCGCTGCCGCCGCGCTTGGCGGGAACGGTCGAGATCGAAAGCGCGGCCAACGACCCGATGGCGATCCTTCTGACCCTGGTGGCGGTGGAGTCCTTCTCCTCAGGCCAGTCGGGAGGCTGGTCGATCATACCCTCATTCCTGTGGAAGTTCGCCGCCGGTCCGGCCATCGGGTATGTCGTCGCACGCCTGGCACTGGCTCTGTTCAACCGGCTCCGGCCGCAGGACAGGGGACATTACTACGTGCTGTTCATCGGGGTCGTCCTGTTCACCTACGGCGTGGCCGAGGTGTCGCTGGCCAGCGGCATGCTCGCCGTCTTCACCGCCGGCTATGTGCTGGGGAACAGCGCCTTCATCTACAAGCAGGGCATTGCCAATTTCTCCTCCGCATTCTCGACGGTCGCCAACATAGCGATGTTCGTCGTCCTCGGCCTCCTGGTCTTCCCGCATCAATGGCGCGACATCTGGATCGATGGGCTGATCCTCTTCGCCGTCCTGACCCTGGTCGCCAGGCCCTGCGCCGTCTGGCTCGGCACGCTCGGCATGCGCTTCGGCTTCAGGGAGAAGCTCTTCCTGAGCTGGTCCGGGCTGCGTGGCGCCGTGCCGGTGGTGCTGGCGACCTACCCGATGGCGCGCGACATGCCGATCGGCCAGGATGTATTCAATCTGGTGTTCTTCGCGGTCATCCTCTCCGTCCTGATCCAGGGCTCTAGCCTCGGTGGATTGGCGCGCGCCCTGGGCCTCGCCGTGCCGGCCAAGCCGCCGGCGAGCTACAGCCTCGAACTCATGACCTTGGCGCGCAGCGATCTCGATGTGATCGTCGTCGACGTCCCCGGACGGCAGGGCGATCCCGGTCCGCGCATCCAGGACCTGCGGCTGCCCGACGGCGCGGCGATCGCCATGATCGCCAGGGGATCTGAGATCGTCGCGCCGCGTGGCGGCACCCAGCTGCTCGGCTGGGACCAGATCACGGTGCTGGCGCACGCCAAGGACGAGGACGCGGTGCGGCGGGCCATCCACGGCGGGGTTTCGCAAGATCTCCGGTGAAGCCGGCGATGCCGCTGCCGCATGGCAATCGCGATCTGCATCACTACACGCACCATGCCGCAGATGTCACCGCACCTGGAGCCGTCCGCTTTGCCGGCTCCGGTCTCAGAGTCGCGGTCTCATCCGTGCATCCACCACCCCATCACCACCAGCCAGCCTGCCAGCGAGATCACCGCCGCCACCGTCGTGACGGTCACTCCGGCTGTCGCCAGTGCCACGTCGCCGCCCAGCAGTCTGGCCATCGGCACCGAGGCCATCGCGGTCGGTGCGGCCATGAGGAAGACCGCCGCCGCGACCGCTGCGGGCGGGCAACCCAGCCACCAGCCGGCCAGCCAGGTCAGCGCCGGCACGACCACCAGCTTGCCCAGCGTCGCGGCGGCGATGACGCCGCCACGTCCGCGCAGGCCATCGCCGCTGAGGCCGAAGCCGGCGAGCAGCAGCGCCAGCGGGATGGCTGCTCCGGCCGCCAGCTTCAGGCCCGCTCCGAGCATCGTTCCGTCGAGAACGCCGGGGCGCCATGCGCCGATGGCGAGACCCGCGATGCAGGCGATGATCAGCGGGTTGCGCCAGACCTCGTCCACCGCGTGCGCGAGTCCGGCACGGGTGACTCCGTGGTGCGGCAGACGGAACGCCAGCACCGCGCCGATGTTGAAGATGATCACGCTCGGGGCCAGCAGTACGGCGAAGGCGGCGCGCAGCATGGCTCCATCCGCTGCGGGCAGTTGCGTAGCGGCCAATTCGACCATGGGCAGGGCCACGAAGGCTCCGTTGGCGCGCACTGCGACGCCCAGCGCCGAGCCGCGCGCCGCGGGATCCATGCCGCTGCTCAGCCACCATCCCAGGGCGAAAGAGGCCGCGTAAGCGAGCAGCACCGCTAGGACCAGTCGCGGGTCGGCACTGGCGGCGACATCGACCGAGGCTCCGAGCACCACCAGCTGCACCGGCAGGGCGAACCAGTACAGCACCTTGGCGAGATCCGCGGCGCCCGCCTCGCTGAGCACGCCGAAGCGGCGCAGGATCCGTCCGGCTGCGATGAGGATGAAGATCGGCCCGAGCACGGCGACGATGCGCAGCAGCATGCGCGCACGTTCTTGGTATGCAGGGGGGTGCAATACGTGTGGCGTGGCCAGATCGGAATGCTGATCCGGGATCTGGCTGCGCGGGGCGAAGCGGTGATCATCCGCAAGATGGCCATTGAATTCGCCGGGAATCAGCAGATGATTCGTTCGCCCGCAACGGGCTGATGTCGTCGCCTCTGTCTGGCGGCCATTTACAACTGGTGCGATGTCTTCCCTCAGGGGTCGATGCCACCCCTAGCGAAAGACCATTCCATGGAACTCTACGTCGGCAATCTGCCCTGGTCCGTCACGGACGAGGGACTCTCGAGCCATTTCTCCGCCCACGGTCAGGTCGACCGGGTCAAGGTCGTCATGGACCGCGACACCGGCCGCAGCCGCGGCTTCGCCTTCGTGACCGTCAATGACGACAACGCCGCCAACGCGATGATCCAGAACCTCAATGGCAAGGATCTCGACGGCCGCGCCCTGACCGTGCGCAAGGCCGAGCCCAAGCCTCCGGGCGGCGGCGGCGGTGGTTTCGGCGGCGGCGGCGGCGGTGGTTTCGGCGGCGGTCGCGGCCCGCGCCGCTACTGAACGCTTCTCCATCGATGACGCGTTTCGACGCCTCCGGTCAGGGTGACCGGAGGCGTCGGCGTTAGACCTGTTGATATGCATCGGAGCCGTCATGAGCAAACGCACACCTGCGACCTTCGCCAAACGCCAGCGCGAGATGGACAAGAAGCGCTGGGCTGACGAGAAGCGCAAGCGCAAGCAGGAGCGCAAGGAGGCTGGCCCGCAGGAGCCGCTGCCGATCGAGATCTGCAGGCCGTTCGTCGACGAAGTCTGATTTGAGAGCGGGCGCGTCGGGTGAGCGATCTCCCGATGACGGAGATGGCTACGGCGGCGCCTGCGTCCGATCCTGCGCAACACGTTCTGTTCTGGCGAAAGACGGACAGGCGGTCTCCGGTATGGATGCGCATACGGAGAGACGTCCATGAACATGCTGCGCCCATTCCTCCTTCCCTGCCTGGCCATCGCCGCCATGGCGCCGCTGCATGCCGCCGATGGCGTCGTGCAGGTGAAGCTCGGGGCGATCGTGGTGCGGACCTTCGAGCAGGTCCAGGCCGATGGCATGCGCTATGCGCCGAAGCAGGATTTCGAGCCGGCGACCAACGAGACCCGCGTCTACCTGCCCTATGGCGGCAACCGCAAGCTCTACCACGAGGTCGTCGGCCAGTTGTCGGATCCAGCGGTCGGTTCGTGCGCGGAGTTCGTCTGCGATGGCGGGGACAAGGCCTCCAGCCTGACCTACAAGCTGGCCTTCGACAAGCCGATCGCCTCGTTCCGCTGCCGCATCGGCTACACCGAACTCGTGCAGGCGCCGACCAGCGTCGCGGGCGTCGAGTACAGCCTCGATGGCAAGGCGTGGAAGACGGTGAAGGAGCATCCCAAGGGCACCAAGTCCGTGGTGGACCTCTGCCCTGACACGGTGGCCGTCACCGGACTGAACACCAAGCTGCTGTACCTGCGCATGTACGCCCGCGACAGCGCCAATCCGACCGCCGCCAGCGGACCGGAGATGTATCTCAAGTCGCGCATCTCCGGCGATCCCGGCTGGGGCGACGCGACCAGCACCTTCTTCAACAGCCAGAACCAGGTCTGGGTCACCGGCAAATAGCCGCGCGATTCCGCCTTAGCGTGGAGCGGGGCCGAGGCTGGCCCGCTCGACCAGCCGGGTGCGGGTGCGCCGCACCTCGGGCCGGTGCACGTCGACCACCGCGTCGAGCACGGCCTGCGCATGCGCTGCGAAGTCCAGGGCGATGGTCGCCAGCGCGGGGCTCATCAGCCCGGCGATGGCGATGTCGTCGCAGCCGATCACGCTGACGTCCCTGCCGATGGCATGGCCGTGCTCGGCCAGCCAGCGCATCGCCCCGACCGCCATGAGGTCGTTGCCGCAGAGCACCGCCGTCGGCAGGCGTCCCGCGGCGGCCAGCGCCGCCATGCCGGCGTGTCCCGAGGCGATGTCGAAGGATCCGGGCCGGATCCGGTCCTCATGCAGCGGAAGGGCGGCATCCGCCATGGCGGCGATGAAGGCGTCACGGCGTTCGCGGCCCGACAGGGCCCAGCTGCCGCCGGCGATGTGGGCGATGTCGCTGTGGCCGAGGGCGACCAGGCGGGCGACCGCCTGCCGGACTCCGGCGGCGTTGTCGGCGAGGACGCAGGGCAGGCCCGGATGCAGCTCGGAATCCAGCAGCACCAGCGGGACCGGCATGCCGTGCAGGGGGGCGAGATCGGCATCGCCATAGAAGGCGGCGACGCAGGCGGAGACCACCGCACCGCGTTCCACCGCCAGGCCCTGACGCATCTCCTCGGCGCTGCGCGCCAGGCGCAGCGACCAGCCGTTGGCGGCGAGGGTCAGCACCAGATGGTTGACCAGCTGCTGCGCGTAGGGGTCGTCCGGGTTCTTCGCCACCGTTTCCGACACCAGCAGGCCGATGGTGCGCGTCCGGTCCGACCCGGGACGGATGAAGGTGCCGGCGCCATGGCGCGCCTCCAGCACGCCTTCGGCGATCAGCGCGGCGATGGCGCGGCGGATGGTCGCCCGCGATACGCCGTGACGGCGCGCGAGTTCGGGCTCGGACGGCAGGCGGCCGGCATAGGCGGCGCCGCTCAGGCAGTCCATGCGCAGGCTAGCGAGGACGGCGAGGTGGCGCGGGATATCTGATGCAGGCATGGATGCTCCCGCGGACGGACAACTCGCTGACAGCGGCCGCGGCCGCCGTCCGCGAACGCCGCGATCATACCGTGCAACAATGTGGCGGGCAACGGCTTGTGACGGGGTGCAGAAATCAGGGCCGGCGTCGGCTGTCGCGGAAGGCGGAACAAGTTGAGGAGCGAACCGCCGCTGCATAGCATCGCCGCATGGTCGCCCCCGCCATGCACCGCTCCGCCTTCACCCTGGTCGAGATGCTCGTCATCCTGGCGATCATCCTCATCCTCGCCTCGCTGCTGCTGCCGGCGCTGCGGCAGGTGAAGCAGTCGGCGAACGCGCTCTACTGCCGCGGCAATCTGCGCCAGATCGGGCAGGGGCTGCAGGGCTACGCGCAGGAGAATCGCAGCGTCTTCCCCGGGCGCGAGATGTACGACCATCGGGGGGTGAAGGTGGATTGGGCGACCTGGATCGCCCCGTACATCGATGCCGGTCCGGAGCGGACGCTCAATCGCGGGGACGCCTCCAGCCGCGTGCTGCGCTGCCGCAACTACCCGACGTGGGGGATAGCGCAGAGCGGGACGAACCAGGGCTACGCGATCAACTACTGGATGGACACCCGGCGGTCGGCCATCGCCTCGGGCGCCACGACCATGCACGTCAGCGAACGCACCAACGACAACGGCTTCGCCGCTCCCAAGGAGCTGGATTTCTCACGCCATCCCGGCAACGGTCATCGGCCCTACTGGTGGGTGGGCAGCGGTGACCAGTACGGCAGCCTGGTGACCATCCCGATCACGCAGCGCATCGGCGCGCTGTTCGTCGATGGGCATGTGCAGATGCTGAACAAGGCCCAGGTGTGGACCTGCCTGAAGTGGAAAGTCGCCGGAGGCGACCTGTGACCGCCACCGGCGACGCCCTTGCCGCGCCAGTGCCGGGGCGGCAACCTCGCAACGACCGGCGCCATGCCGCCGGGAAGGATCTCCCCATGCCATCGCCCATCGCGTCCATGCTCTGCCTCCTGCTGGTCGTCGCGGGCCTCACCGGCGGTGAGGCCGCTCCCGGCGTCCCCATCCCGATCCGCATCGACCATCGCGGGCTGCTGACCATCGATGGCGTCCTGCGCGCCAACTCGGAAGGCGGATGGGGGGCGAGCAATCTGGTGGTGAAGCCCTTCGGCGGCTTCGCCGCCCAGGACTACAGCCTGGCCGGCATCGTCCGCGACGGCGCGCGCACCACGGCGGAATTCGCCACCACCCCGCGCCTGCGCATGGTCGAGGTTGCGGAGCAGGCCAAGGACGCCCAGGGCCGGGCGTGCATGCGGGTGGCCTACGAGCTGACTCCGCTGCAGGGGGCTGCCGCCAACTTCGAGGCGGTCTACGTGCAGCTGCCGCTCGCCGCTGCGGATGCCGCTGGCGGCAGCGTCAGCCTGTCCGATGGACGTCGTGTCATCCTGCCGCAGGAGCCGGCCGGCGAGCAGATCATCGCGCCCGGTGAGCGGTCGATCGAGCTGGCGTGGGGCAAGCAGCGCCTGCGGGTGGCGTCGGAGACGCTGCGCATCGGCGTCTTCGACCTCCGCCCCAAGACCAGTGCCTTCCACATCCGCCTCGTCCATCCCGTTCCGGCCGGAGCCGCGCCGCTGCGCTTCTCCTTCGACATCGCCGCCGAAGGCGAGCCCCACGTCGTCCGCGCCGACGGCTCGACCTGGGTCGAGCTGCCGGCTGCCGGTCCGCCTGCGCCGGGCGGCATCCTCGACTTCTCCGGCCTCGGCGGCGGGCCGGCCGGCGAGGAGGGGCGCATCGCCGTCCGCGATGGACGCTTCGTCCTCTCCGGCAGCGGCCGGCGCATCCGCCTGGTCGGCGGCAACCTCTGCTACACCGCGAACTACCTCGACAAGCCGGTCGCCGACCGGCTGGCCGCCCGCTTCCGCGCCATGGGCTGGAATGCGGTCCGCTTCCACCACACCGATGTGCACATCCGCCGCGGCGACTGGAGCAGCCAGTCCTCGGACGACATCGACCCCGAGCGGCTGGACCGTCTCGACTACCTCTTCGCGGCGATGAAGAAGGCGGGGCTCTACGTCACCATCGACCTCTACACCCAGCGCCGCTTCGGGAAGGGCGAGATAGCCGGCGTCGATCAGGTGATCGAGGGGGACATCAAGGCCCTGGTGCCGATCCACGAACCAGCCTTCGCGGCGTGGAAGAAGCTGGTCGTGAAATGGATGGATCACGTCAACCCCTACACCGGACTGGCCTGGAAGGACGACCCCGCGCTGTTCTCGGTCTGCCCGCTGAACGAGGACAGCATCGCCAGCGTCTGGGGCGGTGGGCCGGCCAAGGCGATGTACCTCGAACGCTTCGCGCAGTGGAAGCGCGAGCAGGGGCTGGAACCGAAGACCGACAAGCCCGGCGACGATCCGCTGTTCGCCCGCTTCCTCACCGAGGTGAAGATGGCCTCGAACCGGCGCATCGAGGCCTTCCTGCGCGAACTGGGGGTGAAGGCGCTGCTCAGCGGCGACAACTGGTGGGACACCATGGCCCAGGCCTTCACCCGCGACCAGCTCGACGTGGTGGACAACCACCAGTATTCCGACCACCCGCAGCCGCACTGGCTGCCGTCGAGGTACAACCAGCAGGGCAACCTCACCGGGCATCCCACCTACATCACTCCGGTGTTCATGGCCGCGACCCGCATCATCGGCAAGCCCTTCACGGTGTCCGAGTACAACTACTGCGCGCCGAACCGCTTCCGCGCCGAGGGCGGCGCATTGATGGGCGCCTACGCCGCGCTGCAGGACTGGGACGGCCTGTTCCGCTTCGCCTGGGCCCACGATGCCAAGCTGGTTGATGGCGACCAGCCGCTGCGCGGCTTCGACATCGCCACCGATCCGCTCAACCAGCTGGCCGAGCGCCAGGTGGTGCTGCTCTTCCGCCGCGGCGACGTGGCGGTGGCGCGTCGGTCATTCGTCTACGGCGTGACCATGGCCGACGCCATCCGCCAGGGCGTGGGCGACATGTGGAGCAAAGGCATCTTCCCGCACCGCTTCAACGCCCTCGCCCTGCTCTCGCGCACCGGATCGCAGGTGATCGAGGGCGATCGGCGCATCGCCGGCTCCTGCGATGGCGTGGTCGCGGTCGAGCGGCCATCCGACGCGACCCTCGCCGGCAATCCCTTCCTGGCGCTGGCGGAGATCCCGGTGGTCGGCGACCAGGCCACGTCGGACACCGGCGAGATCATCCTCGACCGCAAGGCGGGGATCCTGCGCGTGGCCACCCCCGCCTCGGCCTGCATCGTCGGACCGGGTGGCCGCGAGCTCGAGGCCGGCGCGCTGGCATTGGCTGGCGGCGACGGCTTCGCCTCGGTGTCGCTGCATGCCATGGACGGTCGTCCGATCGCGGACAGCGGCAGACTGCTGCTGCTGCACCTGACCGATGTGCTGAACCAGGACATGGCCTTCGCCTCGCCCGAGCGCACCACGCTGCTGTCGTGGGGCGGTCCGCAGCGCCTGGTGCGCGTCGGCTCGGCCGCGGTGCGCGTGCGCTGCGCGACGGCAGGGCTGCGCGTGTTCGCCTGCGACCTCGCCGGAACCCGCCTGCATCCGGTCGAGGCGACGCATGCCGACGGCGTCTATGCCTTCCGCATCGCGGTGACGCGTGAGTCGCCGAGCATGGTCTACGAGCTGGCGCGCGAGTAGGATCGCCCGGCCGAGTCGACCGCCGACGCAACTGCATGGCACCACTCAGGGAATGAGGACCAGTCGCAGCCTGGACGCATTGCCTTGATTCCGCCGGGAATCCGGGTATTCCATGCCCCGTCGTGACCACCGCCTCCGTACTCGCCGCCCTTGCCGTGCAGGTGTCCTGGAAGATTCCGGGCACGCGGGGTGTCGTGTAGCGCAGCGCAGGAACGCCAAGCTCCACCACCACCCCGCCGGCTCCCGGCGGGGTGGTTTCGTTTCCGAGGTATCCCATGCATCCCCCATCCCCACCCCATCCCCGACAGCGCAGCGATCCCCACACGGGACCGGTCTGCGACCATTGCCATGGCGACCGTTCGCCCGGCGGCTGGCATGCCTACGCCGATGGCGCGCAGGTCTGCTCGCGCTGCATGATCGAGCTGGAGCCGTGCTCTGCGCCGACGCCGGCCTCCAGCCGTCCCGCAGCGTAGCCATGTCCGCCGTGCAGCCCGCCGCGCGCGCCGCCCCATTGGCGGCCGCCATCCTCGCCGCCGTCACCGTGTCGCATCTGCTCAACGACCTGGTGCAGTCGCTCGTCGTGTCGGTGTACCCCATGCTGCGCGAGCGGCACGGACTCAGCTTCACGCAGCTGGGCATGATCACCATGACCTATTCCCTCACGGCCTCGGTGCTGCAACCGCTGATCGGCATCGCCACCGACCGTCGGCCGGTGCCCTTCGCCCTGTGCCTGGGCATGGCTTCGACCCTGGCGGGCGTCCTCCTGCTGTCCGGAGCCGGAGCGATGTGGAGCCTGCTCGCCGCCGCCGCGCTCATCGGCATCGGGTCGTCGGTGTTCCATCCCGAGGCCTCGCGGGTGGCCCGGCTGGCGTCGGGCGGCCGCTATGGGCTGGCGCAGAGCGTCTTCCAGGTCGGCGGCAACCTCGGATCCTCGTTGGGTCCTGTCGCCGCCGTCGCGGTGGTGATGCCGCGCGGACAATGGGCGATCGCCTGGTTCGCCGCCGCCGCGTTGGCGGCGATCGCCATCCTGCACCGGGTCGGGCGCTGGTATGCATCGCATCTCGCCGAGATCGCCGCACGGCCGACCCAGGCCGGGGCGTCCGAACGCGGCTCGCTGCGCGCCGCCGCCTGGCCGCTGTCGATCCTGGGCGTCCTGGTGTTCTCCAAGTACGTCTACCTTGCCGGGCTGACCAACTTCTACGCCTTCTACCTCATGGATCGCTTCGGGCTTGAGACGCGCGCGGCGCAGCTGCACCTCTTCGCCTTCCTGGCGGCGGTGGCGGCCGGAACCGTGCTGGGCGGCCCGCTCGGCGACCGCATCGGCCGCCGGCGGGTGATCTGGATCTCCATCCTCGGCGTCGCCCCGTTCACCATCGTGCTGCCGCATGTCGGGCTGTGGGCGACAGCCATCCTGGCCGGCATCATCGGGCTGGTGCTGGCGTCCGCCTTCTCGGCCATCCTGGTCTACGCCCAGGCGCTGGTGCCTGGCCGGGTCGGCCTGGTCTCAGGGCTGTTCTTCGGACTCGCCTTCGGCATGGCCGGCATCGGCGCCGCCGTCCTCGGCGGGCTGGCCGACCGCATCGGCATCGCCGCGGTGTACGAGATCTGCGGCTTCCTGCCCCTGCTCGGCCTGCTGACGGTCTTCCTGCCCGACATCGAGCGGCGGCCGGCCTCAGCCTGAATCGGCGGCGCCAGCCAGCCCCCACGAGGGATCGTCGGGGGCTGCGGCCTGGCGGTCGACCATGCGGCGGTAGCGGCCGCCAGCGGCCATCAGCTCGGCATGGGTGCCGCGTTCGACGATGCGGCCCTGATCCAGCACCGCGATCTGGTCGGCGTGGGCGATGGTCGAGAGGCGGTGGGCGATGACGACGGTGGTGCGGCCGCGCAGGAGGTCGCGCAGCGAGGCCTGGATCAGCCGCTCGCTCTCGGTGTCGAGGTTGGAGGTCGCCTCGTCGAGGATGAGGATGGCGGGGTCGGCGAGGATGGCGCGGGCGATCGACAGGCGCTGGCGCTGGCCGCCGGACAGCTTCACCCCGCGTTCGCCGATCATGGTGCCGTAGCCGTCCGGCAGGCGCAGGATGAACTCCTCGGCGTTGGCGCGGCGGGCGGCGGCGGCGACTTCGGCGTCGCTCGCGTCGCGGCGGGCGTAGGCGATGTTGTCGCGGACGGAGCCGTCGAAGAGGAAGGTCTCCTGCTGCACCACCGCGATCAGCGCGCGCCAGCTGCGCAGGCGCAGGTCGCGCAGGTCGACGCCGTTGAGGAGGATGGCTCCGGCGCCCGGATCGTGGAAGCGGGCGACCAGATCGGTGAGGGTGGTCTTGCCGGAGCCGCTGGGGCCGACCAGCGCGATCGTCGTGCCGCCCCGCACCGTCAGGTCGATGCCGTGCAGGACGTCCTGCCCCGGGCGGTAGGCGAAGCTGACATCGGCGAAACGCAGCTCTTCGATCCGCGTTGGGGCGGGCTGCGCATTCGGTCGGTCGGGCTTCTCCACCGGCTTGTCCAGCAGGTCGAACACCCGCTCCATCGCCGCCAGGCCGCGCTGCGTCTCGCTGATCGAGTTGACGATCGACAGCACCGGCTCGATCAGGCGCCAGGAGAAGCCCATGAACGCGGTGATGGTGCCGATGGTGGCGTGGCCGCGCACCACCAGGATGCCGCCGATGCAGACGATGCCGACCATGGTCAGGGGCATCAGCAGCTCCCAGACCAGGCCGATGAAGCCCTGCGTGCGGGTGGCCAGCACCTGCTTGCGGATCACGGTGTGGTGGCCGACGGCGTAGGCGAGCTGCTCGCGCGCCTCCTTGAGGAAGGCCCGCACCACCCGCAGACCGCCCAGCGCCTCGCCGACCCGGGCGTCGATGTCCTGGCGGTCGGATCCCATGCTCTTCCACACCGGCCGGATGCGACGGATCCACCGCGCGTGCACGTACATGATCGGCGGCATCGCCACCACCGTGATCAGGGCGATGCGCCAGTTGATCGCGAACATCACCGACATGGTCGCCACCAGGCGCAGGCCCGCGAGGAGGGGGCTGATGAAACCGGACTGGACCAGGCCGGTGGTGGCGTCGACGTCGCCGCTGAGGCGGCTGAGGATGCCGCCGGTCTTGAGCGCCTGGGCCTCCTCCAGCGGCAGGTGCAGGACGCGGTCGAAGAGCTGCCGCCGCAGCGAGAACGAGAGCAGGCCGTTGAGCCTGGTCATGCGCAGGTTGCGCCACAGGTTGAGCAGGCTGTTGCCGAGGAAGAGCGGCAGGATCAGCACCGCGGCCAGCAGCAGTTCGCGCTCCTTGTCGGCGACGGCCATGCCGGGGGCGAGGATGACCCCGTCGATGAGGTGGATCTGGAGCACCGGCCACACCAGGTCGACGGCGATGCCGGCGCTGGCGATGGCGATGATGAAGGCCAGCGACCAGCGGCGCGGCCACAGCCACGAGCGGTAGCGCGCGAGGTCGCGGCGGCGCCGTTCGCGGTCGCCGCTGGGCGGCGGCGGCCCATCCGGCTCTCCGCGTCGCGGCAGCGGCTTGCCGGAACGCCAGCGCTCGATGAACCCGCCGAATCGCGAACGTGAGGTGTCGGCCATGGCCCCACGCTGGACCGCCAGGCGATGGCGCAACCGCCGGTCCGGTCATGGGTTTGTCAGCCGGGTCGCGATGCCGCTACGGCCTGGGCCGGGCGTCGCCGACCGCGGCCGCCAGCTGGGCGAGTGAGACGGGCTTGGTCAGGAACGCCAGGGCGCCCGCATCGAGGAGACGCTGCGCCTCCTGGGCGTCATGGTGGCCGCTGGCGATCACCACGCCGAGGTTGGGCTGCAGGCGGCGCAGGGCATGGAAGGTTTCGACTCCGGACATCCCCGGCATGAGCAGGTCGATGACCGCGCCATCGAAGCGCTCGCCGCGCTGGAGCAGAGCCACCGCTGCGGCGCCATCGCCGCAGCCGACCGCATCGTGTCCGAGCTGCGCCAGCTGGGCCAGCAGCACGGTGCGCACGATGTCATCGTCATCGACCAGCAGCAGGCGCCTGCGCCTGCCGGTCGTCACTGCGGCCGCCGTCGGCGTCGCCGGTCGGACGGTGTCGGTGAGCGGGAGCAGGATGGAGAAGCGCGTCCCCTCTCCGGGCTGCGAGTGGACGCAGATGCCGCCGTGGTGGTTGTGGACCGTTCCGTAGACCGAGGCGAGCCCGAGTCCGGTGCCGGCGCCCGATTTGGTGGTGAAGAACGGCTCGAAGACGTGGCGCTGCACCTCGGCATCCATGCCGCGGCCGCTATCGGACACCTCCAGGTGGAGGAATGCCCCGGCCGGCAGGCCGTCCGCAGCCGGGCAGGCCTGCGCCGATGGCAGGCTGATGGCGCTGGTCGCGAAGCGCAGGCGTCCGCCATCGGGCATGGCATCGCGGGCGTTCAGGGCGAGGTTCAGCAGCATGCTCTGCAGCTGGCCGGGATCGCCGACGATGGTGCTGCGCGGCGCGGCGAGGTCGCGCTCGATGACGATGCTGGGGCCGATGCTGCGGACCAGCATGGCGTGCATCTCGTCGATCAGGGTGTGCAGCTCGACCGGGACGGCGAGGTAGTTGCCCTTGCGGGCATAGGCCAGCAGCTGCCTGGGCAGGTTCGCCGCCCGCATGGCGGCGGTGGCGATGGACCTGGCGTCGTCGCGATCCTGGCCTTCGGGAAGCCGGCTCGCGAGCAGTTCGGCGTAGCCGATCACCCCGGTCAGCTGGTTGTTCATGTCGTGCGCCACGCCGCCGGCCAGGCGGCCGAGGGCCTCCAGCTTCTCGGCCTGCATGAGCCGGCTCTGCATGCTGCGCAGGTCGGTGAGATCGATGATCGTGCCGACCAGGCCCACGGCCTGCCCGTCGGCGCCGGCTACGACCGCCTTGTGGAACACCGCCGGCCTGGTCGCGCCGGCCGCGGTGACGGCGTCCGTCTCATACGACTGCACGCCGCCGGCGCGCAGCAGCGCGAGGTCGTGGTTGTGGAACGCCTCGGCGGCGGCGGCCGGGAGGATGTCGCGCACGCCGCTGCCGATGATGCGCTCGCGCGGCAGGCCGACGAATTCGCAGAAGGCGGTGTTGCAGTCGATGTAGCGCAGGTCGCGATCCTTGGCGTAGATCGGACTGGGGATGGCGTCGAGGAAGGCGCGCAGGCGCGCCTGGGCCAGTTCCAGCTCCTCGCCGCGTCGTTGCGCCTTGCCCGCCGCGTCCTGGGCGAAGTCGAGGACGCGGCGGTGGGCGGCCAGGAAGAGGGTCGAGACGGTGATCGCCCCGATGGTGTAGAGAGAGCCGTAGGCCAGGACCACCAGGCCGCGGTCGTGCTCGGTGCCATGCACGGCGTAGGAGAGGCCGAGCAGGGCGAATGCCCCGACCGAGATGCTGATCAGCCAGCCGCGGCCGCTGCCGATGAGGCAGGCGTAGGCCAGGATCGGCAGCAGGACGGCGGCGTTCAGCGCCTGGTCGAGGGCGTGGTCCTGGGTCACGCCCAGGAGGTACATCAGGGTTAGGCCGAGTCCGAGGATGGCCAGGCTGCCGCCGGACACGATCGGCCGCACCACATCGCGTCCGGCGTAGGACAGCAGCAGCAGCCCTGCCGCCATCGCGGCGCTGAGCCCCGCGATCAGCCGGTCCGGGATCAGCCAGCTGTTGACTACGATGGCGGCGAAGAGGGTGAGCGCGGCAGCCGTGACATTGCCACGCAGCAGCATCTGCCGGTGCATCTCGCGCTGGAGATGGTCTGCCGAGGACATCACGTCAGAGGATGTCCGCCGGGGAGGCTGTCTCAACCGGAGACGGGATCACAGTCCGGCCGCTTCCCACTCCTCGGGCTTGAACCCCACCAGGGCGACGCCGTCGCCGAGGACCATCGGCCGCTTGCACAGATCCCCGTCGGATGCGAGCAGCGCGATCGCCGCATCGGCGTTGAGCCCGGCCAGGCGGGCCGAGATGCCCTGCGCGCGATAGGCCTGCCCGCTGGTGTTGAAGAGCCGCCGCACGTCCCCTCCCACCGCGGCGAGGATCCGGCGCAACCCGGCCGTGGACGGCGGCTGCTCGCGGATCGGCTTCTCGGTGAAGGGCGTGCCCTTCGCGCGCAGCCGCTTGATCGCCTTGCGGCAGGTGTCGCAGTTGCTGTAGGCGTAGACGGTGAGCATGCGCCCACCGTGGCCGCTCGCGCCGGGGGGCAAGCCGTCCTCAGGCGGGTCGCATCATGGTCAGCAGCCAGCGGGCAGGCTGCTCGGCGGCGACTCCGTGCGGCATGCCGGCCGGCAGCAGGATGGCGCACCCCGCCTCAACCGCATGCACCGTCTCGCCGATGGTCACGCGCAGACGGCCATCGAGGACCTGCACCACGGCCGGGAAGCGCACGGTATGGGCGCTGATCGCCTGGCCGGCATCCATGGCGAAGAGGACGATCTTGCAGCCGTTGGCCTCGTGCAGGGGGCGGGAGACATTGGCGCCTGGGACGATGGGGGCGGCGTCGAGGAGGCGGAGGGGGGTGTCCATGCCCGGGATCCTAGCGACGCAGGCGGCCCTGTCCTTGACCCAGGTCAACCCCGGTGCGGTGGCGCCTCGGTCCCGGGCCGTTCAGATGCGGGGGTGGAATGGCTCATCCTGATCATCTCGGTCCCGGGCGTGACCCTCGGCCTGCTGGGCTGGGCCCTGTGGGTGCAGGCGGACCGCCGGCGCTTCCGGCGCGCGATCGAGGAGCAGCACTGCAAGCTCTGTGGCACCTGCTTCGCCGACGCGCTCATCGACGATCTCGGTCGGCCCTCGCATGAGCTGCTCGGACGCCTTGACGCCTTCCAGCGCCGCTTCGCTCACCGGGCGGTGGTGTGCCAGGAGTGCGGGGCGGTCAATGTGTGCACCCGCGATGGGGTGCCCTACCGGGCCTTCGCCGCGTAGGCGTCCGGGTTGCTCGGCCGGCGCAGGGCCAGCCAGATCAGGATGCCGCCGAGAACGAAGAGCGGCAGGGTGAAGGCCTGGCCCTTGCTCATGAATCCGAGGATGGGCGGTATGTCGCCGAAGCCGGGCTGGCCGGCGTCCGGCTCGCGGAAGAACTCGCCGACGAAGCGGCCTGCGCCGTAGAGGATCATGAACAGTCCCAGGGTGAGCCCCGGTCGGCGATGCCTGGCGTGTAGCGGGATCAGCACCGCTGCGATCAGCAGGCCTTCCAGGACCATGGCGTACAGCTGGCTGGGATGCCTGGGCACCGGTGGCCTGGCATCCGGGAAGATGACCGCCCAGGAGCCGTCCCACGGCCGCCCCCACAGCTCGCCATTGATGAAGTTGGCGCAGCGTCCGCAGGCGATCCCGATCGGGCCGACCGCGGCCAGGGCATCGCCCAGCACCAGCATGTCCTGCCGCCGCCGCCGCGACCACCACCATGCCGCCAGGGCGATCCCGGCGATGCCGCCGTGGCTGGCCATGCCGCCATGATGCACCGCCAGCAGCTGCCAGAAGGGCAGCGACGGGGTGAAGGTCCAGAACAGGGCCGGGTCGTAGAGCAGGGCGTAGCCCAGCCGGCCGCCCAGGATCATGCCGATGGCGATGGCGACGATGAAGTCGCCCACCTGCTGCGGCGGCATCGGCAGCCGGGAGGCGCGGCTCCAGCGCGAGAGCAGCCACCAGCCCAGGACGATGCCGACCAGGTAGCTGACCCCGTACCAGCGGATGCCGAAGTCGCCGCTGATGTGCAGCAGGAAGGGATCGATGTCGTGGACCCAATGGCCGTGGACGGAGGCGGGCATGCGCGGCAGCGTCCGGCGCGGCGCGTGGCGTCCAGCCCGTTCCTGACAATCGGGACGTGGACGCTCGCCGGATGGCTTGCTAGCATGCCCACGTGCGTCATGCCCTGTTCGACGGTCGCGTCCCCACCTGGCTGCTGCCCGGGGTGTGGATCCTCTTCAGCTGCTATCTCGCGGCCGTGCTGCTGACCGGCTTCCTCTTCGACCGCAGCAGCCAGCGCATGGTCCGGCATCAGATCGACGACGAGCTGCGCGTCGCCGCCACCATGGTCCAGGCGTCGTTCCCGACCGATCTGCGGGCGCGGGTCGACACCGGCCCACCCCTGGATGCCGCCGAGGACCGGCGCCTGACCCGGCTCGCCAACCGCCTCTGCGCCGACAGCGGCATCACCTACCTCTATGCGCTCTATGCCGATGATGCCGGCGTCGTCCGTCATCTGTGGACCTGTGACCCCGACGGCGAGATCGCCGACGACAGCAGCGAGACCTGGTTCGGCCGGCCCTACGAGGACTGCGCCGACGCCGCCCGTCAGGCCATCGCCAGCGGCTGCGGCCTGCACTACGAGACCTACACCGATCATTGGGGCGACTTCCGCGGGGCCTATCTCGGGCAGCGCGATGCCCAGGGTCGCAACTACGCCATCGGTGCCGACATCGCGCTGGCGGAGATCGACAAGGCGCTGCTGGCGGCGCGGCGCAATGTCGCCGTGGCAGCAGCAGCATCGGCGCTGGCTGGTCTCGGCCTGTGCGTCGGCCTGCATCTGCTGCTGCGCCGGCTGCAGCGGGCCCAGCGCGACCTGTCGCTGCTGGCCGCGGTCGCCCAGGGCACCGGGCACGCGGTCCTCCTCGCCGGCCCGGATGGCGCCGTCCGCTATGCCAACGCCGCATGCGGGCGGCACCTCGCGATCGAGGCCGATGCGCTGATCGGCCGGCGCCTGTCCGACATCTTCGGGCATGCGGATGTGGCCCGCGCCATGGCGGCGGCGGTGCGCGGCAGCGGCGGCGCCTGCGAGATACCGGGGCCTGGCGCCCCCGCGGCGACCTGGCTGCTGGCCGACCTCCGTCCGGTGGCGAATCCGGGCGGCCCGCCCTGGGTGGTCTGCCTGCTGCGCGACCTCAGCCAGAACCGCGCCGTGCAGGAGGAGCTGGAGCACGCCAGGAACCAGGCGGAGCGGGTCGCCGCGGCCAAGACCGCCTTCCTGGCGAACATGAGCCATGAGATCCGCACCCCGCTCAACGGCATCCTCGGCATGACCGGGCTGCTCTTGGAGCGGCGCCTGGAGCCGGCCGACCGCGAGCTGGTGCAGGTGGCGCACAATTCGGGCGAAGTGCTCCTGCGTCTGCTCGGCGACATCCTCGATCTGACCAAGATCGAGGCCCAGGCCATGCCGATCATCGCCAAGCCCTGCGATCTGCACGCGGTGGTCGAGGAGGTGGTCCGTCTCTTCCGCACCAACGCCGAGAGCAAGGGGCTCGGACTGTCCTTCTCGTCGTCCGTCCCCCAGCTGTGGGTGGTGGCGGATGGCATGCGGCTGCGGCAGGTGCTGGCGAACCTGGTCTCCAACGCGATCAAGTTCACCGAGACCGGCACGGTGACCGTCGAGCTCGGGACCATGGCGCAGGGCGAGATGCAGCGGGTGCGGCTGGCGGTGGTCGACACCGGCATCGGCATCCCGCCCGACCGCCAGGTCGAGCTCTTCCAGCCCTTCGTCCAGGTCGATGACAGCATGACCCGGCGCGCCGGCGGCACCGGCCTGGGCCTGGCGATCAGCCGCAAGCTGGTCGAACTCATGGGCGGCTCGCTCGCGCTCGCCAGCGAGCCTGGCGCGGGCAGCCGCTTCACCGTCGAGGTGGTGCTGCCGCCGGCGCGCGCGCCTTCAGGCCAGGTCGCCGCTCTGCGATCGCAGCCGCGTCG
>JAFLCQ010000080.1 GCA_017302815.1 Planctomycetota bacterium
CCCAGCCTGGTCAGCCCCGAGTGGCTCAGGGACAGGTGAGCAGCCCGCCGAAGAGCAGTGAGTTGGCACGCCCAGCAGCAACGGCCTGGAATTTGGAAGGGTCCCGAGCGGTGGGTTGCGCCGGCGCGGCTTTCGCGCGATCGACCAGGGCAAGGGCCCGGCGCAGGGCGGCATCGTGGGCCTGCGGCGTGGTGGCCTCGATCTCCTCCGACTGGGAGGCGAGCCAGGCCTGGGACTCCGCGTCCATCAGACCGACGATGCGCTGGGCCAACGCCACCGGCGCGCGGCCCAGCAGCGGCACGATGGCATCCGCCGGGAGATAGCGCAGCAGACGCGCCAGCGCAGGCTGGTCGAGAGCGAGCAGGGGAGCCGGATCGGCCGCAGGCACGGACGATGACGACCCAGGCTGGCGGCCCGAGGACACCGCCCGGCCCACGACGTCGCCGAAGCCGCGCGCCTGCGGTGCCTCGCCGGGACCATCATGGGCCCGCAGCATGTCGCCGAGGATGTCGTCGGCCACGTCAGCCCCCGAACTCGTAGGTGAAGCCGCTCTGCTCGTCGTAGCCGACGGTCAGCTTCGGCGGCAGGTCGCCGGCGCCCAGGCGCGACAGCACCTCGGTCGAGATGCGCGGCAGCAGGTTGCCGGTGATGACGTGGTCGACGTTGCGGGCGCCGGTCTCGGCCTCGGTGCAGCGCGCGGCGATCGCCGCGACCACCGCATCGGTGAACACCAGATCCATCTTGTGCGTCGCCTTCATGCGCGCGCTGACCTTCGACAGCTTCAGGCGTGCGATGCCCTGCAAGGCGTCCTGCTTCAGCGGGAAGAAGGGCACGATGGTCATGCGCGCCAGCAAGGCGGGCTTGAAGTGCTTGGACAGGATCGGGCGGATCGCGGCCACCAGGTCGTCGGCCTTGGGCAGCTCGGGATCGTCGCAGGCCTGCATGATCATGTCGGTGGCGAGGTTCGAGGTCAGGAACATCACCGTGTCCTTGAAGTCGATCTCGCGCCCCTCGCCGTCGCTCAGGGTGCCCTTGTCGAAGACCTGGTAGAACAGGTTCATCACGTCCAGGCTGGCCTTCTCGACCTCGTCCAGCAGCACCACCGAGTAGGGACGCTGGCGCACCGCTTCGGTCAGCACGCCGCCCTCGCCGTAGCCGACGTAGCCCGGGGGGCTGCCGACCAGGCGCGAGATGGTGTGCTTCTCCTGGTACTCGCTCATGTTGACCGTGGTCATGAAGCGCTCGCCGCCGAACATCAGGTCGGCCACCGCCGTCGCGGTCTCGGTCTTGCCGACGCCGGAAGGGCCGACGAAGAGGAAGATGCCGATCGGCGTGCGCGGATCCTTCAGGCCCGCCTTGGCGGCGCGGATGCCCTTGCCGACGATCTCGTGGACGTGGTCCTGGCCCTTGATGCGCTTCTTCAGCTCGGCCTCAAAGGACAGCAGAGTCTGGGCCTCGTTCTTCACCATCGAGCCGACCGGCACGCCGGTCCAGTCGCCGATCACCTTCGCGACCACCTCGGGGGTGACCTCGACGTGCATCAGCGGCTTGTCCCCCTGCTTCTCCTTCAGCGCCGCCATGGCGGCGTCGAAGGCCGCGCGCTTGGCGGCGTCTCCCGGGGCTGCGATCAGTTCGCTGCGGGCGGCGATGGCCTTGTCGGCCAGCACCTTCTCGGCCTGCCAGGTCGTGGTCAGCTGGACTGCGCGCTCGCGGTCGGTGGCCAGCTGCGCCTCGATGGCGGCGGCGGCCTCGGCGTCGAAGGCTCCGCCGGTCTCCTGGTCGCGCTTCAGCGACTTCTGCGCGCGCTCGCGGTCCTGGATGCGGCGCTCGACCTGCTCCAGCTCGTTGGGCTTGGTCGCAAGGGCGACCTTCACCCGCGCAGCGGCGGTGTCGACCAGATCGATGCCCTTGTCCGGGTGCTGGCGGCCGGTGATGTAGCGCGCGCCCATCCAGGCGGCGGCATAGAGGGCGTCGTCGCGGATGACCACGCCGTGCGCCTTCTCATAGGTGTCGCGCAGGCCGCGCAGCATGGTGTGGGTGGTCTCGACCGACGGCTCCTCGAGCTTCACCAGCTGGAAGCGGCGGGCGAGGGCGGCGTCCTTCTCGAAGTACTTCTTGTACTCGGCCCAGGTGGTGGCGGCGATGGTCTTCATCTCGCCGCGCGCCAGGGCGGGCTTCAGCAGGTTGGCCGCGTCGGCGGTGCCGGCGGCGCCGCCGGCGCCGATCAGGGTGTGGGCCTCGTCGATGAACAGGATGACCGGGGTGGGCGAGGACTTCACCTCCTCCAGCACGCCCTTGAGGCGGTTCTCGAACTCGCCCTTCACCGACGCGCCGGCCTGGAGCAGGCCGAGGTCGAGGCCGATGATCTTGACCCCCTTCAGCACGTCCGGTACGTCGCCCTGGGTGACGCGCAGGGCCAGGCCCTCGACCACCGCGGTCTTGCCCACACCGGGCTCGCCGACGCAGATCGGGTTGTTCTTCCGGCGGCGGGCGAGGATGTCGATGATCTGGCGGATCTCGTCGTCGCGCCCGAAGACCGGGTCGACCTTCCCCTCCTTGGCCTTGGCGGTGAAGTCGGTGCAGAACTTGGCGATCGCGCCTTCGCCGGGCTTGCCGCCGCCGGCGGCGGGCTTGCCCTCGCTGGCGCCGTTGCCGGCGCTCGGCTCCTGCGAGCCGACCACCAGGGTGTCGAGCTTGCGCACCACCTCGTCGGCGGGGATCGCTGCCCACAGCTGGCTATAGTCGCCGGCGCACAGGCGGGCGTCCTTGCGCAGCAGGGCGGCGAACAGCACGCCCGAGCGCAGGTCGGCATGGCCCAGCTCCAGCGAGGCGATGATCCAGCCCTCGTTCAGCCATTCGATGAGGATGGGCGAGAAGACCGGACGCCCCGGGTTGCCGCCGCGGGCCTGGTCGAGGGTGCCCTGCAGGGCGCGCTGCAGACGGCCGTGGTCGACGCCGTAGTGCTTGAGGATGAGGCGCGCGTCGCCCTGCGGGTCGTCGAGCAGCACCGACAGCAGGTGCTCGACGGCGACCTCGTAATGGCCTCGATTGACGCAGAGCGCCGCGGCGGCCTCCATCCCCTTCTTCAGGGTGGGGGAGAGGCGGTTGATCAGGGTCTTGAGGTTGTCGGACATGTCGTTGCCGTTTGGGGTCAGGTGGTGATGAGGATGCTGGCGTCGTCGGGAGGCGGGCCTTCCAGGCGCGTGTCCCAGCCCAGCCTGGCGCCTTCGCCGAGGCTTGCCGGCGGCAGGGCGTCGGGGGCGAGGCGCACCTGGACGTCCCAGTCGAGGAGGTCGCTGTTGAATTCCGCGACCAGGGCGGTGACCGCGGCCATGCCATCGCCGCCGGGCAGGAAGCGGCGGAAGTCATCCGCCCCGACCGGTCCGACGTGGACGCGGAAGGCGGTGGTGCGCGAGAGGATGCGCTCACCGGCCAGGCAGTCGGTGCCGGCGCCGCAGTTGGCGCTGCCCAGACGGCCCTGCCGCTCGGCCGGCAGCGGAGTCCAGGTCGGGGCGCACTGCTCGATCGCGACCGGGACGCCGCCCAGCCAGGCGCCGAGGGCGGCTGCCAGCGCGGCCGCCGAACGCGGCTGCTGCGACAGCAGGCCGGCGATCGCCAGCATCTGGCCCTCGCCGGGCAGCTGAGGCAGCGGCAGGTCGGGACTGGCGCCGATGAACGCGCGCAGGCGGGCCTCATGCTCGCGCGAGCGGTCGACCCGGTACTTGGTCAGCACGCGGTAGGCCAGGGAGAGGATGCGGTGATGGAAGATGTCGAGGAAGTCGCGGGCCGGCGCCGCGTCCTCGGGCATCAGCATCTCGGTGGCGAAAGGCGGCAGGGGCGAGGCCTGGCCGTAGACCCCCATGAAGGTGGTCTCGACGCGGATCTTGGCGCGCTGGCCCTCGACCTCGGGCAGCCGCTGGATCCCGGCGATGTCGCTGCTGGGGAAGGCGAGGGACAGTTCGGGCCTGAAGCGGACCGCCTCCTTCGCCGGCGATGGTCCCGTGCCGACCGACTGGCAGCCGGGCGACGCCTCCTCGATCGCGGCGACGGCCTGCACGAAGTCCCAGGTACGGCCGTCGCGCAGGAGACGTTCGACCAGGAAGGCGCTCACAGCAGCCGCCGCCGCCCGAGTCGTGGCGTGAAACGGTATTCGAGCCCGCGGTCGGTTCCCGCCACCGACAGGCGCGTGAAGCTGTTCAGGCTGGCGTACTGGGACACGAACTCGTCGAGCACGCTGGCGAAGAGGTGCAGGTCGCCCTCGCCATCGAAATTGCCTTCCTTCAGCCGCAGATCGACGCGTACGCCGCGCATCAGGGCCCCGTCCGCGACCGCGGTATCCGGCAGTGCGGCCACCGCATCGATGCCGTCGATCAGCCGACGGTGGGCCTGCCGCGCCTGATGATCGACGAGGGCGCGCGCATCGTAGAGATCGACCACCGAGCGCAGGGTCTCGACATCGGCGATCGATCGCCAGTTCAGCCCGAGATGGGCCACCAGCCTCCACTCCAGCTGCTGGCCGAGCGGCGGAGGGACCGACAAGGTCGGCTTGGCGAGATTGCGCAGGCGCACACCCGGCGGGCAGCGGTCGGTGACGCCGTTGATGTCCCCGGCGCCAAGCGCCTGCGGCAGACGGCCGTTGCTGCAGGTGACCTGGAAGCTGAGCGTCTCGACGGCCTGCAAGCGGCCCGACAGGGCGACTTCCAGCCGGATGCCCTGGCCGCCCATCGACGGCCGACGCCGCAGGACGTAGCCCGCCACGCCGGGCTCCGGGGCCCGACCGCCGGAGAACAGGCGCGGGATGGGACGCGGGCGGTCCTCGCCAGGCACCAGGCCCTGCAGCCCGTCCAGCGAGACCACTTCGTAATGCGCCGGGTCGTCGCCCGCGGGCAGGACCGGGAACTCGGTCCGCCGCGGGTCGTACGACAGCGGCGTCGCCTCATGCGGGAAGAGGTTCAGCACCGGGGTGCAGCCCAGCAGCAGATTGGCATCCGAGACCTGCGGCATCGCGTCCGGGACGCGCTCGAGGGCGAACTCGATGGACAGTTCGGTCGCATCGCCGAACTGGCCGAGGACCTCGAGTCCGTTCAAGTCGACGAAGAGGAACTTCTGCGGGAAGGCGAAGTATTCGCGCAGCAGGGCGAAGCCGGAGAACGACGCCGGAGCCTGGCCGAGGACGGCGTCCTCGGAGGCGTATCCGACCGGTGCGATGCAGCGCGACGACAGAGACACGCGCTTGGTCCCCGCCGAGATGCTGATCGCGGTGCAATGGCGGACCAGGCTGACATGCAGTCCCGCCGCGATCGCCATCGGCCCTGCGCAGTGCAGCCTGAGCCGGCGCAGGCCGAGCTGCGGCAGCTGCGACGCCTTGACCCCGTCCGACAGCTTCAGCTTCAAGGTCAGCGAGGCCGGCTGCACCGAGCGCATGGTCAGGCTGACGATGCGCAGCGGCGGGACCTCGGCGTCATAGGCGGTCTGGAAACGGCAGCGGGTGCCATCGACCGGAGCGGAATCGACCGGGGTTCCGCGCGCGATGCGGCGGATCTCCTTGTCATTGACCCGCGCGGGCTCGAACTGCACCACCGCCATCGCCGGTATCGGACGCAGGTAGCCGGGCCACAGGCTCTCGATCAGGGCATGGGTCAGCTCGGGAAGCTCGTCATCGAGCTTCTGGCGCAGCCGGGCGGACAGGAAGGCGAAGCCCTCCATCAGACGTTCGACGTCGGGATCGCTGGCGCTCTCGGCGAGCATGCCGGCGGCCTCGGGGTGCGTGCGGGCGTATTCGCGGCCCATCTCGCGCAGCCAGGTCAGCTCGTCCTGATAGTAGGTATTGAATGCCATCGCAGTTCAGGCGTCCCGCAGGCGGATGCGGCCATCCGGCGTGATGGCGGTGTGGAAGGAGATCGGGTCGCGCCGGTCGCCACCGGCCAGCTGGGCGCTGACCGCGAAGGACAGGACCTGCTTCTGGCCCTCCTCGCGATCGATGCTGACCACGACATTCGACAGCCTGGGTTCGTAGCGCTGGATGCACAGCTTCACCGCGCGCTGGGCCTGTTCGACCGACGCCGGATAGTCAATGAGCATCTCGTGCGGGGACGGCAGGCCGAGATCGGGCTGCGCCGCGGCGCTGCCCTGGCGGGTATTCAGCAGACGCTGCAGATTGAGCAGGACCGAACGCATGACCGCGCCACGGTCCTCCTTCACCGTGCGCACACCGCCTTCGACCGCGGCGCGGTTGAGTCGCTCCAGCAGGGTGATGCTGCGCAGCATGGCGGTGTCGTACGGATGGCTCCGTCCGCGCCGGCCGGAAGCGGCCGGCGCGGACGGCACCGGTCACTTCTTGTCGAGCTTGCCGACCAGCGACAGGGTGAAGGAGGCGCCCATGTACTTGAAGTGCGGCTGCACCTTCATGCCGACGCGGTACCAGCCCGCCTCGCCCGGCACGTCCTCGACCGTGATCTCGGCCTTCTTCAGCGGGCGCACGTTGCGCACGGCCGCCGACGGGTTCTCCATATCGGAGACGTACTGGCCGATCCACTGGCTCAGCTCGTTCTGCAGGGTGGACTTGTCCTTCCACGAGCCGATCTGCTCGCGCTGCAGCACCTTGATGTAGTGCGCCAGGCGGTTGACCACGAACATGTACGGCAGCTGGGTGCCGAGGCGGAAATTGGTCTCCGCAGCCTTGCCCTCGGCGCTCTGGCCGAAGGTCTTGGGCTTCTGGCACGAGTTGGCGGAGAAGAAGCAGGCATTGTCGCTGCCCTTGCGCAGGGACAGCGAGATGAAGCCTTCCTCGGCCATCTCGTATTCGCGCCGCTCCGAGATCAGGGCCTCGGTCGGAACCTTGGTCTCGATCTCGCCCATCGACTGGTACTGGTGCAGAGGCAGGTCCTCGACCGTGCCGCCGCTCTGGGGTCCGATGATGTTCGGCGCCCAGCGGTACTTGGCGAAGCTGTCGGTGAGACGGGTGGCGAGGGCGAAGGCTGTGTTGCCCCACAGGTAGGACTTGTGCTCGCCCTTGACCTGCTCCTCGTAGTTGAAGCTCTTGACCGCGTTGGTGTCCGGGCCGTAGGGCAGGCGCAGCAGGAAGCGCGGGGCGCACAGGCCGACGCTGCGGGCGTCGTCCGATTCGCGGAACGAGCGCCACTTGGCGTACTGCGGACCCTCGAACAGCGACTTGAGGTCGTTCAGGCCGGGCAGCTTGGTGAAGCTGTCGACGCCGAAGAACTTCGGGCTGACCGACGAGAGGAACGGGGCATGCGCCATGGTCGAGACGCTGGCGATCTTGCCCAGCAGGGCGATGTCCTGCGGACCGGGGCCGAACTCGTAGTTGCCGACGATGGCAGCGTAGGGTTCGCCGCCGAACTGGCCGTACTCGGCGGTGTAGGCGATCTTGTAGAGGCCGCTCTTGGTGATCTCGGGCGCATCCTCGAAGTCGGCCTGCAGGTCCTCCTTGGACACGTTCAGCAGCTCGATCTTCACATTCTCGCGGAAGTCGGTGCGGTCGACCAGCAGCTTCAGCGAGCGCCACGACGATTCGAGCTTCTGGAAGGGCTCGCTGTGCATGATCGCGTCGAGCTGCTTGCTGAGCTTCTTGTCGATCTCGGCGATCATCGCCTCGACCGAGGCCTTGTCGGCCTTGGCGTCCTTCTGTGAGCCGGCGACGATCTGCGCGACGAAGGTTTCGACGCCCTTCTTGGCGATGGCATAGGCCTCATCGCCGGGAGCGAGATTGGTCTGCTCCATGATCTCGCCGAGAAGCGAACCCTGGGGGGCGGACTGGGGATCGGACATGGGATTGGTCCTGGAGATGTTTATGAATGGAGGAAGAAGGTCCGGTCAGCCGGCAGCGGGCTTGTCGCCGCCCAGCTCGGTCATGATCTGCTGACGCGCGGTCTCGTCGGCGATGATGGCCTGGATCTTCTTGCGGAAGGCGGGGATGTTGCCCAGGGGGCCCTTCAGGGCGTTGAGGGCCTCGCGCAGCTCGAGCAGCTTCGACAGCTCGGGCACCTGCTTGGCGACGGCCTCGGGGCCGAAGTCCTTCAGCGACTTGAACTCGAGCGAGACCGACATGTCGCCGGACTCGGGCGCGAGCTCGTTCTTCACCGAGGCGCTGAGCTTCAGCTTCTGGTTCTTGAGGACGTCGTCGAAGTTGTCCTTGTTGATGTTGATCGGCTTGCGCTGCTCCAGCGGGGTGGCGTCCGCGCGCTGGGTGAAATCGCCGGTGACCAGCATCTTGAAGGGCAGTTCCTTCTCCTGCTGCGCACCACCGGTGTCGGACTTGTAGACGATGTTCACGCGCTCTTTGGGCGCGACCGAGCCTTCGCTGGCCATGACATGCTTCTCCTGGGGATTGGGTAGCCTGACATAGATCGACCGTATTGGAGGTGCAAGGACGAATGCTGCAGCCCACGGCACGTCGCGGCATGTACAGCAATCTCCTCTAGCGCTCCAATGACGCGGTGCTATCAAGCGGCGCACTCACCTCCGTCACTCCCTCAACCACACACAGGAGCGAGCACAACATGGCACTCAACGCTTACCTCAGGCTCAAGGGCCAAAAGCAGGGCGACATCAAGGGCTCCGTGACCCAGAAGGGTCGCGAAGGCAGCATCGCCGTCATCGCTGTCACCCACGACATCATCTCCCCCCGTGACACGGCCTCCGGCCTGCCCACCGGCAAGCGCATGCACAAGCCCTTCGTGATCACGAAGGAGCTCGATAAGTCTTCGCCGCTGCTCTACAGCGCCCTGGTCAACAACGAGAACATTTCGAGTTGGGAACTGCAGTTCTGGCAGCCCTCGGCGACCGGCGCCGAGAAGCAGCACTACACCGTGAAGCTGACCAACGCGAACATCGCCAGCATCGGTTTCCGCATGCTGAACAACAAGGACCCGAACCTGTCGCGGTTCGCCGAGTTCGAGGAGATCGCGTTCACCTACCAGAAGATCGAGTGGACCTGGATCGACGGCGGCATCATGGCGATGGACGACTGGGAATCCCCGGTGGTCTGAGACCGGTTCGCCCGCGAACCGTGCACGAGCCCCGGCATCAGCCGGGGCTCGTGTCGTTTCTGCCCACCTCGGACAACGCGCCGGTGAAGACCGACCGCACCATGTCGCGCGGCCAGCGTCTCGCCTGCAGACCGCGGTGCAGCCGCACCCACGACGGGACCACATCGATGGGAATGCGCTCGACCGCCTGCCGGCGCAATCGGGCACATGCCAGCGCAAGGGCTTCGCCAAGGCGGATCGGCAGCGGCAGAAGCTCCACGCCGGTCCCGAATGGATCGCGGCACAGCTCCGGATCCGACGTCACGAGATGCTCACGGCAGACGAGGGCGCGCGCCGGATGCACCGAGCAGGCGTGCGTCTCGTCGAGCAGCGGACAGGCGATGCCAGCCTGGAGCCACCCCCGCCACGGATCCACCTCGGAAGCCCTGCCCCGGCGCAGCAGACGCAGGCGCCGCCGGATGGCGGCGGTGCGCATCAACGGCGCCAGGACCATGGCTTCGGCGGGCGTGACGCATGTCCGCTGATGGCAGCAGCCGCTACACCCCTTGGTGCACCTCGGCGTAGCGTTTGGCGGCGGAAGCGCGCTCCACAGGGCGTGCGCATAGCGAGCCAGGTCGGCGAGACCGGCCCGGACGGGCAGCCCTCCCGAGGATGACGGGGCCTCGGCCAGCCATTCAGCCGCCTCGATGCCCCCCGACACCGCGCTCATGCGTTGACCGGCCGCAACCCGCCGAGCGACCGGATTCGAACCTCGCGAGGGCAGCCCGACCAACGGGAGGGCCCGGGCCCACAGGCGTGGGGCCGGCCGAGCGACCGGCGGCAGCCGGCGCGTGCGCGCACTCCGCCCGTTTCCGCCAACGACAAAGCCCGGCCATCTGGCCAAAATTCAAGCGTCGCGAGCAACGACCGGATTCGAACCTCGCGAGGGCAGCCCGACCAGCGGGAGGGCCCGGGCCCACAGGCGTGGGGCCGGCCGAGCGACCGGCGGCAGCCGGCGCGTGCGCGCACTCCGCCCGTCTCCGCCAACGCAAAAACCCGGCCATCTGGCCGGGTTTTTGCGTTGGCGGAGACGGGCGGATTCGAACCGCCGGTGCACCTTTCGGCGCACGACTCATTAGCAATGAGTTGGTTTAAACCACTCACCCACGTCTCCAGCGGGCGGGAAAAGTAGAGGCGCGGAAAAAATGTTCAAGCCGGGGCCTGCCCCAGGACGATGCGGCCGGCGATGACCAGGGCATGCATGCGGCGATCGTGGGCCTCCGCCGGCAGATCGTCCACCAGCTGGCAGGCGAATCCGACCCCGATGGCACGCAGGTCCGGACGTGCTTCCAGCAGCCGGTCGTAGAAGCCGCCGCCCTGGCCGAGCCGGCGTCCATCCGCGCAGAAGGCGACGCCGGGAACGAGGACGACGGCGCCGTCCGGCAGCTCGGCCGCTGGCGCAAGCGACGGATCCGGCTCCGCTATGCCGTAGGCTCCTGGACGCAGGCAGTCCGGACCGGCGACGCGATGCCAGGTCAACCGGCCGGGCCCGGCCACCCGCGGCAGCAGGACGGCACGACCGGCCGACCACAGGTGCCGGTGCAGACCGATGAGGTCCACCTCGTCGGGCAGTGCGGCGTAGCTGCCGCAGACCCCGGCCGGAAGCAGCGGCAGGCAGGCGGCGCAGACGGCGGCGGACTCGGCGGCGCGCATCCCGGCGTCCATGGCTCGGCGGGCGGAGCGCATCGCCGCACGCAGGCCGCTCTTGGCGAGCGTCACCAGGTGACGACCTGGCAGCCCCAGGGCTCCAACGCCACACCGGAGCGGTGTCCGGTGGCGCGACCGTAGAGGAAGCCGGCGAGCGGGATCGGGGACAGCGACTGCAGGGCCGCCCGGTCCGGCCACAGCCACACCCGGATGCCCGGGGCGGCCTGCAGACGACAGCCGAGGCGTTCGGCGACGAAAAGGCGCAGCGGCTTCAGCGACAGGCTGGTCAGCCCCACCAGATCCTCCGGGGGGGGCAGCAGCAGGACTCCATCGCGCAGGGTCGGGGCCTCGACCGCGTCCTGGCGCAAGTCCGCGCCCCAATGCAGCGGGCCTGCGGCCAGCGGCACCCCGGACCAGCCCAGGGTGTCGGCCCACGCCTCCGGAACGCCAGCGACGCCAATCGCACCGTCAGGGCCGTTCGGGCATGCCTCGTCCAACCAGGTGCGACAGGCATCGCGCAGATCGGCCGGGGGCAGCAGGGGCCTGCCGGCGATGTGCGCGTCCAAGACCCTGGCCCGCCACTCGGCGAGCGCCTCGTTGGATTCCGCCATGGCCCCATGTTCGCGCATCGACCGGGGGCGCACAAGGCCTGGGCCCCCTGGCGCTGGAGCCCGCGCGCCGAGGCCCACCATGCTTCGCCCGTGGGCGCCATCATCCCCCTGCTGCTCGCGCTGCTCATCCTGCAGCTGCACCGCGGGCACGGACCCGCCCCGACGGCGTCGCCGCTGCCGGCCCTGGCGGTGCTGCTCGCGGCCTGGGCGGTGCTGGTCGAGGTGACGGCGCGGCTGGCGGCCAATGGCGGACGG
>JAFLCQ010000081.1 GCA_017302815.1 Planctomycetota bacterium
GGCGAGGACGGTGGCGGCGAGGCGGTCGTGCTCGTCCGAGGCCGGTCCGGCCCACGGACGCGAGGCCGCGCGCCGCGGCTCGGCCAGAGCCTGGCGCAGACGCAGGATGCCCTCGCCGGTTGCGGCGACGACCGGCACCACCGGAACGCCCAGGGCGCGCTCCAGCGCCTCGGCGTCGACCGGGATGCCGCGCGTGCGCGCCTCGTCCATCATGGTCAGCGCCACCACCACCGGCAGGCCGGTGTCCAGCAGCTGGGTCGCCAGCAGGAGGTTGCGCGCCAGGTTGGTGGCGTCGACCACCGCCAGCACGGCGTCGGGAGCCGGGGTGTCGGCGCGCAGGCCGGCCAGCACCTCGACCGCCACGCGCTCGTCGGGTGAGGACGGCACCAGGCTGTAGATGCCCGGCAGGTCGATGAAGTTCGCCGTCCGCCCGCCGGTCAGCGGCGCGCGGCCCTCTTTGCGCTCCACCGTCACGCCGGGGTAGTTCGCCACCTTCTGGCGCAGACCGGTGATGGCGTTGAACAAGGTGGTCTTGCCGGCGTTGGGGTTGCCGGCCAGGGCGATCACCGGGGCGGTGGGCAGCACCGCGTTCGTCCCGGCCTGCACCGGTTCGGCGGTGATCGGCTGCTGCCGCGCACCGTCCAGGGCCAGGCACTGCGCCTGGTCGCGGCGCAGCGACAGACGGTAGGCGCGCACCGCCACCTCGATCGGGTCGCCCAGCGGCGCGACGCGTTCGACCGCGACCTCCACCCCGGGCACCAGCCCCATTTCAGCGAGGCGACGGCGGATCGCCACCGGACCGCCGAGACTGGCGACGATGCCGGACTCTCCCGGACGCAGGTCCGCGAGGGAGCGCCCGGCGGCGGCCTCAGGATGGACGGTGGCGTTGGAGCTGGTGGCCGTGGGCATGGGATTCTCGTGGGGTTCAGAAGGCGATGGCCAGATCGGCGATGGCGGTGGTGGAGACGTCGACCGCGGCGCCGTCGACCACGCGCTGGGCGCCGACGCCCAGGCGGCCGATCGGCAGCCCGATCTGCACCCCCGCGGTCACCGCCAGCGACCAGGGCGCGGTACCGTCCTCGACCCGGTCGCGGGCCCAGTTCAGCTCGATCTCGGGCTGCAGGATGTCGGTGACCTGGAGGCCGAGGGCGGCGTCGGCGGCGATGCTGCCGATGTAGCCGTCGCGGTCCTGTTCGCTGCCGATGGCGTGGCAGTAGCCGATGTCGGCGTTGCAGGCGAGGATGCCGCAGCTGCCGGAGGCGGCGGCGGCCAGGCCTGCGCTCCAGCAGCGCGAGGCGGTGGGGATCTCCGCCGCGGCATCCTGACCGCGTCCCAGCGGCACGATGAGGGCCGGCAGCAGGGCGACGGCCCAGGCGCCGTCATCGCTTGCGCTCTGGCAGCAGCGCCACTTCGCGCCGAGTTCGAGGTCGCTCGAGCCCGAACCGTGGTCCGGCTCCGACGCATCGTCGGCGATCCGGCTCCAGCCGATGGCGAAGCCGGCATCGAGACCGTCGACCAGGCCGTGGGTCAGCCCGATGCCCATGCCCGCCTCGCGCAGCCTGCCCCCGCGATCCTGCGCCGAGCCCGCGTCGTCCAGCCCGCGCCCCGCGGTCGTCCAGGTTCCGCCCAGGGCCAGCTCCCAGGCGCCAGGATCCAGCGGCGCCGCATCGGCGGTGGCGAGCTTGGCGGGCTCGACATCGACGGCGGTGAGTGCGGCGGCGGTGAGGATGAGGCTCATGCGGATCATCGCGGCTCCCGACTGCGTGGCGCTGGTTGGCGCCTGCGCGGATGCCCGTCTTGTAGATAATGAGAATAATTGTCAATAGTATAAGAAATTATTATTTCGCACGTTCGAAATATTGACAGCATGCCGGCATGCCTGCCCCTTCCAACATCTCCTTGGTGCTGCTCATGTTGCGTCTGGAGCTCGAATCCGGTTCAGGGCCTGCGGACATCGCCGCGGCAGCCCTGATCGAGCGAAGCGGCGTCGCTCCCTCGACCATGACCGGTCTGCTGCGTGCCGCCGACGCGTCAGGCCTGATCACCTGGACCGCCCGCCACGGCGCACGCCTGACCGCCCAGGGCCGCCGCGAGGCGCTGCGCCAGCTACGTCGGCACCGCATCGTCGAGACCTATCTCGCGACGCACCTGGGCATCGACTGGGCGCTGGTGCACGACGAGGCGGTGCGCATCGACGCCGCCGCCTCCGACCTGCTCATCGAGCGCATGGATGCGGCGATGGGCCATCCCAGCCACGATCCGCATGGCGATCCCATCCCCGACGCCGCCGGAGCCATGCCCCCTGCCCGCGCCTGCTGCCGTCCTGACGACGGGACCCCGCGCAGCCACGGCCCGCTCACCGCGCTGCCCGTCGACCGGCCGCTGCAGATCGTGCATGTGCTCGGGAACGACACCGCGTTCCTGCAGCTGCTCGGTCGCCATGGCGTGCGGCCCGGCGGACGGGTCCGGGTGGCGGCAGGCGATGCCGGCAGCGGCACGGTGACCATCGCCGCCGCGGATGCGCCGCCGCTGACCCTGGCGACGGGCATCGCGCGGCAGGTGCACGCCTGCATCAGCGTCGGGTGAAGGACAGCACGGCGAGGTGGCCGGTGGTCCGGCCACCGTCGACCTCGTCCAACGATCCGATGATCACCTGGTGGCCGTGGCGCAGCGGCACCGCGAGGTCGCCCGCAGCGTCGCTGCGCAGCGGTGGCACCCCCTCGCCCTGATGCACCTGCACTCCGGCCACCGGCCTGCCGTCGCGGTAGGCCCGCATTGGCAGCGGCTGGCCCGCCGCCAGCGAATCGGGATCGACCAGCGGCACCAGCTCGATGCTCCGCCCGCGCTGCCGTGCCAGTTCAGGATGCCAGGACAGGATGCTGGTGGCGGTGAAGGAGCCGCTCCAGCTCTTCGCCGCGGCCGCCGCCGCCTCGGCGGTGGCCGTCGTCCACTCCTCGCCGGTGATGACGTAGTGGCCGAGCTGCATGGTGTAGAAGACCGCCGCCGGGTCGCCGGCCGGCGAGTCCACCGCGACGGCGGCGCCTCCCACCGCCCGGGCGGTGACCGCCAGGGGCGATCCGTCGGCGGCGATCGCCGCCACGGCGGATATCTGCTCGGGCTTGTAGGGATCGAGCGGGCCGCCCGGCTCGCCGTAGTGGATCAGGATGACGCGTTCGGCCCAGGTCTCGTGGGCGGCGACGGGCCCGAGGACCAGTGCCCAGGAGGCGGCGATGGCGATGCTGCTGCGCAGGAGATGCATGGATGCTCCGGGTTCAGAAGGTGTAGGAGACCGAGCCGCGCACGGTCAGCGGATCGCCCGGCATGACGTACACGTCGTTGTAGGAGCCAACCGCGTAGACCTCGTCGAGGACGTTGTCGATGTTGAGCTGCGCGCTGAGCGGACCGCTGTCGTAGTACAGCGCCGCATCGATCACGGTGTAGGCCGGCAGCTCGAAGGTGTTGGGCAGGTCGCCGGCCTGGCTGCTGTAGTAGCGGGCGCCGAGGCCGAAGCCGAGACCCTCCAGCGCTCCGTCCTGCAGCGAGTACTTCGCCCACGAGGTGACGCTGTGGTCGGGCACGTTGCGCAGCCGGTCTCCCACCGGCAGGGTATTGTCCTCGGTCACCTCGGCCTGGATGTAGGCATAGGTTGCGGTGACCTTGAGGCCGTCGACCGGGCTGGCCATGCCGTCGAACTCGAAGCCACGGCTGCGCTGCTCGCCGGTGACGACCGAGAAGCCGGGATTCGCCTCATCGGCGGTGGCGACGTCCTGGCGGGTGATCTGGAAGGCTGCGACAGTGGCGCCGAAGCGGCCCTCGGGGTCGAGGACGCGCACCCCGGCCTCGATCTGGCTGCCGGTCTCGGGATCGACGGTGTCGCCGTCGACCGTCTTGTCGTAGGGCTGCGGCGCGAAGGAGGTGCTGTAGCCCGCGAAGATCGAGGCAGCGTGGTGGAACTGCCAGGCGGCTCCGAGGCGCCAGGTCAGGGCGGCATCGTCGCCGGTGGTGGTGACGCCGGTCAGTTCCTCGGTGCTCTCGCTGTCGATGCGGTCCCAGCGCAGGCCGGCGGTGATCGCCAGGTCGCGGGCGATGGTCAGCTGGTCCTGGACGTAGAATCCCAGGCTACGGCTCTCGGCATCCAGGCGGGTGTATTCAGTGAAGGGGCCCGGATCCTGCCCGTACTGCGGGTCGAAGACATCCAGGGCGCCGATGCTGCCGAACTCGCCCACCGCGGTCTCGTGGGCGTAGGCGACGTCGACGCCGAACAGCAGGTCATGGCGCATGCGTCCGCCGTCGATGCGCACGTCCAGCATGGTGTCGGCCTGGGCGTCGAGGCGTTCGTTCTCGTAGGTGTAGACGTTGCGGTAGAGGGTGCGGCCGTCGGCGTCGAGGGAGCCGGGATAGATGCCCTGGAAGTCACTCTCGAAATGGGACACGCGCGCGTTCTGGCGCAAAACGACGGCGTCGGTGAAGCCATGCGACAGCTCGTAGCCGCCCATCAGGCGGCGGCGGTCGACGTGGTTCTGGTGCTCGGGTTCACCGACATTGCGTTCGCGCGGGATCTCGCCGTGCGGACTGCTGCGGATGAAGCCGGTGGCCGGCAACGGCCAGGCAGCGTTGATGCTGTCGTCGATGGCCTGGCCCAGGATGGTGATGGTGGTGCGCTCGCCGGCCCACCAGGTCAGCGATGGCGCGACATAGAGGCGCTGCGAATCGTCGACCCCGTCGACGAAGCTGCCGCGGTTGCGTCCCATCGCCACCAGACGCAGGCCGACCTGGTCGTCCGCCATGGTCGTGCCGGCATCGATGCCGATCTCGCCGAAGCCGTAGCTGCCAGCCGACACCGTGGCGGTGGCGAAGTCGTCGTGCTTCGGCTTCTTGCTGACCATGTTGACCATGCCGCCCAACGCGGTGCGGCCGTAGAGCATCGAGCCCGGGCCCTTCAGCACCTCGACGCGCTCCAGCCCATAGGTCTCCTCGTTGATCCAGATGCCGGGGGTGGAGAAGAGCCCGTCCAGGCGGACGCTGTCGGCAGCATCGAAGCCGCGGATGCGGAAGTAGTCCCAGTCGGCGTAGTAGCCGCCGACGGTCACGCCGGCGACGTTGCGGATCGCGTCCTCCAGCTTCACCAGATGGCGCTCGCGCAGCAGTTCGGCGTCGACCACCCCCAGCGACTGCGGCTGCAGCAGCGGCGGCGTTGCGGTCTTGGTCGCCGTCACCGGCTGCACCTCGGCCTCGGCCTGGACGGTGATGGCGTCGCCGGCGGACACCGGCTCGGCGGCCTGCAACCCGGCGATGCAGGCGAGGGTGGGGACGATGAGGATACGGCGCTTCATGTAGACATGCTCCGGTTGGCTGTGGTTGCAGACGGCGCGCCATGCGTTGTCTGATCAGGTGGGGGTTGGCGGGGAGGGAAGTCTGAGTGGATCGAGGGGCGGCGGCGCTTGCGCCACCAGATCGCGACGCCGGTGACGCTGAGCGCCGCGACGGCGAGGCCGAGGGCGATGACCAGCAGGCGGTAGGGCAGACCGCCCACCGCGGCCATATGCAGGGCGAGCAGCCACGAGGTGAGCGTGCCGCCGCCGTCGACGCCGGTCGGGGCATCGAAGGCGACCGTGGCACCGCTGTCGCCGTCGAACCACAGGCGGGTGCCCGGCCAGCGCCGTTGCAGGTCCAGCGAGCTGTGCACGTCGTAGCGGTAGAGGCCCTGTGCAGGCTCGTAGCTCAGGCCCCCTTCTGCGATGGTCCTGAAGCCGCGCCGACCGGCCTCGCCGGCCATGCCGGCGCGCGCGGCCGCCAGTGCCTCCGGCCAATCCAGTCGGGGTGTCGCACGCGGGGAGTCGAGACCTGGCAGGGTCGCCCACACATCGGTCATCGGCAGCACGGCGCCGGTGACGGCGACGTAGACCGGGCGCAGGTTGAATGCCACGGCCGACCAGGCGAAGACCAGCAGCAGCGCCCACAGCCACAGGCCGGCGGCGCGGTGGAAGGTGAAGACGGCGCCGAACAGGCTGGCCGCGCGCATGAGCCACGCCGGCTTCCACCGGCTCAGCCAGCCGCGTCCGTCAGGCGATGCCGATCGACCGGGCGGCAGGGTGAGGTAGAGGCCGACGAAGCAGTCGATGGTCCACAGCAGGGCGACGATGCCGAACAGCAGGGTGCCGGTCTCGCCCAGCGCGAGCTGGTAATGCAGCCGGTAGATGAAGGGCATGAGGTTGACCGTCCCCTCGGAGAGGTCGCCCCAGTGGCGGGATCCCAGCACCGTGCCGCTGCCCGGATCGACGAACACCTCGCGTGCGCTGGCGGCGTGCCAGAACACACGTGGTCCGCCGTCCCCACCGCCCAGATCGACCTGGCGCACCTCGTCGCCCAACTGCTCCGACACCCGCAGACGCAGCAGTAGCGGATCGAGCGGTGCGGAGGCGGTGATCCGATGCAGCTGCGGATTGAGCGCCGAATCGAGTTCGTGGTAGAACACCAGGACGCTGCCGCTGAGCCCGGCCACGACCAGGAACACGGCGATGGCCAGGCCGACCCAGCGGTGCACGAGCAACGCGCAGGCACGCAGGCGCGCGCCGGTGCGCTTCGTGGTTGCGGCAACTTGCCGGTCCGGCACTCGAGATCCTCTGGGCCCGTGGTCGGCCCGATGGATCCCTGGCTGGCGGCTGCTGGCTCGGGATGCGCATGGCGCCCGGGTTTCCGACCGGGCGGCGCGACCCTGGCGGCGCGCGGATGGGACTATGCCGCCGATCCGACCTTGTCAATAATGATTATCATTCTCTTGTAGGATGGCCGCCAGCCTGGCGATGCTCCAGCCGGCCAGGCTGCTGCGCGCCTGGTCGACCGCGGCCTCGATCACCCGGTCCACCGCGCCGCCGGTGGCATCGCGCAGATCCATGCTGCGCCCGGGACCGTCGATGGCCTCGATGACATCCTGGGCCGTGAGGCGGTGCGGATCGGCGACCAGGATGTATCCGCCGCCGAAGCCGCGCTGGCTGTCGAGGACGCCGCTGCGCAGCAGCGGGGCGACGACCTTGGGGATGTAGGACGCGGGAACGCCGGCCTCCGAAGACAGGCGCTCGGCCGAATGCGGGCAGGGGTCGCTCGCCAGGTGCGCCACGACCAGCAACGCATAGCGCGCCGTGCGGCTGACCCTCATGCCGTGAGGATCAGCTTGCCGGTGGCGGTCAGGCGCAGGCGGTAGGTGCGGCCGGCGTGCTCGATCAGCACTTCCCGGCGATCGCGGAAGAGTTCGGCCGACGATAGCCGCACCGGAGGCGCTGGCGGAACGGGACGCTGGCTCATCAGCGCCTGATCCCCGGCTGCGGCGCTGGCCGGCGGCGCTCGGCCCGCTCCTTGCGGCGCTGCGCGCGCTCCCAGCAGCGTTCGCCATCGAGCTCCAGCAAGCGGAGCCAGGTACGGCGTTCGGATGAGGAGACGAAGGTGATGAGCATCGCTGGCCTCCCAGGCACGTTCCGTCGCTTATATGTAATGATAATCGTTTTCAACTATAACCGATGCCCCTCCCTCCGCTCCATGGAGCTGGCGCATCAGCCCGGGATGGACGGCGTCGCGAGACTGGCGACCAGGCGCAGCAGTTCGTCGCGGCGGAACGGCTTGCGGATGAAGCCCGACAGCCCATCCGCCAGCGCCCCCTGCACCTCGCCATCCTCGCCGAAGCCGGAGGCCATCAGCACGCGGACCCCGGGATGGATGGAGCGCATGGCGCGGAAGCAGTCGCGTCCGTTCATCCCCGGCATCTGCATGTCGAGGATCACCAGCGCCAGCTCGCGCCAATGCTGGCGGAAATGCTGCAACGCCTCGTCACCCTGCGCGCAGGCCACGACCTCGCAGCCTTCCGCGCGCAGCATCCGGACCAGGACATCGCGCATCAGCGGCTCGTCGTCCACCACCATCACCCGCAGCCCGGTCACCGGCCGGGGTGGCGCGGCCGCGGGACCGGCCTCGGCCGGAGCCTCCGCAGCCGCCGGCAGCAGGATGCGGAAGCACGACCCGGCTCCGGGCATGCTGTCGACGGCGATGGTCCCGCCGTGCGTACGCACGGTGCCGTACACCGCAGCCAGCCCCATGCCGGTGCCCTTGCCGGGTTCCTTGGTGGTGAAGAAGGGCTCGAAGAGATGCGCCTTCACCGCGTCATCCATGCCGCATCCGGTATCCACGACCTCGATGCGCACGTAATCGCCGGGAGGCAGGCCGCCGGCCTCGTCCGGCCGCAGCCGCGTCCGGGCGGTGCGGAAGGTGATCTGCCCGCCGGCCGGCATCGCATCGCGCGCGTTCAGGGCGAGGTTCAGCAGCGCATTCTGCAGCTGCGACGGGTCGCCGCGCACCGCCACCTGGCCATCGGCAAGCTCCTGCACGATGCGGATGCGCGGATCGATGGAGCGGGCCAGCATCGCCGCGGTCCCCGCGATCTCCTGGTGCATGTCCACCACCACCCGCTGGAACCGCCCCTTGCGCGCGAACGCGAGCAGCTGCCGCGTCAGCCCGGCGGCACGTTCGCAGGCGGTGACGATGCGATCGGCCTGCTCCCGCGCCGTTCCGCTGAGATCGCGCCGCATCATCTCGGCATAGCCCATGATGCCGGCGAGCTGGTTGTTGAAGTCGTGGGCGACGCCGCCGGCGAGCTGGCCGATGGCGTCCATCTTCGCCATCTGGCGCAGCCGGTCCTCGAGTTCGCGCCGCTCGGTGACGTCCTGGATGGTGCCGATCATGCGCATGGCGCGGCCGGCCTGGTCCTTGTCCAGCCGCCCGAGGCCATGCACCCAGCGCACATCGCCGGCCGGGGTGCGGATACGGTAGGTGCGGTCGAAGGCGTTGCCGGCACCGATGACCTCTTGCAGCAGATAGTCGCGCATCGCCGCGCGGTCCTCGGGATGGATGATGTCCGTCCATCCATCCACCGTGCGCGGATGGCTGCTCCGGATGCCGAAGATGGCGTCGAGGCCCTCCGATGACTGCCAGATCCCCGATCGCACATCGAATTCGTAGCTGCCGATCCGCGCCACCCGCTGCGATTCGAGGAGGAAGCGCTGGGTGGCCTCCAGCGAACGCCGGGTGCGCGCTCGCGAGACCGACAGCGAGATCAGCGCCGCGATGATGCCGAGGAGCAGCGCCAGCGAGATCAGCGCGATCAGGACGGCGGAGCGGTAATCGCTCCACAGCGAGTGCGGTCGGTTCACCACCACGCTGCCCGGCGGCAGACGCGATTCCGGGATGCCCCAGTCCCGCAACCGCTGGGCGTCGAACATCGGCACCGCCGTGCTGGCGCTGTCGACCGGGATGGAGTCGGGATCGGCGCCGGCGAGGATGCGCGCGGCCATCGCCCCGGCACGGGCGCCATGTTCGCGGCCGCTGAGCACGACGCCGCCGATGACGCCGTGGCCGAGGCGCTGCTGGTGCAGGGCGTAGAACGGTGCGGAGCAGCGCGTCGAGATGAAGCGGGCCTCCTCGCCCTGCTCGAGGACGCGATGCTGGCTGTCGCTGGCGTACGACAGCAGCAGCACGATCGCGTCGCCGCCGACGCTCCCCAGGCGCTGGCCCAGCTCGTCGTAGGTCAGATCCGTCAGCACCTCCAGCGCGAGGGGCTGGCCCATCCCGGCCCAGGCCGCATCGAATTCGCGGCGCAGGCTGATTCCGCTGCCGGTCTGGTCGTGGACCACCACCAGCCGCCTGGCCTGCGGATGCTGGTCCATGGCGATGCGCACCGTACCGACGATATCGACCACCTCGGCGACGCCGGTGATGCCGCGCTGGCCCCGCAGCATCTCGGGGGCGAAGGCGTTGATGCCGCAGAAGACGATCGGGACTCCGGCGAGGAGGCGGTCGCGCCGGTCGAGCATGAACTCCAGGGCCGCGTTGTCGGAGACCACGATGCAGCCGAAGGCGTGCACCCGGTACTTCGCCTGCAGCAGCTCGGCGAAGCTGCCGGCATGCGCGAGGTCCGGATACCGTTTGGCGTCCAGGTACTCGATGGCGACATCCTGGCCCGGCATGCCCGCCTTCGCCAGGCCATCCAGGACGCCGTGCACCAGACCCTCGGTCCAACCATAGGAGGGATGGTACGAGTTCAGCAGCAGGATCCGCGGCGCGCTCTCGCCAGCCGCCATGGATCCGGAGAGGCAGGCCAGCAGCCAGCACAGCAGCGCAAGCAGCCGGTTCGCAGGAGACCTGGTTCGGGTCGGGGACATGGCGACGGCACCCTCATACCATGCCGGCCGGACAATGGGAGGCGGCAGATGCAGGCGGCGAGCAACACTGGCCGCGGATGCCTGCACGCTAATCCGGGCGCCGCCAGTCCGCCGGGGCCAAGGGTCGCGTGCCGTGGCGGCCGAAACGCACTTCCAGCGCATCCGGGCCGGGAGCGAGACGCAGGCGCAGCCGATGCCAACCGCGGGCGAGCGACACCGGCATGCTCCCCGCCCCGGCGGTGGCGGATTCGGAAGTCCCGTCCCAGGCGACGCCGCGCAGCCGGGCCGAGGACCAGGACAGCTGGTGCAGCCCCTCCTCGCGGACCTCGATCAGGCCGTCGACCTCGCCGCCGTGCGGCGCCGCCGCATCCGCCCAACCACCGCGCGTCGCCTCCTGCAGCACCCCGGCCGGGCAGATCGCACCGGCGGCGGTCGCAGGTGGCGAGGGCAGCGCCGGCAGCAGCGCCGGCGGCAGCACCTCCACGAGGATGACATGCATGAGGCGACCGTCGGCGGCATGCACGCGCAGCTCCTGCGGACCGATACCCAGGGTGGGCGCCGGCACCACGCAGCGCGCTCCCTGCGCACCAGCCTCGGCGGCAGCGATCTCGCGGCCGAGATGGCGTACCGCGATGCGTCCGCGTGCCGCGGCGACGGTGATGGGCAGCGATCCCTCCCACGACAGGCTGATCTGCGGACGCGGTGGCGGCGGACACGCACCCGTCCTGCCCCACGGCCGCGACAGCGGGTCGCCCACCGCCAGGTACTGGAAGGGCTGCGCCAGGGTGCGGTGGACGGCCTCGACCAGGCTCAGGCCCTCGACCCGATGCTGGTGCAGGAAGGAGCTGGGGAATTTCGATGGGAATGCCCAAGGTTCACCCACCGCCCCGCCGCTGCCGGCGGCGCCACCGCGCAGCCAGGCGGTCAGCGGGGTCTGCCCGGCGTCCGGCTGCAGGGCGCCGCCGAAGGAGGTGAGATGGTCGCACCAGGCACCGGGCAGGATGCGCGCGCCGCTGGATGCCCAGTCGAAGTCGGCGATGCCGACCACCGCCCCGGCGACCGTGGCGCCGGCGGGCGGCAGCACGCCATCGAGGATGCGGCCTTCGACGCCGAGAGATA
>JAFLCQ010000082.1 GCA_017302815.1 Planctomycetota bacterium
GCACCCTGTCGGGCAACCCGGTCGCGGTCGCCGCCGGCCTGGCCACCCTGCGTCTGTCGCAGGCGCCCGGCTTCTACCAGCGCACCGCCGCCCGCCTCACCGCCATGCTGGAGGGCCTGCGCGCCGTCGCCGCCCGCCGCAACGTGCCGGTGCAGTTCAGCCAGGCCGGCACCATGTGGGGCTACTACTTCACCGACACCCCGGTCACCGACTGGACCAGCGCCCAGCGCCAGGACGACGCCCGCTGGCGCAGCTTCGTCACCGCCATGTACCGTGCCGGAATCTACCTCGCCCCGAGTCCCTACGAGGCAGCGTTCTTCAGCGGGGCGCATACGCAAGGGCATGTGGCGAAGACGGTTGCGGCGTTTGACGTGGGTATGGACTAACCTGCGCGTGTGCGCTGTCGGATTATTCTACAGCCGGCCGGACCGTACCTCAGATAAGCTCGTCCTACCGAGTGCCGCCATGATGCATCGTCCCAATCTCCAATGTGGCATGTCTCTTGCCGAGGTCATGGTCGCCATCGCTCTGATGGTTGTGACCCTGACCACATTCATGGGCGTCACCGGCCAACAGCAGCTCATGCGGGAGCAGTCGAAGCAGCGTCAGGTGGCCAGCGAGATAGCTTCCGCCTTGGCGGAACGGATCCAGACAGCCGACTGGTCGACACTGGGGACTCGGCCATGGTCCTACGGTCGCTACGCGGATGGTTCGGGCCATCCTCCGCTTACAGAACGGGCAGCCAACGCCGCCGATGACATCAGCCAACTGGGCCTGGTCGTCAATAGTCTCGGGCTGATCGCAACGGGTGGCCTGCCCGAGAACATCCATGTCTATCTCGAATGGTATCGGGCAATCGACACCATGCTGGACAGCGGTGCGACCGTGGCGACCGAACCCGGGCTGTTCTCGACCGGAGCGGAGACGTCGAAGGCCTTCCGCGACAACATCTATGTCGCGGGCAGCCAACCTTATCCGCTGGTGAAGACCGGGTACAGGCCTGGCACCGGCGGGGCCTCGTATGATCCGGACGGCACATCCGCACCGACTGCATTTATCGCCTCGGGGCAACCGATTGCAGCACGCATCATCATCACCTGGGGGCCATGGGATCACGTGAGCGACCCATATCGACTTCAGAACCGCCTCGAGCTGTTTGTGGCCAGGGGAGAGTAAGCCATGCCTGCCAACGCACGCGGAGCCCTGACGCTGGTTGAGGTGATGATCACCACGGTGGTATTGGTTGGCGCACTCACGCTCAGCATGGAAGTCCTCAGCAACACCAAGCTGCAGGAAACCAACGCGGCGGCGAAAGACGAAATCGCACGTGAATCCATGCTGATCATGAGGTCCATCGCGGACGACCTGACCTTCTCGGGCTGGTACCTGCCGACCAGCGAGGATATTGATCAGGACAATGTGCTGACGGCATCCGAAGACATCAATGGGAACGGTCTGATCGACGCGATCGCCTTCGCCTCGAACTCCCAGGCGGTCGACCGCAGCGCCTGGTACTATCCCTACATCCAGGTCCAGGATTCGACTGGAACCCAGACATCGGGGCTCGGCTCGCGTTTTACGATCACGCAGCGACCGGCCATTGCCGTTGCCTTGAATCTGCCGACGACGCTGCCTGGCGGCGACGCGGATGCCGGATCGGCGCTCAGTGAACCAGCCTGGTCGACCAGCTTCAAAGCGCGCTCCCAGGAGATCGTATTCCTGCGGGCGATCACCGGCAGCTATGATGGCGGCGCCGAGAGCTACGACATCGACGCCGACGACGCCGACCGGGCGATCAGGGTCCGTTCAGCGGTATATGCCTCGGCGGCGCGAAGCGGGGCCGGCGGCAGGCTGCTGAATTTCAGTGGTGTTGACGGCAAACTGAAGCGTGAGGATTGGCAGTCCGCGGGCGACACGGCGGGCATCCACGACAAGCTGGGCGTCCTCCATGCCAGCGGGTGGGAGCCTGTCATGAGCGGCTCCACCGTGACCGGATACGCCGAGCGCAACGCGGACTCGATGCCGTACGGCGCCATCCTGGATGCAGGCTGGTACGACATCAACGCCGCCGGGACCGATGAGGACCTGCCGGTCAAGGTGCAGTGGGACACGGTGGAAACGCCCACCATGACCAAGGCCGATTGGTACCAGGAGAAGTTGCGCGAGTACACCTACGCCGTCGTGCCTTGCCCCTCCCCCGCCGGCCTGGGTCGCGAATCCCCGCTCGGGCTGGGCAGGCTGGTGCGAGCACACAAGGTTCGGGTGACATCTCTCCCGGCTGGCGTTACAGAGGGGGTTGAGATCGGCCAACTGCTGCCCGTGCGGCAGGCCGACGCGATGAGCGCGAACTACCGCATGCGCATCGACCGTGTCCTGAGCGACAACGTGGTGCGCATCGTATTCGACACCTTCCGCACCGTGGATGTGGGGGCCAGCGAGGTCACCACGCTGTCGCCAAACCAGATCCGCGTCCGCCTCTACATGGCCCGACGCCAGACCATGAACCGGGATGTGGTCATCTCCCGCATCTCCGAATCCATCATCGGCATGCGGTCCCGTTCTTCGTCGGCGGATGTGTCGGCCATCCAGTCGACCCTCGGAACCACACCGCTCGGCGTGCCCCACTGACGGCACTGCGGCCCACCATATTCACGTAGCGATCGCACAGGGAGTGAGCCATGGATAACAGACTGTGTTCTGAAGCCCGTCGGGGAAACGCGTTGCTGATGGGCATCGTGGTCATCGCCCTTGCGGGGTCCATGATCGTCACATCCACCGCGTCGTTCTCCACCCGCCAAGCCATGACCGCCTCGGGAGTCAACCAGAGCATGGCGGTGGCGGCTCTTGAGGCCGTGCTGACGCGGCGGCAGCAGGCTGTCATCAACATGGCAGCCTCGGGTGATCCGGCGACCTTCGCCAGCTTCAAGGACAACTTCGGGGCGGACATCATCGGTTCGTGCGAAGTGCGCTGGAAGATCGAGCCGGTCGTGACCCCGTTCAAGAGTCCTGATGGGAACGCCATCCCATTCATCGCCAACCCTAGCCCGGAGCAATCCTGGACACCCCCCACGGGTTTGCAGACGGCCAAGAACAACGATCTCGACTGGCAGACCAACGACTACGTCTACCTCTTCCGCGTGGCGGGCGAATCGCGCATGCTGTCCGAGGTTGGAGATGACGCCAGCGATGCGAAGAAGGAGCAGAACCGGACGCTGGCGCGGGCGCAGGGCGTGCGTTACGTGTCCATCAACAACCAGCCGCTGTTTCGCTGGGTGATCTTCTATGCGGCCGATGGCCCCAAGGGCGACCTTGAGATGTCGCATGGCACGGATCTCTCCGTGCTCGGCAATGTCCACTCGAACGGCTCCATCTATCTTGGGTCGTCACCGACCAGCAATTCCTGGCTGGCGCTGAAGCCAACCCTGGGCTCGACCAAGATCGGACCAGATACCGGTGCGTGGACGGCGTGGTCTGCGGGCACCCCGTATAAGATCAGCGATCGCATCGAGTCCGGAGGGACCAAGTACAAGTGCACGGCGGCCCATACGGGTTCGGTCGCCACCCAGCCCGGCTCCGGGACCCAGTGGCAGGCCTACTGGGAGTCCGTCGACAAGGTGCGCGTGACCGGCGTCGATGGTGTGTTCAGGCTCAGTAAGCAGACCATGTTCGGCGCCTTCAACGGCTTCCCGATGGGAACCGCTCCGGCGGGATTCGCGATTGACGGCAGCAGCTATAGCCTCAGCAGCGCCCCAGCTGTCGGCGAGACCGCGTCGGGTTCGAATTCGACGCAGCATTACACCTCGCCGGACCTCAGCGACGGCACCGTGCCTACCGCCACCTTCGGCGGCGTGATCATCAATCCGAACCGCGTGCGCGACGCGTCGGGCCTGCAAACATCTGCCATGTCGGGCACCGACGACCGGGTGCAGATCAATGGCGCGGCGATCCGCGGCATCGCCGATGGAACTCTGCCGGCCAACGACTCGCGCGATGTCGATCGCGCTGCCACATCGAAGTGGACCACGACCTATAGCCAGAACGCACCCAACGGCTTCGAGTCGATGGTGCGACAGAACCAGACCGGTGGACGCTATGTCCGCCTGCCTCGCATCCTCGAGTCGCGTCCGATGGAGGTGCAGAAGCTGGAGTATCCGACTGCGGCATGGACGACTGGGACCGCCTATGTCGCGGACTTCCCTGCGCCGACGGCAGACGGGGCCAACACCAATTTCGTCACCACCGCGGTCAACGTGGTGCGGCACCGTGGCAATTACTACCTGTGCACGTCCGCGCACACCGCATCGTCGGCTAACGAACCTGGAGTCGGCGGCTCGTGGACCAGCCGTTGGCAGCAGCTGCCGGGCGAACCGCATGAATACGCCCGGCCGCTGTTCCTGCAGCCGGACCAGTCGCAGTCGACGCGCATGATCACCTCCGGCGCCTATGCCGGCATCGAGGTGCCGGGACAGTACCTGCGCTACGCCCTCGGGTCGCCCTCATTGTTCCTGAAGCGCAAGCTCGGCGGCACCCTGAGCGAATTCATCGGATGGGAGGTGGTCGACAACACCGGTCTCGCTGCGACCAGCCAGCCCGAATCCGTCGGCCTGGTCATCCGCGAGCGCCCGGTGCCCGACGGCACGATCTACTCTCCGGCGTCGATGGTGCCGCTGTCCAGCAGCGACGCGCTGCCTTTTGCCTACGGCAAGCACACCCGTCCGACGATGTGGCCCTTCACCGCCAGCGATGTCTCCAGCGAGCTCTGGGAGGTGCAGAACGGCAGCAGCAACTCAAATTATCGCAAGACAAATAGCGGTGGATCGACCTATACCCAGGCCAGCGGCAACATTCCGGTGGTATACGATGGCACCAACTACATCAACCGCGCCTACGTGCACATCAACGAAGCCGCCTCCAGCCAGAGCTACGCCGTTGGAGGATCGGTCGAGCTGCGCGCGGCGAACAATCCAGGCCCGAATTACCCCAATGGCATTGCCGACACGAATGCCGGCATCACCCGCTATCCGCATTACTACGCCGAGAATTGGCGCATGGTTCAGCTGGGCCAATCCAAGATCGACACCAGCGTCAACGGTCTGCTGGCGACCTACTGGAACGACTGCTCGTACAACACCCTGATGGCCGCCTACAGCTGGCGCGGCCCGTATGGCGGTTTTCCGGCAGGTTCGAGGGTCGAGAGCACGCCGACGGTCAGCGCCACTTCGGGCCTGCCCGGAATCGCCGGTGTTGGCAGCACGGGATTCAGCGTGCGCTACGAAGGCTTCGTCGTGCCGACTGTATCGGCTACCTACCAGTTCGTCCTGACGCACTCCTATGGCGTTCGCCTGTGGGTCGATGGACAGCGGGTGGTGGATCGGTGGATGTCCACCGCTGGAAGTTTCACGTCGACCAGTACCGCCATCGCGTTGACCGCCGCGCAGCAGTACCCGGTCGTGATGGAATGGTACACGCCGTATACCGGCGGCAGCATAACCCGAAGGCTCGATTTCTCCTGGCAGTCGACCGATCTCACGACGGTGCCGCTGGCGTCCGTGCCAAGCGCTCAGTTGCGGCCTCGACTCAATGATGCGACGACCCGGGTCGCCCAGGGTCTGGACTGGTCGAAATTCACTGCCGCCCAGCTGAGGCTCGACAAGGTCACCGGCAACGCCTTGCAGAAGGTCGGGCTGATGCTGAGGCCCGGAGTCGGCTTCCCGATGCTCAGGGACGGGCGCGGCGTCTATGCCGCCATTTGCTACAGCCCGACCCGTGGGCTGTTCCTGCAGGAGCGCGGACAGGCGAGCGTGGCGGGGCAGGCCACCGGCCAGACCAAGTTCGTCGGTTCGGCGACCTGGGCGAGCGGCAGCACCAATGGTGCGGGCGAGATGACGAGCGAGGACAAGAACAACAACGGTACCCTGGATACCGGCGAGGACGCGAACAGCGACGGCATCCTCACCGATCCGGCGACCGTGACGCGCAAGGCCAAGCTGCTGGCGATCGGGCCCAATTACGCACAGCCATCGGCTGTGACCCCGAGCAAGTGGACGACCACCGATTACATGCCCAGCACCACCGGCGCCAGCGTGTGGGGCGGCACCGGCAGCGGCACCTCGGATGTGCGCTTCACCAACCTGACCGTGAGGAACAACCCGCCCTTCGCCATTGCCGAAGGGACGGTGGACAAGGTTTATGTCGGCCCGCTGTCGTTGTCCACGCGCAAGCGGCCCACAGGGAATAAGTACCAGTCGGCCACCGCCACCTGGTACTGGAACCTGGATCCGGCGACCCTGGACGACGCCTACAATCAGCTCTTCATCTACAGCAGCGCGCCGACAGTGAATGACCGCGGCAAGGGTCTTCGCTTCTTCGAGCGTGCCCTTGCCGGAACCGCCGATGCGACGCAAAGCGGCTACACGGCTCCTGGTTCGCTGATCACGACCACCCTGCAAAGCGGCACCAACTCCTTCGTCACTCCAACCGCGGGTTCCTACACCACGCTCTACGGCGTGCGCTACTACGGCAACCCCAACGCCTCGGTCACGGGCGGTTACGCCCCCTACACATCCACCGGTTTCCAGCAGTCCTGGACCAACACCAACAACGGCACCACCATCTACGGATCGGAGTCGATAGCTGGCCCCACCCAGGTGGCGACCGACAAGACGGTCTTCTACCTCACCGGATCACCCGATACCCGTCCCAAGGTCTACCAGGGCAGCACCTTCGTGCGCTACCTGACTGCGACCGAAACCCGCGATCTCATGAATGCAACCTACGGGTCGGGTCACACCGTGGTGACCAGCCTGCCCAGCTTTCCGAGCCTCAGCGATCCCCCGGCGCTGGCCGACAGCGTCCTGCCGGATCCCACCACCCCCACCCAGCCGGTCGGCTACCCCGATGTGCAGGCGACGCGTGCGGCGGTCGCCAACACCACGGCGGCGACGACCATCGCCGTCGTGGACGCCTGGGAGTTCCGCGTTGGCGAGACCTACACCATCGGCCAGGAGGCGGTGACGGCGACCGCCATCAATGCGCCAGCGACCAATGCAGCCAACCATACCGTCACGGTGAACCGCGCCAGACTCGGAACTGCAGCGGCCGGTTATGTCTCAGGCAGCATGTTGATCAATCCGTGCTCGGCCCAGCTTGGCACCGCCTGCACCGCGGCGGCGACCACCATCACCATCGCCAATCTCGCCAGCGGCACGGCGAACATCATCGCTGGTGACATCCTGCGCGTGCCCAACGCGGCCGCCAATTATCCGCTGCCCATCCCACCGACCGCACCGACGGCCTTCACGGCCCAGCCGAACTTCGAGCTGATGCGGGTGACCAACGTCAGCGGAACGACGTTGACGGTCGAGCGTGGCGTGCTGACCGCCGCCGTGTCGCACATCGCGGGAGTCCCGCTGATCCGCGTGGTGCCACGCACCTTCCGCCTCGATCGTGCCCGCTACTACTCCTTCGACAGCAACAGCTTCACCTCGGCCTATGGCAACATCGTGCCTGGTTCAGGCATCTCCAGCGGCGACAACAGCCAGAACATCGGCTGGTTCTACAACCAGACGCCGCAGTACCTGCCCTGGTATGCCGCGCTATGGGGCTCGCTGACGCCGCCCAACACCGGCGGCTTCCGGCCCGACCAGTGGTACTACACCAGCACGCAGACCGCCCCGCCGTCAGCGGGATCGACGCAGAAGAGCCTGCTGCCGACCGTACCCACCAGCGGTCGTTCCACCGCCTCGTCCGCCACGACGGTCGGCCAGGTCCTGAACAGCGGTGGCACCGCCCAGAACGTGCGCTGGACCGACGACGTTCCCGCCACCGTGCCGCTGGTGCCGCCATTCGGCACCGATGCGGTCTGGCTGCGCCTGGAGAAGGTCGGCACCACCCAGGTTCGCTTCCTCTACCGCATCGGCGATTCGGGCTCGTTCGTGCCTCTGACCCGCAGCGACGGCAGCACTGCCATCCTGGACGTGGGACGCTGGTTCAACGTCCAGAAGTCGACCATCTCGAACAACCCCGGCACTGGCACGAGCATCGTGGTCGCCGACATCAGCCCCTTCGTCTACGGCGACCTGGTGCGGGTCGGATCCGAGATCATCCGTGTGACCGCCGCATCCGGTACATCTGGCGCGGGTACGCTGACGGTGTCGCGCGGCCAGCTGGGCACCAGCAATACGAGCATCGCCAGCGGGGCTGAGATCGTGCGTCTGAGCGGCGACTATGCTGGCACCGACATGCAGTTGGGGCTGGCCGTCCAGGGCGGACCGCGCTATTGGACCACGCTCACGTCCAGCGTCAGCGCCGGGACCATGGGCGGTTCGACCGTGATCAACGTCGCCTCGACGGCTGGCATGGCGGTCGGTGATGTCATCCAGTGCGACTACGAGCTGATGCAGATCCAGAGCGTCAACAGCACCACCAGCATCACCGTTCTGCGCGGCTACGACTATACCAGGCATCCGACCGGTACCGGCACGGCGTCGCACAACAGCGGGGCGGGCATCTCATCCGTCTCCAATCCGATGGCGAATGCGACCACTGCGGCGGTGTCAAACATCGAGATCACCACCACGGACTCGGGTGATTCAGCGACCATCGATCGCAACGATTGGGAGGCGGCCGCGGGTGGAGCGTCGCTGGTGTCCAAGTATCTGGCCAGTCAGTACCAGGTGCTGTGGGGTGTCCACGACATCACCGAGGCCTTCTTCAGCCATAGCGAAGATACGCCGAGCGGTCGTCTGGCGACCGAAGAGTGGATCTACAATCCGCGTGAGTTCTGGAGCCAGTCGCGCTGGTGGGATGAGGAGCGCACCCTGGAGAAGGACCCGGATGGCGACAGCGACACCATCACCCACGATGATGTGACCAATCGCATCTTCCTGGGCAAGGCCACCCTGTTGACGCTCAACATGCGGGCCTTGCAGGACTACTTCAAGGCGACCCAGCTGCAGGATGCGGTGGCCAAGCCGATCACAGGCGGGACCGTTCCGACCATCGACGCCGCGCACAACGTCAGCCTGGCGGAGTCGTTCAACGGCCTGTTCTACACCGCGCGCACCAACCGCTACCCTTGGAACCCGCTGCCCGGCCAGATGAATCCGTACAATTACCAGCTGCCAAACGGCATGACCTCGGCGACCGACACGGCTAGCCTGCTCTCCACCGCGGCGGACAACTTCCGTTCCCTCGACCAGTTCACCAGCACCTATGCCTACCTGCGCGGCCAGCTGCAGCCGTATGCGCTGAATCGCGGCCCGGCCTTCAAGCCTCAGGACTTCATCCATGGCGTCCGAGTTGTGAATGGCGCGGAGATCGACTGGGGTCTGCCCAGCAGCGGGACTGTGGACTTCGGTGCGTCGAAGACCTCGATCTGCACGCCCAACCAGCTGTTCGTGCAGGGCGACTTCAACACGGTTGCCAACACGGTGAACTACAACGGCGGTACGCCGCCAAAGCTCACGCCCTGCGCGCTGATGGCCGACATGGTGACCCTGCTCTCCAACGCGTGGTCGGATGCGAACTTCAAGCAGGCCGGACTCGATCTGAACGCCGCGTCGGGCTACGTCGTCAGTGGCGGAGGCACCCTGGCCTACAACCAGGTGGCTTCATGCCCCCTGCCGCAGGCGACCAGCACTTCGTACTTCGCTTCGATCCTCACCCACAACCAGCCGACGACCCGGCAGACCGTGCGCTATGGCGAATGCGCCGCCTTCATCAACACCATGGAGTATCTTGAGGACTGGGTGGGTCAGGACATGAGCTTCCTTGGCAGCCTTGTGGTCATGGATAGCCGCCGATACACCCGCAGCTACCTGCTGGAGTCTCCCAAGCTGTACGGCCTCACGCCGTTTGGCTTCATCTCCAACGATGCATCGTGGCTGTCCGAGTACGGGATTGCCGCGGCGGACTGGGCTGGCCAGATCGGGGCGGTGCAGGGCCCGCCCAACCGCAAGATGGACTTCAACTACGACCTGCTGACCGAGCAGGGCACCCCGCCCTTCACACCCTTCGGCGTCACCGCTTCCGGCGTGGGCAGCTGGACCCGCATCGTTGAATGACCAGAGAGTCCGCCACCAGCCCCCGCATTGCCAAGGCAATGCGGGGGCTGTAGTTTCCGCGCACCAGCGGAGGCGACATGGCCTGGATCGACAACCTGTTCAAGATCATGGCGGAGCAGAAGGCCTCCGACCTGCACGTCACCTCCGAGCACACGCCGATGATCCGCTCGGCGGGCGACATGGTGCCTCTGCCCGGCGCGCCGAAGCTGAACAAGGACCAGCTGCAGCAGATCCTGTTCGAGATCTGCCCGGAACGGAACAAGAAGCAGTGGGAGGAGACCTCCGACACCGACTTCGCCTACGCCCTGGAGGGCGTCGGCCGCTTCCGCTGCAACTACTTCCGCGACCGCTTCGGCATCGGCGCGGTCTTCCGCCGTATCCCCGACAAGATCATCAGCGCCGAGCAGCTCGGCCTGCCGCCCGGCGTCATGCGCCTGTGCGACTACAAGAAGGGCCTGATCCTGGTCACCGGCCCGACCGGCTCGGGCAAGTCGACCACCCTCGCGGCGATGATGGACCACATCAACTCGACGCGCAAAGAGCACATCATCACCATCGAGGACCCGGTCGAGTTCGTCCACCCCGCCAAGCAGTGCCTGGTCAACCAGCGCGAGGTGCACAACCACACCAAGTCCTTCGCCGCCGCCCTGCGCGCCGCCCTGCGCGAGGACCCCGACATCGTGCTGGTGGGCGAAATGCGCGACCTCGAGACGACGCGCATCGCCATCGAGACCGCCGAGACCGGCCACCTCGTGTTCGGCACCCTGCACACCTCGACCGCCGCCTCGACGGTGGACCGCATCATCAACCAGTTCCCCGCCGACGAGCAGGAGCAGATCCGCCTGATGCTGGCCGGCTCGCTGCGCGGCGTGGTCGCCCAGACCCTGCTCAAGAAGAAGGGCGGCGGCCGCTGTGCCGCGCTGGAGATCCTCTTCGTGACCAGCGGCGTCGCCGCCCTGATCCGCGAAGGCAAAACCTTCCAGATCCCCTCGGCGATGCAGACCGGCGCCCGGTACGGCATGCAGCTGCTCAACGACGCCCTCGAGGCGCGGGTGAAGGCCGGCGAGGTCGATGCCCTCGACGCCTGGGACAAGTCGATGGACAAGGAGGACTTCACCAAGCGCTGCAAGCAGCTCGGCGTCGATGTCGAGGCCCTGATGGAGCAGCGTTCGAAGGAGGAGAAGGCGACCAAGGCCGCCGAGCAGGCCGCGGCCAATCCGCAGGCCGCCGCGC
>JAFLCQ010000083.1 GCA_017302815.1 Planctomycetota bacterium
GACGCCACCGGCTGCCGCGGAGCCCGCGCCGGCGACCCCGTAGCGCGGCGACCACGCATCGGCAGCATGGCGGCATGCGCGTCCGCCTGCGCCCCCTCGATGCGATCGGCGAGGCCTGTCCGGTTCTCGGCGGGCCGGACGGTCTGGCCCTGTGGCACGCCCGTCTCGCCTGGCGCTGCGCCGATGCGCCCCTCGATCTGCGCGTCCTCGCCGCCGAACCGATCGATCTGCCCGAGCCAGAGGCGAGCGAACCGGTCCCCGGCGCCATCGCCCGCTGCGTCCGCGCCATCGCCGGCCAGGGCGCTCTGCTGCTGCTCGCGAATCCCGCCCAGGCCCTGGGCCGCGAACGCATCGCCCTGGCCGAGGGTGTACGCCTGCTGGCGATCGCCGACGAGGCCGACGAGGCGTGCTGGGACGCGCTGCTCGCCCTCGGCCAGCCCTGCTACGGCGTGCGCGGAACCATCGATCTGGACGTGCTGCGCCCACGCCCGGCCAACATCGTGTCGGCCCTGTCCTTCGGCGTCTTCCTCTGCCAGGAGGGCCTCGCCCCCCTGCTGGACGAGAGCCCGCGCCACGTCGCCTGGACCTGCGACGAGGACGTCGATGCCGAGGTCATCGGCCGCGGCGGTTTCGCCCTGGCGCGCAGTCACGGCAGGAGCGGGCGCCACGACGACAGCGGCTCCGAGGGCGTGGTGCGCGTCGTACTGCGCACGGCCGACGGCAGGGCCTGCTGGTCGCAGCCGCGTTTCGTCGCACCGCGCAAGGAAGCCTGCGGTGGCTGACCTGACCGGACGCCTGATCATCATCCGTCGCCGCGTGCCCAGCCAGAACCAGTCGATGTACCGCCACTGGCGGGCCTACACCGGCGAACGCGACGCCTGGTTCATCCTGCTGCGCGCACAACTGCCCCCGCGCACTCCGCCGGACGAGCCCGTCCGCATCGTCCTGCGCAGCCTGCGCACGCGCCTGGTCGACTACGCCAACCTGGTCGGCGGGGCGAAGCCGATCCCCGACTGCCTGCAGCGCCTGGGCTACATCAAGGATGACAGCCCACGCTGGTTCCACTGCGACTACTACCAGACCATCGTGCCCAAGGACCAGGAGCGGACCGAGATCCAGTTCATGCCCTGGGCGGCGGACGATCTGGAGAGCCTGCCGGTCTGAGGCGGTTCAGTAGGCCACGTACTGCGGAGCGCCGCTCAGGCGCAGCACCGGCGTGCCGCCCTCGCTGGGCAGCGGCGACTCCACCCCGAGGACGCTGACCGTCACCGTCGCCGCAGCGGCGGCGGCAGGCAACGCGACGCTGTGCTCGACATAGGCGTCGGGCGCCTTGCCCGGAGGCGGAGCCGTCCAAGCCACCAGCATGCGTCGGCCATCCGGATGCCTGAACGCCAGCAGATAGTCCTGCGGCGAGCCGGCCTCGATGCGCTCCGCGTAGGCGAAGCCGCCCAGCCTGGCGACCAGGGTCTCGCAGGCGCGGTGCGCCGGGCGCGGCTTCCCATCCTTGCCCATCAGGCCGAACTGGTCGCCACCCCACTCGTACCAGATCGTCCCGCGCACCCCGGTCATCAGATCGACCATGTACTGCCGCACGAGATGCCAGGCCTGGAATTCCAGGGCGCGTTCCAGCGATCCGCCGGACCAGCCCTCCTCGGTCTTCGACACCGAGAACCCGCGCTCGGAGTTGATCAGCGGCAGTTCGACGCCGTTGTTGTGCGTGCGCATGAGCGCGCGCATGCGCTCGTGGCCGCCACCGCCGCCGGCCGCGTGCTCCTCGGGCGTCTTCACGCCATAGGGATGCACCGACCAGGCGCGGATGCCGCTGCCCAGGACGCCGCGCTTGAAGCAGTGCTCGGTCCAGGCGTAGACCGGCTCCCAGTAGTTCGACACCGATCCGGCCATGATGAAGCAGCCGGGATCGGCAGCCCGCATCGCCGGCGCCGCCGCCAGGACCAGGCGGCTGTATTCGTCGGCGAACTCCTCGCTGTTGTGCGTGCCCTTGCGCCAGAAGGTCTGCACGTTGGGCTCGTTCCAGATCTCCCAGTAGATGTTGCGGCCCTTGTAGCGGGCGGCGCAGGCCGCGGCCCAGGCAGCGTAACCCTGCCGACCGGCCTCGGTCTGGATGGCGCGCCCCTGGTGCGGAGCGCTCGGCTCGTAGAGCTTCTTGCCGTTGGCGAAGAGGCAGCCGATCAGGCGCACGCCCAGCGCATCGGCCTTGTCGACGACCACGTCGTAGGAGCTGAAGTCGTAGACGCCCTTCTGGGTCTCGATCGTGTCCCAATAGAAGCCGCGACGCATGATCCGCACGCCGAGCTTCGCGACCTGCTCCATCTCCGCCGGATCGCTGGTCTTGATCTGGATGCCCAGCGTGCCGGGCACGGTCAGATCGGGCACGTCCAGTCCGGGCAGGCTGGTCGCGCATGCCAGGACGGCGGCAAGGACGGCGTGCGAACGGCGGCTGGGCATGGCGATCCTCGCAGCTGGAGTTTATAATATCATAACTGATATAAACCAGATTCGTGACAGACCATCACGGACGACCGCACACAGCATCAGGCGAACAAACGCAATAATCGCTACGCCAGCTGTTTACGCGCGCGATTCGAGATCGGCCCAGCGCGCGTAGAGGCGCTCGGACTCAGCCTGGGCGGCGGCGAGGGCGGCACAGGCCTTCTCCAGCCGCACCATGTCGCTGCCGGCAGCGTTCACCTCGGCCTCGGCCGCGGCGATGGCGGCGTCGGCGGCGGTGATCTTGTCCTCCATACGCTCCAGCTCGCGGCGCTCGGGCTTGCTCAGCCCCGGGCCGGACGATTTGGCCGGCGCTGCCTTGGCGGCGGCAGGCGCCGCCTCTGCGGGCGTGCGTGCGGCGGCCATGCGCGCGGCGAGGTCCTCCCACTGCGCGGTGTCGGCGACGCGGAAGGCGCCGCCCTGGCCATCCAATGCCAGCAGCTGCGTCGATACGCGCTCCAGCAGCCAGCGGTCGTGCGTCACCAGCATCACCGCGCCAGGGAAGTCGAGCAGGCTCTGCTCCAGCACCTCCAGCGACGGGATGTCGAGGTCATTGGTCGGCTCGTCCAGCACCAGCAGGTCGGCGTCCTTGCGCATCAGGTCGGCGATCAGCACGCGCGCCTGCTCGCCGCCCGACAGCTTGCCAACCTCCAGGTCCAGTTGCGCCGGACTGAACAGGAAGCGCTTCGCCCACGCCGCGATGTGCATGCCGCGACCGCGGTAGATCACGGTGTCGCCGCTGTGGCACAGCGCCTTGCGCAGCGGGATGTGCGGATCCAGAGCCTCGCGCCGCTGGTCGAAGTAGACCACCTTGAGGTTGCTCGCCAGCTTCACCTTGCCTGCGTCAGGCTGCAGCTGGCCGCAGACCACTTTCAGAAACGAGGTCTTGCCGCTGCCATTGAGACCCATGAGACCCAGGCGCATACCCGGCGACAGAGTCAGCTCGACGTCGGCGAACAGGGCCTTGCCGCCCAGCTTCTTCGCCACCCCATCGACCACTACGAGATCGTTGGTGCGCCGGCCGGTGGCGGTGAAGTCGATGTCCACCGTGCGGTTCTGGTTGTTGCGCCACTTCAGGCTGTTGAGCTGGTCGCCCAGCTCGCCGGCGCGGTCGATGCGCGCCTTGGATTTGCGCATCTGCGCCGCCGGGTTCATGCGCAGCCAGGCGACCTCGCGGCGCATGACGTTGTCGAGCACGTCCTGCTGCTTGCGCTGGTTGGCGACGAACTCGGCGCGCTTCTCCAGGAAGGACGCATAGCCGCCCTGCGACTGGAACATGCCGCCGGGGTAGAGCTTGTTGACCTCGATGACGCGGTCGCACACCCGTTCGAGGAAGAAGCGGTCGTGGCTGACCAGGGCGACGGTGAACCGCGCTTCGGCGACCAGCCGTTCCAGCCACCAGATGCCTTCCAGGTCGAGGTGGTTGGTCGGCTCGTCTGCCAGCAGCAGGTCGGGCTCGCGCGCCACCGCGCGCAGGATGGCCAGGCGCTTGCGCCAGCCGCCGGACAGCTGCTCGACCGGCTGCAGGATGCCGGCATTGCCGCCCTGGCCGAAACCGGCGTCGGTCAGCGTACGGCGCGCGCGGTGCTCGCGTTCATGCTCTTCGGCATCGGGCGACACCACCGCCAGCAGGACGGACAATGGTGTCGCGCCGGGCTCGAACTCGTCGCGCTGTGGCAGGTAGACCAGCCGCGTGCCGCTGGCCAGCGCCACCTCGCCGGAGTCCGGGATCTCCAGGCCGGCGAGGATGCGCACGAGGGTCGACTTGCCGGAGCCGTTCGGCCCGATGATGCCGGTCCGCGACCCGGCATCGATGCCGAACGCCAGGTCCTCGAAGAGCGGGTGCGCGTCGTAGGCCTTGGTCAGGCCGCGGCACGACAGCAGGATGGCCATGATCGACTACCTCGACGGACAGGTCACCAGCTAGACGAACGGCTCGGCGGGCCGCTGCGACCACGTCCACCACCGCCACCACCACCGCCGCCGAAGCCGCGCCCGCCGTTGCGGCGGCCGGGCTGGCCGTGACCGCTGCGGTGCGGATCCTGCGGCCGTTCCGGGGCGTGGCCGTGCGGACGGCGGCCGAAGCCGCTACCGCCGCCGCCGCGCTGCGGGCGGAACTCATTGGGCAGATCGGGCGGGGCCGGCGGCAGGTCGGTGGGCAGCGGAGCGACCGGGACCTGGCGCTTCATGATGCGCTCGATGTCCTTGAGGTAGGCGCGCTCCTCGCCATCGCACAGGCTCCAGGCCGTGCCGGTGGCGCCGGCGCGGCCGGTGCGGCCGATGCGGTGCACGTAGGTCTCGGGCTCGTTGGGGATGTCGAAGTTGACCACGTGGGTGATCCCGTCGACGTCCAGGCCGCGGGCGGCGATGTCGCTGGCGACCAGCACGCGGATCTGCCCCTTCTTGAAGGCGTCGAGGGCGCGGATGCGCTGGTTCTGGCTCTTGTTGCCGTGGATCGCCTCGCCGCGGATGCCGACCTGGGCGAGCTTGCGCACGACCTTGTCGGCACCGTGCTTGGTGCGGGTGAAGACGATGGCGCGCTCGACCCCGGGCCCCTGCAGCAGCTGGTTCAGCAGCGACTGCTTCAGCGACTTGGGCACGTGGTAGACGCTCTGCGCGACGGTCTCGGCGGCGGACGACACCGGAGCCACCGACACCTCGACGGGATCGCGCAGCATCGACGAGGCCAGCTCGCGGATCTCGCGCGGCATGGTGGCGGAGAACAGCAGGGTCTGGCGCTGCTGCGGCACGCGCTGGACGATGCGCTTGATGTCCGGCATGAAGCCCATGTCGAGCATGCGGTCGGCCTCGTCGAGGACGAGGATCGAGACATGGTCGAGACGGCAGTGGCCCTGCTGGATGAGATCCAGCAGACGGCCCGGGCAGGCGACGCAGATGTCGACGCCGGTACGCAGGGCCTGCACCTGCGGGTTCTGGCCGACGCCGCCGAAGATCACCGTGCTGCGCAGCTGCTGGCCGTTGCCGTAGGTGCGGAAGCTGTCGCCAACCTGGGCGGCCAGCTCGCGCGTGGGCGCCAGCACGAGGCAGCGGATCTGACGCGGGTTGCGCGGCTGACCCTGGGCCAGGCGGTGCAGGATGGGCAGCGCGAAGGCGGCGGTCTTGCCGGTGCCGGTCTGGGCGATGCCGACGAGGTCGCGCCCTTCCATGACCGGCGGGATGGCCTTGGCCTGGATGGGCGTGGGGGTGGTGTATCCCTCGGCGCCGACGGCGCGGAGGATGGGCTCAGAAAGCCCGAACTGGTCGAAATGCATCATCGATCCGATGGTCCAGCTGCTGACGGACCTCGAAGCGAGCCGCCTGACATGTCTGGCAATGAGACGGCAGTATCATCCGCAGCCATCGTTGCGCAACCCTCCTTGCTCGCAAATCGAACACCGACAAAGGGATGCCCGCATACGGATCGGGACTGCGCCATCGCCCACGGCCAGATTCTTGCCGATTGCCGCGCATCGTCGATTGCGGATGATACCGGTGTGAAGTCCGGTTTTACGCTTATCGAGCTCCTGGTCGTGGTCAGCATCATCGCGGTGCTGGCGGCGATGATGCTGCCATCGATCTCGCTGGTGAAGGAATCGTCGAAGGCCATGCGCTGCGGGTCGAACATGCGTCAGCTCGGCATTGCGGCCAGCAGTTACAGCCACGATTGGGAAGGGGCCATGGTTCCCACCGCCTTGGCGGGCACCCCGTGGTTCGGCGCCCTCCAGACCTATGTCGACGACCAGGCGGGCAGCGGCAGCAAGCTGGTCAACGGATGCCCGTCGTTCAAGAATCCGATGAACGCCTGGTGCAAGGGGTTCACCAAGAGCAACTACCTGCTGCAATTCGCCCGGGAGCCGAGCAAGAGCAAGAGCGACCACGACTCGGTCGGCTCGACCGATTCCGACGGGATCGTCGGACGCGTGATCTTCTGGAGCGAACTGCACCACCCAGCCGAACGTCTGCTGCTGGGCGACGGCAACGACTGGTACGCCCAGAAGGGTGGCTGGCAGCTGGTCGGCAATCGGCACGGCAAGTACGGCAACTTCCTGTTCTGCGACCTGCATGTGGAGCATCGCGACGGCTCGAAGGCGCGCCGCGGCGTCACCCTGCCCTGAGCGCCTCCGCCTCGGCCCGCGCATAGCTGCGCGCCAGATCGGCATAGACGGCGGCGACCGCCGGCCGCGGCACGTTCGGCGCCCCCAGATGAGGCGCCACCGCCGCAGCGGCAACCTCCATCCAGTCGCCTCCCGACACCAACCGCAGCGCCCGCACCGCCGCGCCCAGCGCCGCCGTGTTGGTGATCTGCGAGCGTCGCACCGGGCACTGCAGCACGTCAGCAGCGATCTGCAGGATGGCCGCGTTCTGCGCCGCGCCGCCGGTGGCGCACAGCTCGACCGGGCGGATGCCGGCGGCCTCGGCGCGCAGGCGCATGGACAGGAACTGGCCTTCCACCACCGCGCGCGCGTCGGCATCGCCATCGCCGGCGGCGTAGCCGATGCGGCGCACGCCGGCGACCGGCACCTTGGGCACGATCTCGGGCCGGAACCACGGCAGCATCAGCCGACCGGCGTTGCCGGGAGCGGTGCGTCCCAGGGCGGCGGTGAATCCGTCCCAGTCCAGTCGGTGCGCGTCCTTCACCGCCTCGCGCGCGAGCGAGCCGTTGGCGAAGCAGAACAGCGCCATGTGGTCGCCGCTCGGCGACAGGAAGGTGTGGCCCGCGGGCGGCATGGCCGGCCGCGTCTGCGATACCGCGAAGAGGACGTCGCTGGTGCCCAGCGAGAGCGCGCAGGCGCCGTCGCGGACCAGGCCCAGGCCGATGGCGCTGGACGGATTGTCGCCGGTCCATGGCAGCAGGCGGCAGGAGGCGGGCAGGCCGTAGCGGCGGGCCAGCGCCGGAGCGATGAATCCCAGCTGCGCGGCCGGCGGCATCGGCGAGCCCAGGCGCCGCTCCAGGTCCGTCGCCACCGCGTCCAAGGCGGGCCGATGCCAGGTGCGCGTCCCCAGGTCCATCAGGTTCATGCCGCTGCCATCGCCCCAATCGGTGCCGACCGGCCTGCCGGCCAGCAGCGAGGCGAGGAACGAGGACACCAGGCGCACGTGTGCCGTCTCCGCCCAAGCCTGGGATTCCAGCCGCGCGAAGCGGCGGATCTGCGGCCCGGTGAAGCGCTCATAGGCGGCGCTGCCGGTGATGCGCTGGGTAGCGGCCGGCCCGCCCAGCGCCGTGTCGATGGCGCGGCAGTCGTCGCCGGTGCTGCTGTCCAGCCACACCGGCGCGGTGGCGCGGCTGAACACACCTGCCAACTGGCCGGCCAACGGCGCATCATGCCGCAGACCGGCCAGTGCGGCCGGGAAGGAATCGCGCAGGTACACCGAGCCGTGCTGCTGCGCGCTGCCGGCGATGGCGGCCACCTGCGACAGGTCCACCGCCGTCGACAGCGCGGTGAGGATGCGGTCCAGGGCCTCGGCCCACATCAGCGGGGGCGCATGCACCAGGGTCGGATCGGCGTGCGGCAGCACGCCGCTGCGGGTGCCGTAGGCCGGCAGGTCGCGGTCGAAGTTGAGCGACCGCTGGTGCACGACCCTGCCGCTGCCGGCGTCGAGGACGACGGCGGTCAGCGACTGGGTGGAGGAATCGAGGCCGAGGACAAACATGATTCATTGCCCCTGGGGGTTGGGGGGTGGGGGGTGGGGTCGTGCTGTCCTGCGGGCCAACCCCCGAGGCAATGCGGGGCAATGCTCCCAATCCCCAACCCCAATTGCGATCAGGGGCAATTATAGATGTACTGGTTCATCACGTTCTCGAACTGCTCCTCGCGGCCGCTGACCCGCTTGGGCTCGCCGGCCTTGGCGGCATAGGCCTCGCCGGATTCCAGAGTCGCCTTGCCCTGCATGACCTCGGCGCCGAAGCCCTTCTTCCAGCCGGCATAGCGCGTCGCCAGGGTCTTGGCGCGGAAGCCGTCCTGGCGCATGCGGTCGGCGATGATCAGGCCGCGCGCGAAGGCGTCCATGCCGCCGATGTGGGCGTAGAAGAGATCCTCCAGATCGAAGGAGCCGCGCCGCACCTTGGCGTCGAAGTTCAGGCCGCCGTACTTCAGGCCGCCCTGGTCCAGGATGATGTGCATCGCCCACACCGCGTCCTCGACCACGGTCGGGAACTGGTCGGTGTCCCAGCCCAGCATCGGGTTGCCGCGGTTGACGTCGAGGCTGCCCAGGCGGCCGGCCTGGCTGGCGACCATCAGGTCGTGGGCGAAGGTGTGCCCGGCCAGGGTGGCGTGGTTGTTCTCGATGTTGAGGTCGACGAAGTCGATGCCGTGGCTGTGCAGGAAGCCGAGCACGGTCGCCGCATCGACGTCGTACTGGTGCGTGCTGGGTTCCTTCGGCTTGGGCTCGATGAAGAAACGGCCCTTGAAGCCGATCTTGGTTGCGTACTCGCGGGCCATGAACAGGAAGCGCGCGAACTGGTCCTGCTCCTGCTTCATGTCGGTGTTGCCGAGCATGCTGTAGCCTTCGCGGCCGCCCCAGAAGACGTAGCCGGTGCCGCCCAGAGCGACGGTGGCGTCGAGAGCGTGGCGCACCTGGGCGCAGGCGTGGGCGAAGACCAGCGGGTCGGGGTTGGTGCTGGCGCCATGGGCGTAGCGGGCGTGGCTGAACAGGTTGGCGGTGCCCCACAGCAGCTTGACTCCGGTCTTCTTCTGCAGCGCCTTCGCCTGGGCCACGATGGTCTCGAGGTTGGCCGCGCTCTCGGCGACGGTCGCACCTTCGGGAGCGATGTCGCGGTCGTGGAAGCACCAGTAGGGAGCCCCGAGCTTGCCCATGAACTCGAAGGCCGCGTCCATGGTGTCGGCGGCGCGCTGCATCGGATCGCTGCTGGCGTCCCACGGGCGCTCGAAGGTGGCGCCGCCGAAGGGATCGCTGCCGGTGCCCTTGAAGGTGTGCCAGTAGCAGACCGCGAACTTCAGGTGCTGCTCCATGGTCTTGCCGGCGATCTTCCGCTTGGCGTCGTACCACTTGAAGGCGAGCGGATTGTCCGATTCCGGACCCTCGTAGGCGATCGGCTTGGTGACGGTGGGGAAGAAGCGGTCGGGCATGGATCCCTCGGTGGCTGGGTTGAGGCTATGATCGCATCGTAGCAGCGTTAACTTCGCTGCTACATGGGGGAACGATCACACATATGGACGAAATGATCATCCACACCGATCGCAGCCCGCGCCTGCACCCCTCCCCCCTGCCGGTGGGGCACATCGGCTTCCTGCCGCGCAAGCGCTACCACGTCCGCCACGGCTTCCGCTCGTGCAACTTCAGCTTCATCCTCTCCGGCCACGGCACCTACGCCTGGCAGGGCCGCACCCATGCCGTGCGCGCCCCCTGTGTGCTGATCCAGCGCCCCGGCGTGCCCTGCGATTACGGGCCGACCGGCGCCTGGGACGAGCTGTTCCTGATCTACCCTGCCGCCACCGAGCCGGCCCTGCGCGCCTGCGGCTTCATCGAGCCCGACCGCGGTTTCTGGCACCTCGGCGCCAACCAGCTGCCGGCGCTCATCCTCGATCTGCAGCGCCTGTGCGGACAGACGCCGCTGCCCGCCGACCGCCTCGATCGGGTATGCGAACGCCTGGTGCTGGAGAGTCTGCTGGCCGCCAAGGCCGACAGCGCCCCTGGGGACGCCATCGCCCGCATCCGCGCCCAGGTCGAGGCCGACTGCCTGGCCAGCCACGACTTCCCCGCCCTGGCCGCCGCCGAGGGCCTGTCCTTCCCGCACTTCCGCCGCCTGTGGCGCCGGGCGGTCGGGCAGCCGCCGGAGCGCTTCCGCTCGGGTCTGCGCATGGCCCTGGCCTGCCGCATGCTGGTCGAGGGCGATCAGGCGGTCGCGTCCATCGCCCGCACCGTCGGCTTCCCCGACCAGCTGCATTTCGCCCGCCGCTTCCGCCAGCTGGTGGGCGAGAGTCCGACCGCCTACCGCGAGCGCTGCCGCGCCAGCCTCCCGCTCGACGGCGCTAGCCCGCGGCCGAACAGCGCTCGCTGAGGCGGTCCCACACGTGCATGGGCACGGCCTCGCCCGACGTCCAGGCCAGCCAGTACGGCCGGATGCGCGGTACCCAGGCAGGCTCGCCGGCGAGCACGCGCAGGAACTCGATGGCGGTGGAATCGAAGGGCGGCCCCTGCGGCACCATCGCAGCCACCAGATCGATGATGCGGCCGGCGGCCCCGGGATCGGTCGCCAGCACCGCGCACACCCCCTCCGCCGGACTGTAGCGCAGGATCTCGCAGAGATGGTCGCGCAGCTGCCCCTCCCGGAAAGCCGGGTCGGCCAGCATCGCTTCGAAGCGGGGCAGGAACGCGGGCACCGGTCCGAAGCAGCGCTCGATGGCGGCGACCTCCAGGCGCAGCGAGCCCTTCTCGGACAGGGCCATGCCGCGCGCGCGCTCGGCGCGCAGCTGGCCCCACCAGGCCGCCTCGCGCACCTCCAGTTCGGGAGCGTCGTAGATCGTGCGCCAGAACAGGCGAAGCAGGTCGTCGCCGCCGCCATGCGCGTAGTGCAACTCGGCCACGCGCAGCAGCTCGACCCGCAGGGCCGCCGGCATTCCCGGGACGATGCGCTGCGGCACGAAGCCGGCGGGAATGGCGCCGCGGCGCGCTGCGGCCTCGATGCCGGTCATGTCGCCGCCGATGCGGCCGCGGGCGATCAATTCGTCGATCACGGCAGCGATCCCGGCCGGTCCGAGGCCGGCCTCGTCGCACAGCAGGCCTTGGCAGGCATACA
>JAFLCQ010000084.1 GCA_017302815.1 Planctomycetota bacterium
TGCTGCGCCACCAGATGGGCCCGGCAGACGGGATTGTCGGCGACGCGCCAGATCTGCGCCGTGGTGTCGGGGCTGCGGATCCGCCCTTCGTCCATGTCCACGCCGTCGATGCGCACCCGCCCGGCGGGCGAGAAGTCGACGGTCAGGCGGGTGACCAGCGCGGCGACCGCGGCCGGGTCGTCGCCGACGCCGGCATCGAGCACCCGGACGGCGCAGGCGCGGTACATCGCGCCGGTGTCCAGGCGGAGGATGCCCAGGCGGGCGGCCAGACGCTTGGCGACGGTGCTCTTGCCGGCTCCGGCGGGCCCGTCCATGGCGATGATGAGGGGGCGGGCCAGGGCCGGCCCGCCAGGGCGCGCGACAGGATCCATCGCAGGGATAGTGATGGCACGGGGTGGAGGGGGAAGGGGTCAGAGGCATTGGGCTTGGGGCTTGGGGCTTTGGGTTGGAGATGCGTTCGCAACCCGTGACGGCGTGCGATTGGCTGAAGACGTCGAACGGCCAACCCCACAGCCCAAAGCCCAAAGCCCCTTGGCCTGCGCCTCGCACCCCGGATGCTTCCAGCCATGCGGACGGTGATCCTCGACTACGATGCCGGCAACCTGACCTCGGTGCAGCGCGCCTGCGCGCATCTCGGACACGACGCCGCCGTGGTCCGAGACCCGGCCCAGGTCGACGCCGCCGAGCGGGTCATCTTCCCCGGGGTCGGCGCCGCGGCGCAGTGCATGGGCTCGCTGAACGGGCTCGGACTCGCCGACGCGCTGCGTCGGGCCATCGCCGCAGGCAAGCCGGTGCTGGCGATCTGCGTCGGCCTGCAGCTGCTCTTCGAGCACAGCGAGGAGGACGGCGGCGTGCCGTGCCTGGGCGTCCTGCCGGGCAGGGTCGTGCGCTTCCGCCCGACCGACACGGCGATCAAGGTTCCGCACATGGGTTGGAACGAGGTCGATTTCGCGCCGGGCGAACCGCTCGCACAGGGCCTGCCGGGACGCCACTGCTACTTCGTCCATAGCTACTACGTGGAGCCCGGCTCCGGCGTGGACGTGGTCGCCCACAGCGAGCACGGCATCCGCTTCTGCGCCGGGGTGCGCCGGGACAATCTGGTCGCCTTCCAGTTCCACCCCGAGAAGAGCGGCGCGGTCGGCCTGGCCCTGCTGCGGCGCTTCCTCGGCTGATGCTGCGGCGCTGGGCGCTGCCAGTCCTCCTCGCCGCCTGCCTGCCGGGGCAGGAGGTCGTTCTCGCCGCGCCGCTCGCGACCCGCATCGGCGTCGATCAGGCCGGTCCGTGCATCCTGCGCGCGACCATCATCGTGCCGGACGGCGCAGCCCCCGATCTCGGAGCCGCGGCCTGGGTCGCCGACCGCCACGGCCGCTGGTGGCAGCGCCAGCTGGACGCCCCCCTGCGGTCGGGCGCCAACGCGATCGCCATCAGCCTCGATGCCGAGGCTGCACTGCAGGCGCAGGGCCACCTGGCGACATGGAACGCCTCCAGCGCAGCCGAGGTGCGGCGGGCCGGGCTGGTGTTCTGGAGCGCCAGGCCCGGTGGAAGCGTGCGCATCGACGGGCTGCGTGCCGAGCCTGCCGCGCCGCCGCCGAAGCGCCGACCTCGCCTCATCGTGACGGAGGTCGGGCTGCCGACGGTGGAGACGGCGAAGCGGTGGGAGGTGCGCGCCATACCCGAGCCCTGGCCTGCGGATCCCTGGGATCCGGATGCCTTCGCCCTGCGTCTGCTGTCTGACGGCCCAGACTCCGCCCGTCTGGCCACGACCGGCTTCCATGACCAGCCGATGCGGGCGTGGGATCGCGGCGACCGCGAGGAGGTCCAGCCGTGGGGACAGGCCGCCTTCGCCGTACGTACGCGGGCGACCGCGCCCGGAACCTGGACCCTGCGCCTGGAGGCGTCCTGGAAGGATGGCGGCTCGGCGGCCGCCGGCCTGCCAGCCGTGCAGGCGCGCGGTCCGGCTGGCGACCGCATCGTCCGCGTCGATGCCGGCGACCCGCGCTTCCTCAGCGCCGACGGCCGCCTGGCATGGCCGATCGGCCCCAATCTGCACAGCGTGTGGGACCTGCGCGGCGCCGAGCGCACCGGAGCGCGGCTGACGCCGAACCGCGGCACCTTGTCCTATCGCGCCTGGTTCGACCGCCTGGCGGCCGCCGGCGCCGACGCCTGCGAGATCTGGCTGTGCTCGTGGAACCTCGCCCTGGAATGGCGTGGCGACTGGTACCCCTGGCGCGGCGTCGGCTGGATGAGCGAGGAGCGGGCGTGGCAGCTCGATCGCGTCCTCGATCTGGCCGAGTCCCGTGGCATCCGCGTCAACCTGGTGGTCTCGAACCACGGCCAGGCCTCGCAGCGGGTCGATGCGGAATGGGACAACCATCCGGCCAACAGGGCCAACGGCGGATGGCTGGACGATGCGGCGGATTGGTTCAGCGACGGGCGCGCCCTGGCGGCGCAGGAGCGCGCGCGCCGGCACCTGATCGCCCGCTATGGCGACAGCCCGGCGGTGCTGGGCTGGAAGCTGTGGTCGGAGGTCAACCTGACCGAGCTCGGCCACCTCGCCGGGCGCAACGAGGATCCCGAGCGCCGCGAGCGGGCACGCGAGCGCATGGTCTCCTGGCATCGCGAGGCCGCCGCGCGCTGGGCCGCCCTCGATCCCTGGCGCCACCCCACCACCACGCATTGGGCCGGCAACTACCGCAGTCCGGACCGCCGCGTCGCCGCGCTGCCCGGACTGGGGTATCTCTGCATCGACGCCTACCACGGGCCCGACGGGCCGCCGTTGTGGACGTGGCTCAACCGTTCGACCGCCGACCCGCAGCGTCCCGCCGACGATGGGCTGGCCGGGCTGGGCAAGCCGGTGCTGGTCACGGAATACGGCGGCAACTGGGATGCCGCGCCAGAACCGCAGCTGGAGGTTGCCCTGGCCATCGGCGGATGGGTCGGGCTGGTCTCAGGACATGCCGGCGCGCCGATGCTGTGGTGGCACGAGTGGCTGGATCAGGGCGGCAGGTTCGGCCAGTACCGCGCCCTGGCGCGCTTCCTCGCCGGCGAGGATCTGCGCGATCCGGCCCGGCGCTGCATCCTGATCGGCGCGAACGCCGGCCAGGGCCGCCTGTGGGCGAGGGCATGGGCCGGACCTGGGCGGATGCTGGGCTACCTCCTCGACCAGGAGTGGGGGAGGAGCGGCGGCGACGGCACGACCATCGCAGACGCGCGCATCGTGGTCGGCGAATCGGTGCAGCCTGGCGCGATGCGGGTGTCGTGGTGGGACGCGGATGCCGGCAGCGTGCTCGCAGACGCGGCCATCGCCCATGCCGGAGGCAGGCTCTCGGTCACGGCGCCGGCGTTCCGCCGCCACCTCGCCTTCAAGCTCTGGCGGGAGTAACCCGTCAGGGCCTGGGCCCCTCGGGCCAGACGCCCAGGCCGATGAGGATGGCGCCCTTCGGCAGATCGAGCTGGACGAGGGCCGGAGCCCCGTCGCGCAGGCCCGGCATCGCATGCCGCGTCTCCTGCGTGCCGACCCAGGCGCGGATGGCCGTCGGCGTGACATGCAGGGCGACCTGCAGGCGGGTCGAGGCCCTGGGGTTGCGCGAGGCTTCGCGCCGCACCACCTGCACCGGCCGCAGATCCTCGCGCAGGCCGAGCTGCAGGACTCCGGCCTGGTCGATGGTCCAGGCCGAGACGTGGCGCGGATCGTCCGCCTCGCGCACCTCGAGGCGGAAGCGGTCGGCGGCATCGCGCGGCAGCTCGACGCGGCAGAGGACGTAGCATCCGCCGACGCCGTAGGGCCCGAGGGTCAGGGTCTGCCAGTCGTGCATCAGCAGACCGTCTCCGCCCTGGGCGTACCAGGCCGGGTTCTCCACCCGCGCGGCGGCCTGCAGCTCGGCCTTGGCCTGCTCGAAGGGCAGCGGCCTGGGCCACGGCGGGGCGGAGCCGAACCAGGCCTCCAGCCGGCCGCTCTGCAGCAGGCCACGGCCGAGGGATTCCACCCGGCGCTGCAGGTCGGCGTAGCGGTCGCCGCGCTGGAAGCCGAGATCGCGGCGCAACTCGTCGAAGATGCGACGGTCCTCGCGGCCCAGCTGCCGCGACTTGCGGGCCTCGATGTCGCCCAGGCTGCGCTCGACCCTGGCGATGTCCGCCAGCCATTTCGTGCGCTGGTCGTCGAACAGCTGCGGCACGTAGAACCAGGCCAGGATGCCGAGGGCGACCAGCAGGACCGCCACCGACGCCCACACCGCCTTGGGGTAGGCGCGCAGGCAGAAGCGGATCCAGCCCTTCACCCGCACCCGGCTCCAGAAGCTGATCCACTCGCCGCGGGTGAAGCGGTCGAGGTCGGCGACGAACTCCGCCATCGACTGGTAGCGGTCCTCCATGCGATGCGCCATCGCCTTGAGGACGATGCGTTCGAGCCCGACCGGGAAGTCGGGGGCGTGCTCGCGCGGCCACTTCGGCTCCACCCGCTCGGAGCGGATCGCCGACAGGCAGCTCTCGCGATCCTGCTTGTGGGCGTAGGGCAGCTGGCCCTGGGTCGACATCTCGTACAGGACCACGCCCAGCGAATAGATGTCGCTGCGGTGATCGACGCGCTTGGCGTCCGTCGCCTGCTCCGGGCTCATGTAGTCGAGGGTGCCGATGATCTGCCCGGTGCGGGTCAGCCCCTCGGAATGGTCGGAGTCCTTGGCGATGCCGAAGTCGGTCAGCAGCGGATGCTCGACCGTGCCGAGGATGTTCTCGGGCTTGAGATCACGATGCACGACGCCCTTGGCGTGGGCGTGGTCGAGGGCGTTGGCGATGCAGCGCACGATGTGCACCGCCTGGGGCACGCTGAGGCGGTCATGGCGGTAGTCGCGCGTCGCCAGGTCCATGACCATGTAGGCGGTGTTGCGGTGCCTGCCCCCGTCCAGCTCCAGGCGGTGGCCGATGCCGCTGTCGTCGGTGCCGGTGTTCACCGCATGCACGGTGACGATGTAGGGATGGTCGCCCAGCTTCTGCGCCACCTCCGCCTCCTGGAGGAAGCGGCGGTGCCCGCTGGTGCCGACGCGGGCGTTGCACACCTTGATCGCGAACTGCGCGTCGGGCGGGACGTTGGTGCCGAGGTAGCTGGTGGCGATGCGCGCCTGCTGCTCGCGCGGGAGGCTTTCGATCTCGCGTCGCACCAGATCGCGCTGCGCACCGGCCAGCTTCACCGTCAGCAGATGGGCGTAGTCGTACTCGGCGGCATAGACCTCGCCCATGCCGCCCTTGCCCAGACCGCGCGAGAGGCGCCACATGCCCATGGTCTCGCCGACCAGCGGGTACTCGTCGTCGGTATCCTTGCCCTTGCCGCCATCTGCCATGTATCCCATGCATGATCAGTGCTCACCCGTGAGCGCAACCGCCGCGCGCCCGCGCCGGAATCCGCTTGGCGCCCCCATCCCCTGCTGCACGATGCCGGGCTCGAAAGGAGCACCCCATGGCTGAGTCCATCGTCCCACTGCTCGAACTGTGGTCGATCGACCAGCGCCGGAGGGGCTTCTCGAAGAAGCGCGACACCGCGAGCGACGCGGCTGCCAAGGTTGAAGCGACGTGGAAGGCAGCCGAGGCCGCGGCAACCGCCGCCAAGGCCGAAGCAGACCGCCAGGACGCCCTCATCCGCCAGTACGCCGCCGACGTCGAGCGCTGCGACAAGACGATCGCCGAGCTGGCGCAGAAGAAGCTGTCGGCCAAGAGCAACAAAGAGTACATGGACGTCCACAACGGCATCGAGCACGCGCGCGCCGAGAAGACGCAGCGCGAGCAGTCGGTGAAGGAGCTGGGCGTGCGCAAGGCCGACCTCGAGGCCAAGGCCAAGGCGGCGGCCGAGAAGGCGGCGGCGATCAAGGCCGAATTCGAGGCGGCGACCGCCAAGATCGGCGAGGCCGGCGGGCCGAGCGCCGACGAGAAGGATCTCGACGGCCAGGCCGCCCAGGTCCGCGCCCGGGTCGATCCCGAGTTCCTCGCGGTCTACGACCGCCTGGTGAAGAGCGGCCACAAGTCGCCGCTGATGCGCGTCGATCCCAAGACCCGCACCACCCCGGTCGGCGCGATCCTGTCGCACAACCAGGTCGAGCAGATCCGCCAGGGCAAGCTGGTCATCGACCGCAACTCCAACGCCATCCTCTACATCGGGTAGTCCATTGCGGCCATCGCCCGATCGTCTGGTCGTCCGGTCGTCCGGTCGTCTCCACGACGGGGCCATGGCATGGATGTGGCCCACGGACGATCGGACGACCTCATGCGCCTGATCCTTGGCATCGGCGGCGGGATAGCGGCATACAAGACGCCGGATCTGGTACGGCGTCTGCGCGACCGCGGCCATGAGGTCCGCTGCGTGCTCACCGCCAATGGTTCGCGCCTGGTCGCCAAGGACGCCCTGGCGACCGTCTCGGGCGCGGCGGTGCGCGACAGCCTGTGGCACGAAGGCGGCATCGAGCACATCGATCTGCCACGCTGGACCGAAGGCCTCGTCGTCGCCCCCGCCACAGCTGACCTGCTCGGCAAGTTCGCGCACGGCATCGCCGACGACCTGCTGACAACCCTCTTCCTCGCCCTCGAACCGCAGAAGCCGGTGTGGCTGTGCCCGGCGATGAACACGGTGATGTGGGAGAAGCCCCAGGTGCAGGCCAATCTGCGCCTGCTGACCGAGCGCGGCGCGCACTGCATCGGCCCGGTGGGCGGCAATCTCGCCTGCGGCGAGAACGGCATGGGGGCGATGAGCGACCCGACCGCGATCGCTGCCGCCATCGTATGAGCTGGTCCGGGGTCCGGGGTCCGGGGTCCGGGGTCCAAGCAAGCGACACGGCGCGCTTCTGGTTCCGCGCCCTGGGCGCCCTGATCTGCTTGCTGGCACCGTTCATTCTGCTCGCCATCGCACATCGCCTGTGGATCCGCCGGCGCGCCCTGGTCGGACTGCGGGCCAAGCTGACCGGACGACCGGACGACCGGACGACCGGACGACCGGACCGGGGCAATGTCGTGGTGCACGGCGTCTCGCTCGGCGAGGTGATGCTGATGAAGCCGCTGCTGCCCCGCCTGGGCGAGGGCCCCTTCATCCTCACCACCAGCACCGAAACCGGCACCGAGGGCCTGGCCAAGGCCTTCCCCGACGGCCATCGCACGCACTGGCCCTTCGACCTGCCGTGGGCCGTCTCCGCCTTCCTGCGCCGCACCCGCCCGCGCCGCATCGTCCTGCTGGAGGCTGAACTGTGGCCGCTGACCCTGCTCGCGGCGCGCGCCGCCGGGGTGCCGGTGCAGGTGCTGAACGCGCGCCTGACCGAGCGCAGCCATCGCCGCTGGCGCCTCCTGCGTCCGATCGCCCGTCGCCTGGTCGGATCGCTGTCGCTGGCGATCGCCCAGGAGCCGGCCTATGCCGCACGCCTGGTCGACCTCGGGCTGCCACGCAGCCGCGTCGCGGTCAGCGGCTCGCTCAAGGCCGATATGGTGCGCCCCGCCGCAGCCGCAGCGGCGCAGACCGAGGCTGAACGCATCGCCCTGCCGGACGGACCGCTGTGCCTGCTCGCCTCGACCAGCGAGCCCGAGGAGCGCGCCCCCCTCGCGTCGTGGCAGCGCTGGGGCAGGCCGCAGGGCTGGACCTGCGTCATCGTCCCGCGCCATCCCGAACGCGGCGAAGCACTGGTCGCGCTCTGCCGCGAACTCGGTCTGTCGGCCAGGCGCACCACGACCCCGGACCCCGGACCCCGGACCCCGGACCAGATCATCATCGTCGACGAGATCGGCCGGCTGGGCGCCCTGTACACCCTCTGCGCCGCCCGCGGCGGCATCGCCGTGGTCGGAGGATCGCTGGGTTCCGGACGCGGCGGCCAGAACATGCTCGAAGCGGCGGCCGCCGGCTGCTGCACCGTCGTCGGCTGGGATACCAAGGCGCAACCGGATCCGATGCGTCTGCTGCGCGGGGCCTCCGCCGTGGTCGAACTGGCGCCGGGTACCCTCGATGCCCAGCTCGCCGAGCTCGCAGCGCAGCCCGCCCGGCGCGACGCCCTCGGCGCCGCCGGCCACCAGGCCTGGTCCACGGGGCGCGGCGCCCTGGATCGCACCATCCGCATCCTCGACCGACACCGGACCCCGGCCCCCGGACCCCGGACCAACCCATGACCCTCACCCTCGACCACGTCCTCGCCGCCCTGGTCGGCGTCCCCTGCATCATCGCCATGGCAAAGGCCACCGACAACGGTGTGCGCCTCATGGCCGCCCTCGGCCTGCTCTGCGCGGTCGGAGCGGTGGTCGCTCCGGTGCTGGGCGGCAGCGGCATCCGCGTCGACGTCGGCCGCATCGGCTGGGTCGCCTGCGGCATCGTCTCGATCATCGCCGGCGTGCGGGTCGCTGATGGCATCCTCACCAGCCTGATGATCACCGGCGGCGTGCTCGGGGCGCTGCTGGAGCTGGGCATCATCGCCCGCGGTTGACCCCGGCGTCCGGGCACTATCGTTCCATCACCATACAACGATGACAGGAGTCGCCATGTCGCGCTCGCTCTTCACCTCCGAATCCGTGTCGATGGGCCATCCGGACAAGGTCGCCGACCAGATCAGCGACGCCGTCCTCGACGCCTTCCTCAAGCAGGATCCGCGCTCGCGCGTCGCCTGCGAGACCCTGTGCACGACCGGCCAGGTCGTAGTCGCCGGCGAAGTGACCACCAAGGGCTTCGTCGACATCCAGGCGGTGGTGCGCAAGACCATCAAGGAGATCGGCTACGACGTGCCCGGCATCGGCTTCGACGCCGACAGCTGCGGCGTCCTGGTCGCCCTGCACAGCCAGAGCCCCGACATCGCCCAGGGCGTGAACGAGAGCGGCGACCACGAGCAGGGCGCCGGCGACCAGGGCATGATGTTCGGCTTCGCGGTCGACGAGACCCCCGAGCTGATGCCCCTGCCCATCGCCCTGTCGCACGCCCTGGTCGCCGAGCAGGCCAAGCTGCGCGAGAGCGGCAAGATCAAGTACCTGCGCCCCGACGCCAAGAGCCAGGTCACGGTCGAATACGAGGGCGACCAGCCGGTGCGCATCCACACCGTGGTCATCAGCACCCAGCACGCCCCGACCGTGTCGCAGAAGCAGATCCGCAAGGACATGGTCGCGATGGCGACGCGCGTGATCAACGCCTCGTCGAAGACCAAGGTCGACAAGAAGACCATCTTCCACATCAACCCCACCGGCAGCTTCGTGGTCGGCGGCCCGCACGGCGACTCCGGCCTCACCGGCCGCAAGATCATCGTCGACACCTACGGCGGCATGGGCCGCCACGGCGGCGGCGCCTTCTCGGGCAAGGATCCCTCGAAGGTCGACCGCAGCGCCGCCTACGCCGCCCGCTGGGTGGCCAAGAACATCGTCGCCGCCAAGCTGGCCCGCCGCTGCGAGGTGCAGGTCGCCTACGCCATCGGCGTCGCCCGCCCGGTGTCGGTGAAGGTCGACACCTTCGGCACCAGCCATGTCGGCGACGAGGTCCTCAGCGCCGCCGTGCAGCAGGTCTTCGACCTGCGCCCGAAGGCGATCATCCAGTCGCTGGACCTGCTGAAGCCGATCTACCGCCAGACCGCCTTCCACGGCCACTTCGGCCGCAAGGCGTTCTCCTGGGAGAAGACCGACAAGGTCGAGGCCCTGGTCGCGGCGGTGAAGAAGCTGACCGGCGCCTCCACCCTCGCCGCCGCCCGCTGAAGTCACCCCGGAGCGCGCAGCGCGACCGGGCACCGAGCCATGGTGGGCGGATACAATGGGCGAAGCCCATCCGCACACGGTTCCGGAGGCGAAGCCGACGGAAGCGAATGGCGACAACGCCCGGGGGGGCCCGGGGGCAAAGCCCCCGAACAAACGGAGCGCGCAGCGCGACCGGGCACCGAGCCATGGTGGGCGGATACAATGGGCGAAGCCCATCCGCACACGGTTCCGGAGGCGAAGCCGACGGAAGCGAATGGCGACAACGCCCGGGGGGGCCCGGGGGCAAAGCCCCCGAACAAAAAGCACCCCCGCCTGGAACCAGGCGGGGGTGCTGCATTTCTCATATCCGGGCTTCCGCAGCCTCGGACCGTTGCCGGTCGCCTTCCTCAGGCGATGGCGCGTTCGCCGTGGCGCAGGTTGTGGTGCGCTTCGCGGTCGTGGATCTTGCGCAACTGGGCGGCGCACTTGTCGTGCGCGACGTCGATGGCGGCGTAGACCGTCTCTTCGCTGTCGTGGGCGATCACATCCTTGCCGTGGGGCAGGTGCATCTCGACATCGACCCGGTAGCCCTTCTTGTCCGCATGGTGGATCGACACATGTATCTTGCCGAGCTTGCCATTGAACTTGGCGAGCGAACCGAGCTTTTCGTTCACGTAGCTGCGGATCCGATCCGAAATCTCGAAGTGCACACCGGTGATCTGGATGTCGGCCATGACGGATGTCTCCCGTCTTGGACCAGCGCCCCCCTGCTGGTCGTTGAGCGAGGAGTGAGGTGGGGGCTCCCTCACGCCGTGATCGTAGCCACAGCGCCCCTCGTCCGTCAATGGGAATCCGTGCCGCAGGCGCCTTCAGACGCCGACAGCCGCGCCAGCTGACCGGCGGGTTCGCTCCCGCAGATCGATATGGTGCAATTACCTGGATCCGAACGCGAAATCGCCGCCCTGCGGCTCGCGGGCGTGCTCGGCCAGGAAGGCGGCGACGGCGCTGACGGCAGTGGTGGCGGCCGGAGTCAAGGCCTCTTCGGCGAAACCATGCGCGGCGCCGGGCAGGACGTCCAGACGGACGTTCTCGCCGGCGGCGGCGACGCGGGCCTGCAGGGCCTGGGCCTGGGCCAGGGGCACCTCGCGGTCGGCGTCGCCATGCAGGAGCAGGGTCGCCGGCAGGATCGAGGCATCCATGTGCAGGGGTGACAGGTCCTTGTGCCGACCCATGGCGAAGCGGTCGCAGGCCGCGGTGCGGGCGGCGGCGGTGCCGGCATCGTGCTCGAGGGTCGCCAGGACGCCGCAGGCGACGATGGCGCGGATGGTGTGCTTGCGCGTCAGGCGCGGCACCAGCAGCAGGGCCGCCAGCGAACCGCTGCCATGCCCGAGCAGGGCGAGTGAGCGCCCGGCGAAGCCGAGGACGCCGGCCTCCTCGAGGGCCTTGGCCGCGGCCTCGCCGAGATCGGACAGAACCTCATCGCCGGTGCGGGCGCCATCGCCCAGCGGCCGGTGGCCGAGGTTGGCAACCGCCAGGCCGCGTTCGGCCAAGGCC
>JAFLCQ010000085.1 GCA_017302815.1 Planctomycetota bacterium
CGCCGGCACCTGCGTGCACGCCGACGTCCGCCGCATCGGCCTGCGCACCGTCGCGCTGTCGCGCAGCGAGGCGCTGGACGGGGCCGGCAACGGCGACTTCGCGCTGGTGGTCAACGGCCGGCGGCTCTACGCCCGCGGCACCAACTGGGTGCCGCTCGACGCCCTGCACAGCCGCGACGGCCGCCATCTCGACGCCGCCCTCGCCATGCTGGCCGAGCTGGGCTGCAACACCGTGCGCATGTGGGGCGGCAACGTTTACGAGTCGGACGCCTTCTTCGACTGGTGCGACGCCAACGGCATGCTGGTGTGGCAGGACTTCGCCTTCGGCTGCGGCGTCTACCCGCAGGACGACGCCTTCGCCGCGGTGGTCGCCGCCGAGGCGGAGGCGGTGGTGCGTCGCCTGCGCAACCGCCCCTGCCTGGCTTTGTGGTGCGGCTCCAACGAGACCGACCAGGCGGTGGATTGGGCCTGGCCCGGCCTGCGCCTCGACCCCAACCGCGACCGCATCACCCGCCGGGTGCTGGCGCAGGCGGTGGCCGACCACGATCCCGCCCGCGTCTACCTGCCCTCGTCGCCCTACCTCAGCCCGGCCGTGCACGCCGGCGGCGGCCAGCCCGAGGACCACCTGTGGGGTCCGCGCGACGACTTCAAAGGCGCCTACTACGCCGCCTCGCCGGCGCGCTTCGTCTCCGAGTGCGGCTACCACGGCCTGCCGTCGCGCGCGAGCCTCGAACGCATGCTGCCCGCCGGCACGCCGCTGTGGCCCTTCGTCGGCAATCCCGCCCTGCTGCCGCTGGCGGTGAAGCCGCTGCCCGGCGAGACCGGCTACGACTACCGCATCGCCCTGGTCGCGCGCCAGGCGGCGCAATTGATCGGCCGCGAACCGGATGGCATCGACGAGCTGATCGCCGCCTCGCAGCTGTCGCAGGCCGAGGCGCTGAAGTTCCTCATCGAACGCTGGCGATCAGGCAAGGGGCGCACCGGCGGCCTGCTGTGGTGGAACCTGCGCGACGGCTGGCCGATCATCAGCGACGCCATCGTTGACTGGTTCGGAGGGCGCAAGGCCGCCTACGGCGTCATCCGCGCCTGCCAGCAGGACGTGGTCGTCCTGGTCGAGGAGGCGGTCGCCGGCCAGCACCGCGTCCTGGCGGTGAACGATACCCTCCGTCCGCTGCGCCTGCATGTCGCGCTCGACCGTCTCGGCGGCGGCGCGCTGTGGTCGGGCGAAGCCACCGTTGCGGCCAACGCCGCCCTGCCGCTGACGCATCTCCCGGCGGTCACGGACGCACCGCAGTGCTGGCGCCTGCGCTGGTCGGGCGATGCCGCCGGCACCAACCACTATGTCGCCGGCGCGCGTCCCTGGCCGCTGGCCTCGTTGACCGCCTGGTATCGCGAACTCGGACACGCCCTGCCATGATCACCATCCACGTCGCCTTCCACGCCCACCTCGACCCGGTCTGGCTGTGGCCGTGGACGCAGGGGCTGGACGAGGCCATCGCCACCTGCCGCAGCGCCTGCGACCGCCTCGACGCCAATCCCGACATCAGCTTCACCCAGGGCGAGGCGTGGACCTTCGCCATGATCGAGCGCGCCGATCCGGCGCTGTTCGCGCGCATCCGCGCCCATGTCGCGGCCGGCCGCTGGGAGGTGGTCAACGGCTGGTGGACGCAGCCCGACTGCAACGCGCCGTCGCTTGATGGCCTGCGCGCGCAGCTGCGCACCGGACTCGCCTACGTGAAGGATCGCTTCGGCGTTGCTCCACGCTGCGGCTTCAATCCCGACAGCTTCGGACACTGCGCCGCCCTGCCCGTCCTGCTGCGCGAATTCGGGCAGGACCGCTACGTGTTCATGCGCCCGTCGCAGCATGAGATGCGGCTGCCCGCCGGCCTCTTCCGCTGGAGCTCTGGTGGTGCCGCGGTCACCGCCTTCCGCGTCGTCGACGCCTATGTCGGCGGCGTCGACGGTACGGTGACCATCGCCCGCCGCGCCCTGGAGGCGCTGCCTCCCGGTGGCGTCCATACCCTGGCCCTGTTCGGGGTCGGCAACCACGGCGGTGGACCGACCGAGCGCATGATCCGCATGCTGCGCGAGCAGCGCGACGCCATCCCCGGGGCGCGCATCGAGTTCTCGACCGTCAACCGCTTCTTCGACGCGGTCGAAGGTTCGCCCGTGCCTGAGGTGCAGGGCGAGCTGCAGCAGCACGCCATCGGCTGCTACAGCGTCATGCGGGCGGTGAAGACGGCGGTGCGGCGGGCCGAGCACGCCCTCGCCCGCGCCGGCGAGGCCCATCCCGGCGCCGACCTCGCCAAGCCGTGGCAGGCGGTGTGCGCGCACCAGTTCCACGACACCCTGGGCGGCTCCTGCTTGCCCGAGGCCTATCCGCCCATCCTCGATCAGCTCGGCGGCGCGGCGGCAGCAGCCGACGAGGAGCTGGTCTATGGCGTGCGACGGCGCGTCGCCGAGCTGCCGCCAGACACCCTGCCGCGCATCGTGCTGGCCAATCCCGGCTCCCGCGCCTGGTCGGGCTGGTGCGAGGCCCCCACCTATGTCGAGGGGCCGTGGCTGGGGCCGGTGCGGCTGCTCACCCGCGACGGCGCCGAGGTGCCCTACCAGCGCGTGCACAGCGGGGCCGGCTTCATCGACTGGGCCTGGGGCCTGCGCCGTCTGCTGCTGCGCGCCGACCTGGCGCCCGGCCAGCTGCTCGAGCTGCGTTGCCAGCCCGGCGAGCCGGCCGCGATCACCTCGGATCTCGCCGTCACGGCCGACCGCATCGCCGCCGGCCAGGTCTCGCTGACCGCGTCCGCCTGGGGCCAGACCCTGGCCGGTCCCGGCGGCTTGGCGCTGCCGGTAGCGCTGCACCTGCTCGACGACGCCACCGACACCTGGAGCCACGGCCGCACCGGCTACGACGAGATCCCGCTGGCGGTGGCGCAGTGGAGCCCGCCGGTGCTGCTGGAACATGGCCCGCTGCGCGCCGCCCTGCGCCAGGATGGCATGCTGGGATCATCGTCGCTGTCGGCCGAATGGCGGGTGCATGCGGGCGATGACGCCGTCGACCTGCTGCTGACCGTGCGCTGGGCCGAGACGCGCCGCCTCCTGAAGCTGGTGCTGCCGCTGGCCGGCGAGGCGGTCCGCCTGGATGGCACGCCGGGCATGGCGGTGCAGCGCGCCAACGACGGCCGCGAGATGCCGCTGCACGACGCGGTCGCCCTGCCCGGCTGGGGCGTGGTCTGCCCCGACGTGTTCGCCGGCGACGCCACCCCGCGCCGCCTGCGCCTGACCCTGCTGCGCGCACCGCTCATGGCGCATCACGATCCGGCCCCGCCCAGCATGTCGCGGCCGGTGATCGCCGATCAGGGCGAGCACCAGTTCCGCTTCCGCTTCCACCTCGCTCCGCGTCCGGTGCAGACGCTGCTTGACGAGGCGGTGATGTGGCAGCGCATGCCGCTGACCGCCGACACCACCCGCGGCATGCCCTGCCGGATGTTCGAGACCTCCCCGACCTGATCTGTTCAGGCTGGTGCTATGGCAGCGGGTCTGCGTGCTATCTTCCGGGGTCGGGACGGCTTAGAATCGGAGGCGTGCAGCCCCAGTCCGTCATCCGGATAGCGTCGCGCCGGCGCGGTGGCTTCACCCTGATCGAACTGCTGGTCGTGATCTCGATCATCGCGATCCTGGCCGCCATGCTGCTGCCGGCCATCGGCATGGTCCGCGATGCGGCGCGCGGCCAGGTGTGCTCCAGCAACCTGCGCCAGATCGGCACCATGGTCCTGGCCTATGCCCAGGACTGGGATGGCCTGCTGGTGCCGACTGTGCGCGCCCTGCCCGGCTGGCCCAAGATCAAGGGCTTCGACTACAACTGGCGTGGTTCGCTGGAGCTCTGGTCGGACGGCGACATGGGCGCCCTGCATGGCTCTGGTGGCCGTGCGAAATTCATGGGTTGCCCCGTGCAGCAGAAGCAGCACCCGCAACTGGCCACCACCACAGGTTACGCGACCTATGGCGCGAACAGCCAGTTGAGCGCCTGCCCGGAGACGAACGTGAACTCCTATGCGCCCTGCCGCGAAATCGGGACGCCGATCAACGCCATCGGACGCACCACGCAGGTCTGCTTCGTCGGCGAAGGGGTGCCGTCCTACTTCAGCAACCTGTTCCAGCCCTCGTTATCGCCCAATAGCGTCAATAATTACCCGGAACCTGCGCACCGCGGCAGCAGCACGATCCTCTACCTCGATGGCCATGTCGGTACGGTGAGCCGGGCGTCGGTCGTCGCGTACAGCAATACCAGCCAATGGAACAACGTCGCCAACTACGGTTCGGAGGGCTGGGTGTTCTGGCAGGGGAATATGCGGAAGAACTAGCGGATTTTTCAGATGGCGTTGCGTGAACGGGCAGGTGGGGCGGAAGATGGGAGCATCTTCCGCCTTCCTGTTTCCCATCACTCCAGTCGCGGGTCGGCGATCTCCACCTCGAGCGCTGCCGGACGCGGCGCGTCACGGGCGATGCGGCGACCGTGGTAGAGGAAGAGCTCGCCCTTCAGGTCCGACAGCTTCCAGTTCCGGCTGTGGCTCGGTTGCAGGTCGCGCACCAGATCGAGGCGGACCTTCCGCCAGCCAACGGCCGGATCGACGCTGACGGTCGCCTGCAGCGAGTTCTTCCAGCCCTGGCAGGGCAGCACGAGGTCGAGGGTGCCGACCTGGCTGCCGCGGATCCAGAAGCTCAGCTGGCGGAACGTGCCGCTCGACAAGCGGGAGAGTTCCGGGGCGGGCAGAGCGGTGAAGGCGGTCGGCGCACCCCAGTAGCGATCCTTGGCCTCGCCCGGGGCCGGGGCCTCGGGGTAGCTGATGCGCACCGCGCCCGGCATTTCACTAGCCGCGGTATTGATGGAGGGCAGGCCGGAGCCGTCGCGCTGCGCGTCGCGTCCAGGCCATTCGACCAGCGCCTTCCAGGCCTTGGGGTCAGCGGCGCCGAGGAAGCGCACCGGCGTGGCGTTGCCGGATTCGGCGGTGATCGCGACCACGATCGGCACCGAGCTTCCTGATGAGATGCAATCGATGCTGGCGATCGGCTGATCGGGTCGCGGGTTGTCCCATGGCATGATGAACAGGGCGATGTCCTTCAGCTGGGCGTTGGTCTGGCTGAGCCCGAGCAGGGCGCCGCGGAGCTCGCCCGGATTCCACCAGTCGGCGATCTCGATGCCGGAGCGTACCGCGATGTCGTGGCGCGTGCCGTCGGCGTAGGTGATGCGGTAGGTCAGCACGGTGGCGCCGCGTGGCGCGATCCAGGCGGCAGTGTGCAGGAAGAACAGGCGGTCGGCGCATCCGCCGACCGGGATGCCCAGAGCCTCGCGCGGGAAGTGCGGCCGTCCGCCGCCGCCGAGGACGATGCAGGAGCGATCGGCGTTGGCTGCCGGATCGAGGATGGTAAAGGGAACGCCCTGCAGGACCTGCGCTCCCAGCGGCATGGTGCTGAAATCATTGGCGCCCTGGTCGGTCCATCCGCCTGTGCCGTCGCCATCAGCCTCGTCGCTGAAGCTGCGGTTGGCGGCGGCGCGCAGATCGATGGCGCGGCAGGATTCGGGCCGGACGCGCAGGGCGGTGACCGGCTCGGCCCAGGCGCGCAGCGGCGCGGTGGGCTTGGCTGGGGTCAGCAGGTGGGTGGCGAGGTTGCGCAGATAGAGGGTCGCGACGCTGTCGACGCCCCACAGGTCGAGGGCGAGCAGCTGGCTGGCGAGGATGCGGCCGCTGCCGAGCCCGCCTTCGGCGATCACCGCGCTGGTCCCGTCGTTGAGGCCGAGGAAGGCGCCGCGCGCCGCCAGCGCATTGACGGTCAGCGGCTTCAGGCCGGCCTGCACCCACAGGCCGCCGTTGGGGCCGTCGCTGGTGTCGAAAGTCAGCTGCGTCAGTCCGGCGAAGACGGGATGGGACGGCACCACCAGGTCGACGAAGGTGTTGGGGGCGGGGACGACGGACTGGCCGAGCACCTCGCTGCGGCCGACCACCTGCTCCAGAACCAGGGCGCGCCCGCCGGCACGGATCCAGGTGCGCAGGGCGCCGCCCTCGGCGGAGTTCATCGCCTGGCGTGGCGGGACGATCAGCACGCCATCGGCCGGGAGGCTCTCGGCACTGGCGACGGTCTGTGCGCTGACGCCGAGGTCGCCGAGCCAGCGTCGGACGGCGGGCTCGCCGGCTCCGCCAAGGACCGCGACCGGCAGGGTCGCCCCCAGGCTGCTCCTGGTGCTGTCCGCCGGGGTGGTGAAGAGATCGTAGCCCAGGCACGACACCTCGTCGGGTCCGGCGGTGATGCGCAGCTGCAATTGCCACCAGCCGGAGGCAGCAGTGCCGGGCAGGGTGAAGGCGAGCGGCAGTTCGATCCGATCGCCGGGAGCCAGGGTCGGCAGCGCCAGCGTAGCCAGATCGATGGCCGCCGCATCGCGGCCGGCCAGGCTGATCCGTGCCGTCGCTCCGCTCAGGGCCGTGCTGCCGTCATTGACCACCACCAGGGTCTGCTGGTGGCGGCTACCGGCGATGGGATGGCGCAGGGCGATGCGGTTGGCGCCGTAGAGGCAGGCGAAGACCGGCTGGGTCCACTGCCGGGCCTCGGCCATGCCCGGTTCGGTGAACCACGGTGCGAAGCCGGAGACCAGGGGATCGCGGCGGATGAACTCGGCGATGCGGCGGCCGTAGGTCCGCCGAGCGGCGGCCAGGCCCTGGGCGGGATCGAAGAAGGCGGCGAGGCCGACGGTGCCGGCGAAGCCGATGCCGGCCGGAGCGCCCCACGTCGCGCTGCGTTCGGCATAGCGCAGGTAGCTCTCGGGATCATGCGGCTTGAACTCCGGATCCTTGATCTGACCCCATGAGAAGCCGACGCACTCCCAGATGATGAAGGGCTTCGTCGCCTGCCAACCGGGCTGGTAGGCGCGGTCCATGAAGGCCTTGGCGTCGCCGGCGTTGCGCTCCCAGCTCGACCAGGGTCCGCCGCTCAGCCCGTGGTAGGTGTGGCGATCGAGCACATCGGTGTCGAGCGCCTTCTGGCCGTAGCCATAGGCCGCGCCGCTGAAGCTGCTGATCGGGCGGCCGGCGAGGTCCATGCTGCGAACCGTCGCGACCTGGCGGTCGAGCTGGGTGCGCACCGCGTCGTCGTCGTAGCGTACCTCGTTGCCGCAGGACCACATCACCACCGAGGGATGGTTGTGGTCGCGCAGCACCCAGGCGCGCAGCTCGCGGTCGTTGCGGGCCGGGAACTCGGCGGGGTCGAGGTTGCCGGTGAAGCACCAGGCCCATTCGTCATAGACCATCAGGCCGAACTCGTCGGCGCGCCACAGCAGCAGCGGATCGGCCGGCATGTGCGCGGTGCGGAAGATGGTGTAGCCGTTCTCGCGCAGGCCGCGGAGATCGCGTGCGATGCGCTCGTCGAGCATCGCCGGGCTCTCGCCGTTGCCGCTGTAGTCGAGCGACTTCAGGTTCTCGCCGAAGAGATAGGTGCGCTGGCCGTTGAGCTGGAAGCGGCCGTCGCGGATGGCGAAGGTGCGGAAGCCGAAGCGCTCGCAGCGGAAGCCGGCGACGGCGCCGCCCTGCTGCGCCAGCAGGGTCAGCCAGTACAGCTCGGGCCGTTCGGGCGACCAGGTGCGGATGCCGGGCACGGCGACCTCGACGCTGCCGGAACTGTCGCCGGGCGGCAGCTCGACCTCGCCGAGGACGGCATCGGCCGGTCGATCCTCGCTGTTCCCCTGGCGCGCGTTCTGCACGATCGCGCGCAGGCTGACCCGGCGGGCCGCCCTGCCGGTGTTGGCCGCGCGCCAGTCGACGCGCAGCGCCTGCTTGCCGGGCACCGGCGCCACCAGGACCTGGGTGAAGCGCAGCGGCTCCTCCAGGCGCAGACTGCACGACTGCCACAGGCCGCCCTTGATGTTGCCGATGCTCCACTGCGAGCCGTAGGCGTGCCAGGCCTGTTCGCCGGCCCCGAACTTGGGCCCGAAGTCGCTGCGCAGGCGCAGGGCCAGGACGTTGCGGCCAGGCACGATCCACGGCGTGATGTCGATGTCCCAGGGCGTGAAGTCGCCGTGGTGGCTGCCCGCCGGCTGGCCGTTCACCCACAGGTCGGCCTGGTAGGGCGCGACCCCGAAGTGGAGGATCGCCCGCCTGCCGGCGGCCTCGGCGCCGAGCTCTAGCGCACGGCGGTACCAGCCGACCACGTAAGGCTGCTTGGCGGTGCGCGCGGCGGGGAAGGCGCGGTACCAGTCCAGCGGCACGGCGATCGAGGGCCAGCTTGAGTCATCGAAGTCCGGCCGCTGCCAGCCGCGCTCCAGCTGGATGTCATCGGCGAAGCGGTGGGTCGCGTTGACCAGGCCGGAGCAGCGCCAGGTGCCGTCGAGGCTGATCACCGGGGCGGCCTGGGCCGGGGCCAGGATGGTGCCGTCGCCAAGCTCGACCTGCAGCGATGCGAGCGGGATCGCGGCAGGCAGCTCTGGCATGGGGCGTGGCGGCGGCAGCAGGGTAGGCAACGGCGTCGGCGCTGTCGCCAGGATGCTGCCGTCGACGGCGGCCAGGACGGGTGATCCAGCCAGGGCGATGGCGAGGAGGGCGGAGCGGAGCATGTCGGTTCCCTGTGCGGGTGCTGGATGCGAGAGTATGCGCACGGCTCCGGACGGTCAGGAGGAAGCGGACGAAAAGTAGCACGATCCGGATAAGACGGCAACAGACGGCGGCCGTTACTGTGCCGGATCCTGCTAGTCGGAGCCGGGCACGGGCTAACTCCCCGTCGAGTTCCCGGCATGCTGCAGGCATGGGCGATACCATGCGCAGCATTCCTCTGCTTCTCATCCTCGGCGGCCTCTCCGGGGCCGAAGCGGCCGCGATCGTGCTGCAGGAGGATTTCGCCGACCCCGCGACCATCGCCAAGGCCTGGCGCGGACCCGGTGCGGCCGACGATGGCGGCTGGCGGATCACCCTGCCGGCGGTGGGCACGGCCAAGGCGAGCGCGTCGCTGCCGGCGGCGTCGATCGCCGGCCGGACGGTGCGCCTGTCGGCGCGGGTGCGCAGCGAGGGGGTGTCGCCCCGGCCGCAGCCCTGGAACGGGGTCAAGGTGCTGCTCGCGCTGGTCGACGGCAGCGGCGGGAAGAGCTATCCCCAGCTTGCCACCGTTGACGGCACCCGGCCGTGGTCGGTGCTGCAGAAGGACCTGGCCATCCCCGCCGGCGTGGCCAAGGCGGATGTGGTGATCGGCCTGGAGAACGTCTCCGGCAGCGTGTGGTTCGACGACGTGCGGGTGGAGGTCGTCGGGCAGTGAAGCTGGCGGGCTTGACCGGCGGACGGCGACAACGGACAAGTGCCTCTCCATGACCGATCGCTTGCATTGGAAGAGCTTCTTCTCCGAGCAACATCCGGTGCAGTTCCGGCGCTGGCGTTGGCGCTCGGACCACTTCGCCCACGACCACGACTTCTACGAGCTGGTAGTGGTGGCCGAGGGCGAGGGCGACCACATCTCGGTCGACGGCACGCAGCGGATCGCGCCCGGCGATGTGATCTTCATGGTCCCCGGCGTCTGGCATGAATACAGCGGCTGCACCCGGATGTACGGCTACGACTGCTGCTTCAGCCGCGAGATCCTCTACCGCGATCTGGCCTGGCTGACCGACGATCCGGTGCTGGGCGGTCTGCTGCTGCGCAATCCCGGGTCGCCAGCGCATCGCCGGCCGGTGATCGGCCATCTCGATGAGCAGGGCTTCGACCTGGTACGCAAGCTGCTCGGCGCCTTCACCGAGGCGCCAGGTCCGGATCCGCGGCGTCTCCAGGCCGGTGAAGGCAGCCGGCAGCGGCTGTTCGGAGCCCTGGTGGTCGTGCTGGGATGTCTGCGCGCGGCCCTGGGCGGCGAAGCCGGCCGGCCGGTCGCGCGGCCCAGCCCGGCGCTGCAATCGCTGACCCGACGCGCCCTGGAGCTGATGACCGCCGATCTCACGGCGGCGTGGACGCTGGACAGCCTGGCCTCCTGCCTGGAGGTCAGTCCAAGCCTGCTGTCGCGCGCCTTCCGCACCGTGGTCGGCCGCTCGCCGATGGCGCACTACGGCCGCCTGCGCATGGAGCACGCAGCGATGCTGCTGCTGCGCAGCGATCTGCCGGTGGCCGAGATCGCTGCCCGGGTCGGCGTCTTCGACGCCAACTACTTCGCGCGGCGCTTCCGCTCCGAGATGGGCCTCCAGCCCACAGCCTACCGTCGACGCTTCCAGGATGCCGCGACGGGATGAGCGGACGGCCGGGCGCCGGTTTTTGTGCTAGGCGATGGCCCGGCGTGCTAGCCACTCCTCCAGGCAGGCGCGATGCTGGCGGCATGCGCCTCCTCATCCTCCTGCTCGCCATCATCGGCACCGTCACCGCCGCCGACACGGTGCGTACCATGCTGGTCATCGGCGACAGCATCAGCCGGCACGGGCCGAGCGAGAAGCTGGGCTGGAGCGGAACCTGGGGCATGGCCGCCTCGGCCGAGGCGAAGGACTGGGCCCATCTGCTGCAGGCGCGGATCGCGGCGGCGCAGGGGGCCCCGGTCGCCCTGCGGGTGGACGGCGAAGGCGGCGGCCGCATCTCCGGCAAGCTGGCGCGGCTTGACGCCATCACCGCCGCTCCGGCGGATCTCGTGCTGGTGCAGCTGGGCGAGAACGAGAACACCCCCGAGCTGGAGAAGGGGCTGGAGGCGGAATACGAGGCGCTGGTCGCCGGCGTGCGCAAGGCCATGCCGGCGGCGCGCGTGCTGTGCTTCGCGGTGTGGACCGGCGCGTCCGGCGTCTCGCCCAAGGACGCGGCGATCCGCCGCGTATGCGGCAGGCAGGGGGCCGAGTTCATCAGCCTGGCGCAGGCCAACGCCGACCGCGCCAACCGCGCCGAGGCCGACCAGCGCTGGGCCCATCCCGGCGTGAACTGGCATCCCGGCGACCGCGGCATGCAGGCCTATGCCGATGCCGCGTGGCGCGTCCTCCAGCGACAGCCGGAGGCGCAGCCCGAGGCCCCTGCCGCCATTCCCGGACCGGCCGGCATCGTGCTGGTCGAGGACTTCGCCGATGCTGCGGCGGTGGCGAAGCGCTGGAAGGGGGTCGGCTCCAGCGATGACGGCGGCTGGCGCATCGCCCTGGACAAGCCGGGATCCGCCAGCCTGCGGACGGCCCTGCCTGCCGAGCGCCTCGCCGGCCACCGGCTGCGCCTCGCGGCGCGGGTC
>JAFLCQ010000086.1 GCA_017302815.1 Planctomycetota bacterium
GGGTTGGACCATTGCCCCTCGGGGTTGGGGGTTGGGGGTTGGGGGTTGGGGCCTGTGTGCGGGAGGCTGAGTGTGGGGCGGCAGAAACAATACGACGGAGGGCATCGCCCTCCGTCGTCCGTTGCGTCACCGTACTACGACCCCAACCCCCAACCCCCAACCCCGAGGGGCAATGTGGGGGCAATGAAGATCAGGCCTTCTTCACCAGCGTCAGCAGGTTGCCGCGGGTGGGCAGGACCTGGTGCTTGGCCTCGTCGACCATGCCGGCGAGCTCGCGCAGGGCGGGGTCGTCGCTGCGCACGCTGAGGGCCGAGCCGTAGCTGACGATGCCGACCTGGAGCTTGTCCTGATCGGCGACGATGATGACGTTGCAGGCCTCGTTGGCGTCGGCTGCCTTGGCGTTGAGCAGGGCGCCGGCGCGGCCGAGGGCGCGGCCCATCGCGTCGGCGGTGCCGGGGGCGAGCTTGCAGGCCGCGCACAGGCTGGTGGCCAGCGGGGTGACGGCGGCGGCGAAGTCGGTGTGGGCCGGGATCTTGAGCTCGGCCATCTTGACCTTGCTCATCTCGTAGAACTCGATGGTGCCGGCGGCGTCGACCGAGAAGTAGTCGCCGGTGCGCGGGTCCTTGAAGCGGCCGGGCTGGCTGACGTTCAGGCCCATGCCGGTGACCGGGTGCTTGAACTGGAGGGGGAACTTGACGGTCGGGGCGGCGGCGGCCTTCGACTCCTTCTTTTTGCCGAAGCTGGCGACCGCGCTCTCGATGGTGTCGTGGGTCTCGAAGAGGGCGAGCAGGCCGAGCATCTCGAAGAGGGCGATGACCTTGGTCGGCACGCCGACCAGCTTGATGTCGCCGCCCTTTTCGCGGAAGGTGTCGACGCATTTCACGATCGTGCCGAGACCGGTGCTGTTGATGTACTTCACGTTGGTCAGCACCAGCATGACGCTGGTGGTGCCCGACGAGAGGATGTCGCTCAGCCGCTTCTCGAAGGTCTGGTTGGTGCTCGCGTCGATCGAGCCGGTGAGGAAGACCGCCTTGCCCTCCTCATTGTTGGGGAGGTTGACGCTCTTGATGTCGAAGTTCAGGACCGCCATGTGTTCCTTCCGGCTATCGGATCTGGGCTCCCGGTGCCGGGAGCGTCGCCAAGCATGGCAGGCAGGCCGGGGGACGGCAACCGCCTCCTCGCGGGGGCGACGCTGAGTGTGATACGGACAGCGTTTGTGCGCTTCGGGACGCCAAGCGTCGGGCGTAGCGAAAGGCATCATCCGGCAACGAGGTCAGGAGCGCTCATGGGACTCTTCGGCGGCAAGAAGAAGGACGGGGCAGGCCAGGCGGCGGCCGGCGCGGCTGGGCGCAAGCCTATCACCGAGGCGCCGCAGTCGACGCGCAAGAGCGTCCGTCGCGTCGTGCCCAAGGGCGCCGCCGGCGCCAAGCCGGTCACGCAGCGGGTCGCGCCGCAGCCGAAGGCCGTCGCCGCGGTCGATCCCCTGGTCGACGAGGTGCAGCTGCCGCCGGCCATCATCGATGGCGATGCCGACCAGCTCGATCTCGGCTCCGGCTCGCACCCCGTGCAGTCGGAACCGGTCGCGCCGCCTCCGCGCCAGTCCGGCACCGCTCCGATCCTGGCCAGCGCCGCCCCCGATTTCGGCGGCTCGCTGGATGCCGTCCGCGGCGGCGGCCCGTCGCGCAGCGGCGACCAGGTCCTGATCGAATTCCTGATCGGCAAGTCGGGCCTGATGACCCCCGACCAGGCGACCGCCGCCCGCGCCAAGGCCGAGGCCGAGGGTCTCCCCCTCGACAGCGCGGCGGTGGCCATGGGCCTCATCACCGAGGAGCAGCTGGTCAACTCGCTGTCGCAGGAGACCTGGGTCCCGCACCTCAAGGTCGACAAGTACGAGATCCGCAAGAAGGCGCTGGACACCGTCGCGCGCGACGATGCGCAGCACTTCGGCGTCTTCCCGGTCGACAAGCTGGGCAACCTGCTGACCCTGGCGATGGTCAATCCGCTGGACGTCGAGGCGATCCGCCAGCTCGAGGCCAAGACCGGCCTCGACATCAAGAAGGTGGTCGCCACCCGCAGCGAGATCGCCACCGCCATCGACAAGTACTACGGCGGCAAGGCGGTCGCCAGCGAAGGCTCGCGCTCGTTCTCGCAGGACGTGTCCGACGCCCCGCCCAAGAGCGCGACCCAGATGCTGTCGCAGGGCGCGCCCGCGGCGCAGCCGCCGGTGGTCCCGGTCGCTCCGCTGCCCTCCCTCGACCTCACCCCGCCCAAGGCGTCGGCGGTGGTGCCCGACATCTCGGCCGACATCCAGGACATCGACGACCTGCTCGGCGGCGACGAGACCATCGCTCCGGCGATCATCGAGCCGGTGTCGATCAAGCCCGAGGAGAGCAACGACGCCCTCGAGCTGACCGACGCCCCGATCACCCAGGCCATCCACGCCGAGAGCGAGCTGGAATTCGGCCTGCAGGATGCCCCGAAGCAGGACACTGGCGCCCTGGCGCGCAGCGCCCTCGATCTCGAGAAGACCGACGCCATCGTCCCGCCCCCGGTGGTCGCGCCGGTGGCGCGTCCGCGCCGCAGCGCCGAAGGCCGTCCGGCCACCGCGCGCATCGCCGCCGGCAACGCCGGACCGAAGGTGGTCAACCTCGTCCCGGTGCTGGAGGAGGAGTTCCGCTACGCCATCAGCCACGGCAAGAGCAAGGTCTTCGAGCGCTGGGTCGCCCTGCAGAGCCGCAACCGCATCATCAATGCGGTGTCGGTCGAGAAGGACCTCGATCCCGTGCTGGCCCAGCTCTACGCCGCCCCGCGCAAGGCCGGCTGAGCCCGGAGAGCCTTCCCGGGAGGTCGCGTTGTGGCGGCCCGGCTGCCGCCTAGTGTGCCGCGCATGAGCGACATCCTGGCGCACCTGATCGAGAACAACCGGCGCTGGGTTCAGGGAATCACCGCCCAGGACCCGGAATTCTTCAAGAAGCTCGAACGCCAGCAGCGTCCGGAGTACATGTGGATCGGCTGCTGCGACAGCCGCGTGCCGGCCAACGAGATCATCGGCCTGCTGCCGGGCGAGGTCTTCGTCCATCGCAACGTCGCCAACGTGGTGCTGACCAGCGACCTCAACTGCATGTCGGCGGTGCAGTACGCCGTCGAGGTGCTGGGCATCCGCCACATCATCGTCTGCGGCCACTACAATTGCGGCGGGGTCAACGCCTCGCTCGAGGACATGGCGCACGGCCTCATCGACTACTGGATCTGGCCGATCAAGCAGCTGCAGCGCAAGCATCCCTGGTTGGCCGGCCTCGACACGCCGCGCCGTCGCGATGCGACCTGCGAACTCAATGTCGTCGAGCAGTCCTTCAACCTGGCCGAATGCAAGGTGCTGAAGCGCGCCTGGAGCGAGGGCCAGGAGGTCGACATCCACGGCTGGCTCTACGACGTCAAGGACGGCAGGGTGCGCGATCCGGTCATCCGCATCGACCGCGTCGGCGACGCGCGCACGCTGGCTGCCAGCGCCGAAGAGACCATCCGCCGCAGGCACTGCCCATGAGCGCCGACGCCAACCCGTGGACGCCGGGCGGCGGCCTGCGCTTCCAGCTGCTGGCCCAGAGCGGCAACGCGCGGCGTGGGCGCTTCTTCACCGCGCATGGCCCGGTCGACACCCCGGCCTTCATGCCGGTGGGCACCCAGGCGGCGGTGAAGTGCGCCTTCCCGGGCATGGTTGCCGATACCGGCGCGCAGGTGGTGCTGGCCAACACCTACCACATGGCCAACCCCGAGCGCGTGCAGCTGGCCGAGCGCCACGGCGGCCTGCATGGCCTGATGCGCTGGGACCGCTCCATCCTCACCGACAGCGGCGGCTTCCAGGTCTTCTCGCTGCCGGAGCGGCAGATCACCGAAGAGGGGGTGCGCTTCCGCTTCCAGCAGGACGACCAGCCGACCCTGCTGACCCCCGAGTCGTCGATGGACACCCAGAAGCGCCTGGGCGCCGACATCGTCATGGCCTTCGACGAGTGCGTCGCCCACGACGCGCCGGCCTCCTACGTCGCCGACAGCCTGGGCCGCACCGAGCGCTGGCTGAAGCGCTGCGTCGCGGTGCCGCTGCAGGAGCACCAGCACCTCTTCGGCATCGTGCAGGGCGGCATGGACCTGGCCCTGCGCAGCCGCGCGGTCGGCCAGGTGGCGGCGCTGGGCCTGCCCGGCATCGCCATCGGCGGCGTCTCGGTGGGCGAGGGCCATCAGGCCATGGTGCGGGTGGTGCGCCACACCGCGCCGCTGCTGCCTGCCGACCGGCCCCGCTACCTCATGGGCGTCGGTCTGCCCGAGGACCTGGTCGCCTCGGTCGAGGCGGGCATGGACATCCACGACTGCGTCATCCCCACCCGCTACGCCCGCGAAGGCACCGCCTTCACCTGGGACGGGAAGATGCGCATCCAGGACAAGAAGTTCCGCAAGGACCGCTACCCCATCGACACGCAGTGCGGCTGCCCGGCCTGCGCCGGCGGCTTCAGCAGGTCCTACATCCGGCACCTGCTGTTCGCCGGCGAGACCCTGGGCGAAATGCTGATGACCCTGCACAACCTGCACTTCTACCAGAAGCTGATGCAGGCGATGCGCGAGGCCATCGAGGCCGACCGCTTCGCCGCCTGGGCGGGCGAGTTCCGCGCCCGCTACCTCGCCCGGCGCGAGGGATGAAGCTGGTCGTCGTCCAGACCGGCCGCCTGCGCGATCCGCACGTGGCGGCCCTGCGCGACGAGTACGTCAAGCGCTTCGGCCGCTTCGGCAAGCTGGAGATCGTCGAGCGCGAGCCCAAGGGCGAGGCGCCGATGTGGCCGGCCGGGGTGCGCTGGCGCGTGGCCTTGGACGAACGCGGCAAGGTCTACGACTCGCCGGCCTTCGCCAAGCAGCTGGAGCGCTGGTCGGCCGCGCACGGCCCGATCGCCTTCGTGGTCGGCGAAGCCTACGGCCACCATGCCCCGACCCTGGCATCCGCCGACGCGCAGCTGTCGCTGGGGCCGATGGTCCTGCCGCATCAGCTGGCGCACCTGGTGCTGGTCGAGCAGCTGTACCGCGCCGCGACCATCCTGGCGGGGACGGGCTACCATCACGGGTGAAGGCCAGGATGCACACGGAGGACCAGAGGGACCAGAGGGACGACGACCTTCGGCCGTACTCTGGTCACTCTTGTCCTCTGATGTGATCATTCACCTGATTTAGCCGATGCACACGGAGGGCCAGAGGGACGACGACCTTCGGCCTTCCTCTGGTCCCTCTGGTCCTCTGTGTGCATCTATTCCCCCGGTTTTACCTGGAACTCGCGCATCCAGAACTCCACCTCGGCCGGCGTTGGCGGTGGCCGGTCGTAGGGGGCGTCGCGGGTGGTGCGCAGGCCGGCGGCGAAGCCGCGGGCGCTGGCGATGCGCGCGCCCAGGGTACGGCAGCGGCGGGTCAGCGGGCCGTCGTCGCTGATCACCACCGCCGACTTCGGGCCGTGGTGCTTCAGCCAGGCGACGATGCGCTCGTCGGCCTCGCCGGGGCCGCTGTAGTCGACGCGGATGCCCTTGCGCATGAAGCTGCGCACCTCGCCGCCGGGACCGCCGTCCCAGAACACCATCGTCTGGTGCCGGCCGCCGAGCAGGCGCTCCAGCTCGGCGCGGGCGCGCTCGGGATCGATGCCGGCGAGGCGGCGCAGCTCGGCGTCCTGGTGGACGACATTCGAGCCGTCGATGAGGAGCCAGTTCATTGCCCCTGTCCGGGGTCCGAATTCAGCCACGCGAAACGCGGAGGCCCGCAGGTGGAGCGGACGTCTCGAAGACCCCGGACCCCGGACCTCGGACCCCGGACAGGGGCAATGCTCATCCCGACGTCATCTCCAGGAAGCGGCGTTCCAGATCGCCGCCCTGGGTGACCTCGGCGACGGTGCCGTGCGCCAGCACGCGGCCCTTGTCGATGACGGTGATGCGGTCGCAGCTGCCCTCGACGGTGGCGAGGGTGTGGGTGCTCATCAGCACCGAACCGCCTTCGTTGGCGAGGCGGCGGAAGAGGTCGAGGGCGACGCGGATGTGCTTGGGGTCGAGGCCGACCAGCGGCTCGTCGACGATGAGCAGCCGCGGACGGTGCATCCACGCCGCGGCCAGGACCACGCGCTGGCGCTGGCCGTGGCTGTAGCCCTCGGCGAGGCGGTCCCAATAGCCGGAGAGGTTGAACAGGCCGTCGCATTCGACCAGGCGCTCGTCGAAGGTGGCGCGGTCGAGGCCGTAGATGCGAGCGGTGAAGTCGAGGAACTCGCGGCCGGTGAGGCGCTCGAAGAGGTAGGGCTCGTCGGGGACGTAGGCCAGCTTCTGCCGCGCCGCGACGCCGTCCTTCACCACGTCGTGGCCGTCGACCGCGATGGTGCCGCTGTCGGGACGCAGCAGGCCCGAGATCATGCGGATGGTGGTGGTCTTGCCGGCGCCGTTGGGGCCGAGGAAGGCGTGCACCTCGCCCGGCGGGATCTCCAACGACAGTCCATCGACCGCGGTGAGGCTGCCGAAGCGCTTCGAGACGTTGACGATGGACAGGAGGCTCACGCCGAAGCCTTGTCGGTGCGGTACTTGATGAACACGATGTGGTCCATCTCGCTGCCCGGTTCGTTCTCGTCATTGACGTAGTCGCGTTCGATCGCCCGCAGGTCGACCTGGTCGATGGCGCTGGCGGGGATCTCCGACAGGGTGCGGTTGGCGAGGGTCTCCAGCTGCTCGAAGCTGTTTGCCGCCTCTTCGAGGAGGGAGATGATGCGGATCTGGATGTGCTCGGGCATGTTTCGCGCAGCATAGGGGGCGGGCAGGGGGCGCAAACCGGCCTCCGGGGCTTGCCCGCGCCCGCCGCGCCCGAGCATGCCCGCCCCAACGGAGCAGCCATGATCAGCGTCGCCGGCCTCAGCATGAATTTCGGGCAGAAGGTCCTGTTCGAGAACGTCTCGCTCAAGTTCACCCCCGGCAACTGCTACGGCATCATCGGCGCCAACGGCACCGGCAAGTCGACCTTCATCAAGATCCTGACCAAGGAGGTCGACCAGGTCCTGGGCGAGGTCATCCTCGAGCCGGGCAAGCGCATCGGCTGGCTGCGCCAGGACATCTCCGGCTACGACGACCAGACGGTGATCTCGGTCGCCCTGCGCGGCCACCAGGAGGTGTGGAAGATCCAGTCCGAGCTGGACGCCCTCTACGCCAAGGGCGAGATGGACGACAAGGACATGGCGCGCATGAGCGAGCTGCAAGAGCGCTTCGAGCAGCTCGACGGCTACAGCCAGGAGTCCGCCGCCGCCGAGGTGCTGACCGACCTGGGCGTCGAGCCGGCCCTGCACCAGAAGCTCCTGGGCGACATCGACGCGGCCAAGAAGGTGCGCGTGTTCCTGGCCCAGGCGCTGTTCTCCAAGCCCGACGTCCTGCTGCTGGACGAGCCGACCAACAACCTCGACATCCCGGCCATCGTCTGGCTGGAGCAGTTCCTCGCCGACTACGAGGGCGTGATCATCGTGGTCAGCCACGACCGCCACTTCCTCAATCGCGTGTGCACCCACACCCTGGACGTCGACTTCAAGACCATCCGCTCGTTCGCCGGCCCCTACGACGTCTACCAGGCGCAGGAGCAGCTGGCGCGCGCGCACCGCAGCAAGGAGGCCGGCCGGGTCGAGCGCCAGGTGCTGAAGCTGCGCCGCTTCGTCGAGCGCTTCAAGTCCAACGCCGCGCGTTCGAAGCAGGCCACCAGCCGCGAGAAGCTGATCGACCAGCTCTCGGGGCAGCGGGTGCAGCCCAGCTCGCGCGTCGCGCCCCGCCTGCACTTCAAGTTCCAGAAGCCCAGCGGCCAGGACGTGGTCAAGATCGAGAAGCTGACCTTCGCCCATCCCGGCGGGCCGAAGATCTGCGAGAAGTTCGAGGCGCGCATCGATCGCGGCGACCGCATCGCCATCATCGGCCGCAACGGCATCGGCAAGACCAGCATGTGCCGTCTGATCCTGGGCGAGCTGACCCCTGAGAAGGGCTCGGTGACGTGGTCGAACACCACCAGCCGCGCCTACTTCCCGCAGGAGGGCGGCGACCTGTTCAAGAACAAGGACCTGAACATCTACGAGTGGATCCGCCAGTTCACCGAGAACCAGGACATCAACAACATGCGCGCCATGCTCGGCCGCATGCTGTTCTCGGGCGACGACGTGAAGAAGATCGTCGGCGTGCTGTCCGGTGGCGAGCGCGTGCGCTGCCTGCTGTCGATGGTCATGCTGCAGGAGGCCAACACCCTGATCCTGGACGAGCCCACCTCGCACCTGGACATGGAGTCGATCGAGGCCCTGCAGGAGGCGCTGGAGGAGTTCCAGGGCACCCTGGTGGTGGTCAGCCACGACCGCGAGTTCATCGACAACGTCGCCAACCGCTGCTGGATCATGGAGGACGGCCCCGCCGGCGGTCCGGCCAAGATCACCGACTGGCGCGGCGACTACGCCAACTACCGCAGCAGCCGCGGCCTGGAATAAGCACGCTGATCATCCGGTAATCCGAGGTCCGCGGTCCGAGGTCGGCACGCCTCGACGCAGACCGGGGATATCGTTGTCGGGAACGCCCACCCAGTGCGTCCGCGTGGTACCGCGGCGTCGAAGGGTCTCCAGCGTCAGACGTACACGTGCATGGTGGACCTCGGACCTCGGACCTCGGACCTTGGACTGCATTGATCCTGGATCCGGCAGTTCGATTCACAGGAGGCGCAGAGACACAGAGATACGAAGGAGTTGGAGGAAGGCCCTCATGCACCCTGGAGGTGAATGGTGGCCGATGCCTAATCTCCTTGAGACTCTGTGTCTCTGCGCCTCCTGTGAATTCGAATGCGTTTCTTAGGTTGATCTAGAGCGAATTCGTCGAGGTATCAGCGCGAGAATTCGATCCAGTTCACGCTCTGGCCCTTGGCCGAGGACTTGATCGACAGCCGCTGCGGGCCGGCGCGCAGGCGCAGGGTGGTGTCCACGGTCTGCCAGCCGCCGTTGGCGATGGCGACGTCGCCGACGCGCTTGCCGTCCACCTCGATGACCAGGCTGCCGGCGCCGCCGCCGCCACGCACCTGGACCTTGTACTCGCCGGCCTTGGCCGGGGCGATGTTGCAGGCGAAGGCGCCGCCGGCCTCGCCAGCGCGCAGATGCAGGAAGCCGTCGGCATCGTCGGTCAGGCGGGCCTCCCAGCCGCCGGCCTCGACGTAGCGCTCGGCCTGCAGGCGGCCGGGGATGCGGTAGTAGACGTCGGCGTCGTGCACTGGCATGTCGACGTAGGCGCGGCCGAGGGGGGTCAGCTCGCCGGGCTTGGTCTGCAGCAGGCCGATCTTGGCGTTGTCGCTGCGCTCCTTGAACCAGGCGTAGCCGGCGACCATAGGGCTGCTTTCGAGGAAGTCGGTGGCCTGCACCAGGTATTCCAGCTCGGCCTTCGCATCCTTGGCGCCCCACCAGGCGTACTCGGTCATCCACACCGGCTTGCCGAACTCCTTGTAGAGCGCACCGACCACCCACTTCAACTCGTTGATGTCGCCGTAGGCGTGCACGCCGATGCCCGGGAGGTCGTTCTTGCCGCGGAAGTGCATGAACGCCTTCAGGTAGGGCATCATGAAGGTGTAGGTGAGGTTCTTCTTCTCGATCGGATCCATGGCGGTGATGCTGTCGCCGGCGGCCGAGCCGATCGACATGTGCGGGCCGACGGTGGGGATGCCGTAGGCGTCGGCGATCTCGCGCGTCTGCTGGTAGAGGGTGGCGCAGGTCTCGGGGCTGATGAAGGCCTGGCCCTTGAGGTTGGGCTCGTTGATCGCCAGCACGGCGCGCGGCTTGTTGCCGGCGGCCAGCCAGGACTTCAGTCCGGCCAGGCGCTCGGGCGAGTTGCCCCACACCATGGGCAGGAACTCGAACTGCAGTTCGGCGGGGGCGATGTCGCCGGTCTGGTGGAACCAGTTGTAGAACCAGGTGACACCGGGGGCGAGGGCGGCGAAATCCTGCTTCTGCAGGCGGTTGGCGCAGATGCCACGCTTGCTGCTGCGTACCGGGGCGTCGCAGTCGACGATGCGCGGCTTGGCGGCGGGCTCGGCCACCGGCTTCGCCGGCTTCTCGGCGGCGGGCAGGGCTGCCAGGGACAGCGCGAGGATGGTGGCGGAGCAGATGGCGTGGCGCATGGGGTGTCCTTGCCAGAGGAACGCCCGGGCACCGCCATCCGTTCGCGCGGGATCCAGGCCGGCCGATGGAGGGCGTCCACAGCGGCCGGACGGATTGCTCCCTTACCCGCGCACGCGTTCGACCAGCTCCAGGCCGTAGCCGGCCAGCGCCACCAGTGGGCGGTCGCCGTTGGTCAGCAGGCGCAGGCGGCGCACGCCGAGGTGGCGCAGGATCTGCGCACCGATGCCGTAGTCGCGGTTGTCCATCACCGCCGACGAGCTCGGCTCGCTGCGGTGGTCGGTGCCGCCGAGCTTGACCAGGCGGTTGGGCAGGTCGGTGCCGTCGGTGTCGCGCATGTACAGCAGCACGCCGCCGCCGGCGTCGGTCAGGGCCTTCACCGAATTGCGCGGGCTGAGGCTCCAGGCGCCGCCGAAGACGTCGTCGAAGACCTGCTCCTTGGCCACGCGGACCAGGACCGGATCGGGGCATTCGCGGCCCGGGGCGAGGCGGTCGCCGACGACGATGGCGAGGTGGTGCTCGCCGCTGACGCTCTCGCGGTAGCAGTAGGCGCGGGCGGGACCGCCGTCGGTGTCGACCTTGGCCTCGGCGACCAGGGTGACCAGCGATTCGCGGCGCTCGCGGTAGGCGATGAGGTCGGCGATCGAGGCCAGCAGCAGGCCGTGCTGCTGGCAGTAGACCTCGAGGTCGGGCAGGCGGGCCATCTCGCCGTCCGGCTTCATGATCTCGCAGATGACGCCGGCCGGCTTGCAGCCGGCGAGGCGGGCGAGGTCGACCGCGGCCTCGGTGTGGCCGGCGCGCACCAGCACGCCGCCATCGCGGGCGCGCAGCGGGAAGACGTGTCCGGGGGTGACGATGTCCTGCGGCCGGGCGTCGTCGGCGGTGGCGACCTGGATGGTGCGGGCGCGGTCGGCTGGGTCGGCAATCCTGGGTGGAGCGCCAGCTTCAGCTTCGGCTCGGCCCCCGCCGTCGGCTGGTTCCCGCTCGCCCCGCGCGAGGTCTATGTACCGGCCTA
>JAFLCQ010000087.1 GCA_017302815.1 Planctomycetota bacterium
CTGCGCTCGCGACCCTGGCTGGGCCTGCGCCCGGTGGCGGCCCTCGACGACGATCCGGCGAAGCAGGGCAGCGACCTCGGCGGCCTCACCGTCGCAGCGCCGCTGTCCGACCTCGCCCGCCTGCGCACCGACGGCATCCGCCACGCGATCCTCGCCATGCCCGGCCTGCCGCCAGACCGGCTCGGGCGCATGCTCGACCAGCTCGGCGAGCACATGCGCCACGTCTTCATCGCCCCGGCCCTGCCGGGATCGCCGGACGTCATCGCCGCCACCCGCGAGTTCGCCAACACCCTGGTGCTGGAGGTGCGGCAGAACCTCCTGCGGCCGGAAGTACGCGTCATCAAGCGCTGCGTCGACTGCATCAGCGTCGTCCTGGGCCTGCTGCTGTTCTGGTGGATCTTCGCCGGCATCGCCCTGGCGGTGAAGCTCTCCTCGCCCGGGCCGATCCTCTACGGTCAGCGCCGCATCGGCCGCGGCGGACGCGAGTTCACCGCCTGGAAGTTCCGCAGCATGGTCGCCGACGCCGACGCCATCCTCGCCGGCTACCTCGCCGCCCATCCCGAGCTGCGCGCCGAGTGGGAGCGCGACCACAAGCTGAAGGACGATCCCCGGGTGACCTGGATCGGCCGCCTGCTGCGCCGCACCTCGCTCGATGAGCTGCCGCAGCTGTGGAACATCCTGACCGGCGAGATGAGCCTGGTGGGGCCCCGCCCGATCGTGCAGGACGAGGTGGCGAAGTACGGCGAGCGCTTCGCCCTCTACCAGAAGGTGCGGCCGGGACTCTCCGGGCTGTGGCAGGTGTCCGGACGCAACGACACCACCTATGCCGAACGCGTCGCCCTGGACTGCTACTACGTGCGCAACTGGTCGGTATGGCTCGATCTGGTGATCCTCGCCCGCACCGTGCGCGTCGTCCTGCTGGGCAAGGGCGCGTACTGAGCGGTCCGTCCTGGACTTGGAACCCGTGGCGGCGATGGTCGGCGGCCTGATGCCCGCCTCGCAGCACCCGGACGCCCTCGCCTCCAGCCTGGAGCTGCCCGATCCGTCGCTCCTCGGACGGCTGGGAAGGGTGATGCTGGTCGCGGGCTCGGCCGCCGCCCTGGTCGGCAGCTTCCTGCACGAGTGGTGGCCCCTCGCGGCGCTCCTCATCGCCGGGCTGGGGGCCGTCCTCGCCAGGCTCCCGCTGCACCGGCTGCCCGGCTTCTGGTGGGGATGCGCCTTCCTCGCCTGGGGCCTGGTGTCGCACGCCACCGCGTACGTGCAGCATCTGCCAGGGGCGCGGCTGCGTCCCGACCTCGTCGTCGTGCTGTGGATGTCGGCCGGCCTGCTCGGCCTCGGCCTGTCTGGCGACACCGCGCGGCGGCGCGCCACCATCGCCCTGGTCGCCATCGCGTTGGCGACCGCGCCGCTTGTGGTGGCACAGCTCATGTTCGGCTGCAGTCCGGACTACGGCGGCGACGAGGCGCTTATCGACTGGAATTCGCGAACACGCTGGTTCGCCCGCGGGTTCAGCCAGTCGCATCAGACCTTCGGACTCGCAACGTGCCTCCTGTTGGTCATTCATCTGGAGCCGAGGGCTTTCCTGGCAAGCCGTACACGCGCCATCCTCGCAGTCGCAACCAGCCTGTTCCTGCTCCTCATCTGTGGCGCCAGATCTGCCGTGCTTGCCGGCATAACCGCATCGTTGGCGATCTTCGCCAGCCGCTCGCGACGACTCCTGGTCATAGGCACGGCGCTGGCCATCATCTTCATCGCGACAGTATGTGGAAAGATGGCGCTGTCCGGCGACAAACGGATCTACAAGACATTGGCTGCCCAGGACGGCCGCTACGCCATCTGGCGCACCGGCGCCGAGCTCATCCGGCAGCGCCCGATCATGGGCTGGGGCAACGGCGCCTGCTTCAAGGCTTCCTACCATCAGGCCTTCGTCACCGCGAACCCTCCGGGCACCTGGGACGAGTTCCCCGAGGGCGTCGCCACGCCGCACAACGGCTTCCTCACCCTGCTTGCCCACTACGGCATCCCGGGCCTGCTGCTGCACAGCCTGTTCTGGTTCTCGGTCATGCGCTGGCTGTACCGGCGGCGCGCCGACAGCCCCGCCGCCTGGCGGCTGGGCCTGGCCATGACCGCCATCTGGCTGGTCGGAGGCCAGTTCCAGGCCTATGCCGGCCGCCAGATGCAGAGCATCATCCTGCACGGCGGCCTCGGCCTGGCCATGGCGGTGGCCTACGCCCGCCTGCGGGTGGCATCCCGGCAATCCTAGGCCATCGACACGACTGGTGCGGTGACGATGATCCCGTCACACGCCATGCCCGACCGTCCGGTCATCTCGGTGATCGTTCCCGTCAAGAACCGCGAAGCACTGATCGGCAGGGCATTACGCTCGGCGCTCAACCAGCGTGGATTCGCCCCCGGCGAGCTGGAAATCATAGTCGTCGACGATGGCTCTAGCGACACGACGCGGGATGTGGTCGAATCCGTCGCCCGCACCGCCAGCCACCCGGTACGCTTGCTGCAGAACAACCGCAAGCCAGGTGCCAACGGCGGCAGAAACACCGGCATCCTGGCCAGCCGCGGCACATGGATCGCACCCCTGGACAGCGACGATGCGTTCGCTCCCGACAAGCTGCATCTGCAACTTGCAGCGCTCGCCCGCACCCACTGCCGCACGGCAACCTGTTCGTGGGCGACGGTACGCACCAACGGACGCATCAGCAGGCATATCTACCGGCACGACATGCTACTGACGGGCTGGAAGCTCAGCTCCCAGCTCGCGTGGGATACCGGGTTCTCGACCCAGACCTTCCTCGTCCACCGCTCGGTGGTCGACGCCGCTGGCCTATTCGACGAGACGCTCCGGCGACGACAGGACTACGAGTGGAGCATTCGCCTGTCGCGTCAGGGGCCGATCCTGGCTGTGGCACGAGCCCTCGTCATGGTCTGGCAACAACGCGTATCGATCACCGCTGATCCCTCCCTCATCATCCCATCCACACGCAGCATACTGGCCAAGCATCGCTGGCTCTACGCGCGCCACCCCGGATCCCTACTCGCCCAGGCCGTGAAGGTCGGGTTGCAGATCCGCCGTGCCAGACGCATGGCAGCTCAGGCATGACCAGTGCGGACAAGGTCCGCACCGCTCTGCGATGGACGGCAGCTGGGACTGCCGGTTCCGAACTGCTCGGACTGGTTTTCCTGGTCATCCTCGCACGCCTGCTGACGCCCGAGGATTACGGTCTTGTCTCGCTGCTCGGGGCGATCATCGCGTTGTCGCTGACCGTGGTGGACTCAGGACTGGCAAAGACGCTGGTGCAGAAGCAGGACCTGCAGCCTGACGACGAGGTGACCGCCTTCATGCTGCAGATCGGCCTCGGCCTCGCCATGTCGGTGGCCATCTTTCTATCTGCACCCTGGGTCGCCAGATTCTTCGCCGATCCTCGACTGGAAGCCCTCACTTACGCAGCATCGCTGCGCCCGCTCCTCACCTCATTCGCTCCCATCCAGCAGGCGAGACTCGAACGCCGGATGGACTTCAAGTCGCAGGCCATCGTCGACCTGCTTGCCAATCTCCTGGCGGGCATCGCCGCCACCGCGATCGCATGCATGGGGTACGGCCCATGGGCGCTCATCGCGCAGATGCTCCTGTGGGCAGGCTGCCGGTCAGGGCTGCTATGGCTCCGACACCCCTGGCGACCAGCAGGCCGATTCACGCGGGCCTCGGTCTGCGCCCTGCTCCCATTCAGTTGGCGTCTGCTCGTGTCCGGCTTCATCAACTCGGCGTTCAGCCAGTTGCATACCCTCGCCATCGGCAGGCTGCTCGCAATTTCCGATGTCGGTCTGTACAACCGCGCCAGGAGCCTCCAGGAACCGGTGACCGCCGCCATGGGGACCATCGTCCACAAGGTATCGTTTTCGGCCTACGCCAGGCTCCAAGACGATCGCATCGCGTTGCTGGCCGCCTACCGCAAGACCATGCGGTTGATGAGTGCGATCAATGCCCCGGCCATGCTCGGACTTGCAGCAGTCGCCCCAACGCTGGTGCCCGCCGTATTGGGCTCGCAGTGGTCGGACGCCACGTCCTTGGTGCAGGGATTCGCGCTCTGCGGCCTGTTCATTCCGCTCACGGCCCAATCGCAGCATGTATTGCTGGCTTTGGGAAGGGCGGATCTGGTGCTCCGCCTCACCATACTGAAGCATGTGTTGACCGTCCTGCTGCTGGCCGCCACCTGGCAATACGGTCTGATCGCCATCATCATCGGCATCGGCATCCGCTGCATGATTGTCCACGCGATCGCGTCCCTGGTACTACTCCGGTACCTCGGCTACGCTTTGGTTGCCCAGTTCCGGGATGTCCTGCCTGCTCATCTCGCTGGTTGCCTGGCCGCCGTGACCGCCATGGCGACGCACATCCCTGGTTCAGGTTATGACTTGGCACAGTTGGCCATCCAGGTCGCAACCGGAGCCGGCGCCTGGCTTGCACTCGTGTTCTTGCTGCGCCATGGCATGCACGCCGAGATCTGGAGCGAGATGCGCCGCTTCATCAGACACTAAGCGTTCGGATCGCATCAGTCAGCGGCCGATGCTCGACGCCAAACCTCCACATATTCCCGCATCGCCACCGCAGCCGAGAACCTGCCGCGCACGGTGGCCTGCGCCGCAGTGGCCATCTCCCCACGACGATCCGGATCCGACAGCACCGCAAGCAGCGCTGCCGCAGCGGCTCCAGGGTCACGAGGGGGGACGATCATCCCATCCACACCGTGGGTGATCAGCTCCGACATGCCGGGACTGTCCGCCACAACCGGCACCGTGCCGACCGCCATCGCCTCCTTCACCGCATTCGGCAGCCGTTCGCCATCCTTGTGCGACAGCAGGACAAAGGCCTCTGCACAGGACATCTCCGCGAACAGCCGCTGTTGAGGGATGTGTCCAGCGAACTCCACGCCATCAGCCAATCCCAACGCATGCGCGTGCGCATGGAGCCGCCCACGCTCCGGCCCGTCTCCCAGCACCACCAAATGCGCGACGGGCAGGCTGCGACGGAGGAGCGATAGCGCCGTGATGGCATCATCCACGCCCTTGCCTGGCACCAGCCGAGCAGCCAGGAGAATGCGCCCCCGGCGCCGATCACCGACCGGGGGCCTGGCAAGGAGCTCAGGGTCCAACCCCCGATAGACGACCCGGACACGATCGCCAGGCACCCCCATCGCCTGCAGGTCAGGCAGGTTGGCCCGCGCATGAGTGAACACCTGCTTCACGCGCCGCGACAACCAGCTGGATCCAGGATAGGCGCGCGAGAGGTCGTACGCCCCGAGGAACATGGTCAGCACGGTGCCCGGCAGCCGGCGCGATACGAGATAGCCGACCAACGACGGATAGTGGCCCCAGAAGAGATGGACCACCTGGGGGCGTATGCCCTCTATTTCTTCCATGATGGCCATGGCGCGCGGCATCGCCACCAGACCCACCACGAGATGACGCGGATCCTTCCATCCCCAGGCGAGCACGCGACCGAGAAGACCAACCGCACCGCAAGGATGGCGCGCAGCCCAGCGCAGCCCAGCCAAGCCGCCCCAGCTCTTGTAGGTCACCCGCACTGCAGCCGTGCCCCGTTCGCTGGACAGCCGGGCCGCATCACGATGCGGAGCGCGCATCGCATGCACCGTCATCATGCAGCCCGATGCCAGCAGGGACCTGAGGTCAACGGCGGCGAAGGTCTCGGACGGCAGTGGGAAGTTGATCGTGACCCACGCCACCCGCAGTGGCGCCACTCCACCCCCGCCGTTCTCGACGGCTTCGTTCATGGTCCACGCCGCCCCAGCGCACGCGAGTGCACGATGAGGTCGGCGATATAGCCCATGAGCAGCACCTGCAGGCCGGCGATCATCAGGGTTACGGACAGGTTGCCCAGCGAGCCCTGGTGGCGGTAGTCCATGACGCCCTTGGCGAAGCCGGCGGTCCCCAGGAGGATCGCCAGCGGCAGGAAGAAGCGCATCGGCGTGAACAGCAGGCCGAGGCGCGCGACGATGTTGAAGAAGCGGATGGTGTCCTTGATCGGATGGATCGAGGACGAGCCGATGCGCTTGAAGTAGTTGATCGGCTGGTTGCGCACCCGGAAGCCGCCCAGCAGCGCGCCCATGGTGATGGTCGAGGTGAAACTGAAGCCGTTGGGGAAGAGGCCCCACAGATAGTAGCACAGCTCGCGGCTGAAGATGCGCATGCCGGAGTTGAGGTCCGGGATGGGCCGGCGCGCCATGTAGCTGGCGAAGCGGTTGAGGCACCACTTCGGCATCCGACGCAGCAGCGGGATCTGGCTGACCTCGCCCGTGCGCACGCCGACCACCATGTCCTGGTAGTCCATCATCCCCCACAGCACCGGCAACTGGTCCACCGGATAGGTGCCGTCGGCGTCGATGATGGCGATGTAGGGCGCGTCGGTGGCCAGCACCCCGGTCTTGAGCGCGGCGCCGTAGCCGCGGTTCAGCTCATGGCGGACGAGGATGCAGTCGTCGCGGTCGGACAGCTTCTCGAGCTGGAACTCCGCCCGCGAGCCGTCGTCGACCACCACCACCCGGGGTGATCCCCCCTGCCCGGCGAAGGCCGCGTGCACCGCCGCCACCGTACGCGCGGCGACCTCCCAGGACTCGTTGTACACCGGGATGACGACGGCCAGCTGGTCGGGGCTTCGCATCGGCGCAAAGCTCGCGCGGTACGGCGCCTACGCAAGCCGTTGCGCACGCCTTGACGGGTTGCGGTGCCTACCAGCATGCGGCCCATGGCGACGGTCAGCGACCTGTGGACGGCCGGCCTGCGCTGGGCCGAGGCCTGGCGGACGCCGGATCGTCGCCGCACCATCCTCGGCCTGGGCGCCCTGGTGCTGCTGTTCGCGCTGGTCCAGGTCGTGCGCCCGCCCGACGGGGCCCCATCGGCGGACGTCCGGCAGTACGTCGACATGGCCTGCAACCTGGCGCGAACCGGCACCTTCGCCGAGACCGGCGACGACGGGACGGCGCACCGCACCGCGCGCCGCGAACCCGGCTGGCCCCTCCTGCTGTCCATCCCGATCGCCCTCGATCCGGCGCTGCGCAGCCTGCCATCCGCGCAGGTGGTCGACCTCTTCGACGCCAAGGCGAACCCGACCCACGCCAGGCCGACCAGCCTGCGCCTGCCGGGCCTCATCCTGCTGCTGGCCAGCGGCCTGGTCGCCGGACTGATCGCCGCGCGCGCCGCCGGGCACGGCCTCGCGGCCCTGCCGGCATTCCTGCTCGTCAGCTTCAACCCGACCCTCAGCCACTACGCCGATGGCTGCTACCAGGAGGCCCTGACCGCGCCGCTCCTGCTGGCGACCTCGCTGGCCCTCATGCGCGCGGCGCAGCGGCCGGGGCCATGGCCGGCCGCCCTGGCCGGACTGGCCTGGGCCGCGCTGTCCCTGACCAGTGCGCGCTTCCTCTACCTGCTGCCCATCCCGCTGGCGGTGCTGGCCTGGAGCGCCTGGCGGTCATCCGGACCGGCGCTGCGCCGGCATTGCGCCGTCGTCTGCTTCTCCGTCGCCGTCGCAGCGCCGGTGGGGGCATGGATGGCGCGCAACCAGCAGGCGGTGGGCGAGGCGGTGGTGTCGCTGCGCGGCGGCAGGCTGCTCGCCATCCGCGCGAGCTACGACACCATGGACGGCCGCGAGTACCTCGCCTGCATGCTGCACCGCGACTCGTCCAAGTCGCGGCCCATCGACGCCCTCGGCAGGCGCCTGCTCGGCAACGACGCCTTCGCCCGCCTCGCCCGCGACAACCCCGACGGATTCTACTTCAAGGGCAAGTTCGGCGGGCCACGGACCGCGGTCGACACCGCCGGCCTCAGCGAGGAGGAGGCCGAGGCTGCCGTCGACCGCGCCCTGGAGCGCGAGGCCAAGGCGGCGATCATGGCGGCACCGGTCAAGCACCTCGTGGTGACGCTGCCGCTGGCGATGTACGGCACGCCGAGCGTCCTGGCTCCGCTGGGGCCGCTGAATCTGCTGTGCTTCCCGCTGCTGCTGTGGGCCCTGTGGTGGTCGCGGCGGCCCGGGCGGCGCTGGCTGCTGTGGATCCTGCTGCCCACCGCCGGCAGCGTCGCGTTCTGCTGCCTGCTGACCCACAACATTTCGCGCTACAACGCCATCGCCATCCCGGCCATCGCCATCGCGCTCACCGTCGGCGCCTGGACGCTGGCCACATGGTGGACCGGACGCCGGTCCACCACCACGGCCACCTGACACCGCATGCGCAGCGAGTTCGGCCGCATCCTGCGCTTCGCCTGCTCCGGCGCCGGCATCCTGCTGGCGGCCCTGGGCATCAACGCCCTGCTGGTGCACGCCGGCGTCCACACCTGGATCGCCTACGGCATCACCATGGCCGTCCAGCTGGCCCTCGGCTTCGCCGCCAACCAGCTGCTGGTGTTCCGCGAACGGAGAACGACGCCGCGGCTCGTCGCCGCCTACCTCGCCGCGGCCAGCGGGTTCAGGCTCGCGGACTGGATCATCTACGTCACGGTCACCTCGCTGCTGCCGGCCATCCCGCTGGCCGTCGTGCAGTTCACCAATGCCGTGGTGCTGCAGGCGGGGAAGTACCTGGTCTACCGCGTGATGTTCACCAACCGGTCCGCCGGCCAGGAGGCCGCCGGATGATCCCGCGCGCATCCGCACCCGAGCGGCGGCGGCTGGTGTGCGAGGCGGCCATCGCCGCGACCGCATTCATGCTGGTCGTCGGCTTCGGCCTGGACTGGAGCGGACGCTTCGCCTTCAGCAAGGACGAGAGCTTCAACGTCATGAAGGCGATGCTGGTCGGCAGAGGCCACAGCCTCTATGGCGAGATCTGGAGCGACCAGCCGCCGGCCTTCACCTACCTGCTGGCCGGGGCCTTCGCCGCGTTCGGCGAAAGCATCGCCACCGCCCGGCTGGTGGTGCTCGCCTGCTCGGGGGCGCTGGCCGCTTCGATCTACGCCATGCTGGCTGCCTGCGGCGGCCGTAGCGCGGCCATCGCAGGAACCGTCGCGTTCGCCCTGCTGCCCCATGCCCTGGTGCTGTCGGTGTCGACACTCATCGGGATGCCGAGCCTCGCCCTGGCTGCCGTATCACTGCTGCTGCTGTCCTGGTGGCGCGAGGATCGCAGCCACCTGCAGCTGGCGCTGTCCGCGACCTGCATGGCCGGGTCGGTGCTGACCAAGTTCTACACCGCCCCGCTGCTGGTGGTCTTCGCCACCGGCATCGTCCTGTCGCCACGCGGTGGCGACGGGCGCAGGGCCTGGGCCGCCGCCGCGCAGTGGCTGACGATGGCGATCACGCTCATCGCCGGGGCGCTCGCGCTGACCGCCGGCGGCCATGTCGGCGACCAGCTCCTGGGACCGCACCTGGCGGCGCGCTTCGACGCGACCCGCAAGATCGACGAAGCCTCCCTGGCTCCTGGCGACGCCGGCCTGGTCCTGGCCCTCGCCGCCTGCGGCGCGATCGAGGCCGTCCGCCAACGCAGCTGGCCGCTGCTGCTGGCGGCGGGCTGGGCGGTGGCCGGGCTGATCGCCCTGGCACGCCACCACCCCATCTGGGCCCACCACTATTTCCTCTATGCCGTGCCATGCTGCATGCTGGCCGGATACGCCGCCGGCCGGGGCTGGGATTGGCTACTGGGCCTCCGGTGCTGGACCAGCCCCCTGCGCCGCGACACCGCCTGGCCCGCCCTGCTGGTCGCGGCATCGCTGGCGGCTCTCGTCCAGATGCTTCCGGATGCGGTGCGCACGCTGTCCTCGCGCGCCCGCGAGGCCGGCGACGACGACTGCCATGCCCTGGTCGCCCTGATGCGTGAACGCGGCGGGCAGACGCGCTGGGTCGCCACCGATCGCGCCATCTTCGCCTTCCGGGCCGGGCTGCCGGTGCCGCCGGAGCTGACCCTGTGGTCGAGCAAGCGCGGCGATGCCGAGGACCTCGGCGCCCTGCTGCGGTCCTCCGTCGCCCAGCGCGGTCCCGAGCTCGTCCTCCTCCACCGCTACAAGGGGCCGGCCATCGACGACGTCCTCGCCACGCGCTACCGCCTGGTCGCCGCGAACCGGGCCGGCCGCCTGTACGAGCTCATGCCAGGCCCCGTCCCATGACCCCCCTCGTCACCATCATCACCCCATCGTACCAGACCGCGCGCTGGATCGGCGCCACCATCGCCTCGGTGCGCGCCCAGACCCGCCCGGACTGGGAGATGGTCATCATCGACGACGGGTCGCGCGATGGCTCTCCCGAGGCAGTGGCCGCCGCCGCCGGCGAGGATCTCGGCACGCGCATCATCCTCGACGCCACCCCCGGCGGGCTGGGCGCGGCGCGGGCGCGCAACCGCGCCATCGCGCGGGCGCGCGGACGCTTCATCGCCTTCGTCGACAGCGACGATCTGTGGTACCCGGCGAAGCTCGAACGGCAGCTGGCCTTCATGCAGCGCACCGGTGCCGCCCTCTCGCACCACGCCTACGAGATCGTGCGCGAGGACGGCTCGCCCACCGACCTCGCCCGGCGGCCGCCGCCACGGGTCGGCTACCGTGGGCTGGTGCACTACAACGTCATCGGCTGCAGCACGGCCATCTACGACCGCGAACGCGCCGGCCTGGTCAAGATGCCCGACATCGCTCGCCGGCAGGATCACGGCCTGTGGTTGCGCATCCTCAAGGCCGGCCACGAGGCGCTGGGGCTGGATGAGATCCTCGGCGCCTACCGCCTGCGCGCCGGATCGGTCTCCGCCGACAAGCGGGTGGCCGCCGCCTACCAGTGGCGGCTCTTCCGCGAGGTCGAGGGCATGGGGCCGGTCCGCGCCGCGTGGACCTTCGGCCGCTATGCCGCCCGCCACCTCCTGGGCCGACGACGCGAGCGTCCGATGACCCCGGAGGAGCGCGCCGCCAGGCCGGCCTGGCCGGCCACGCCGTGAACACGGCGCATTGCCTCGGGGTCGAGGCGGCCACACTCCCCGCCCATGCCTGACGAGCCCCAGACCGGCACAGCGACGGTGCACCGGGTCGAGATCGACGCCACGCGCCGGCGCATCCGCACCCCGGGCCATGAGCGCGACGCCCGCCGCCTGGTCGCAGCCGTGCTGTTCGTCCTCGACGTCGCCGCCTGCCTCGCCCCCATGCTGGCCCGCGCCGGCAGCTGGCGCCGGGTC
>JAFLCQ010000088.1 GCA_017302815.1 Planctomycetota bacterium
GGCGATCTCTGCGCCCTGCTTGCGCTGCCGGACGCGGCCGCCGAGATCGAGGAGGCCATCGCCTGCGATCGCGTCGGCCTGCGCGCCCGCCTGGCGGCGCACGATGCGCTGTCGCTGAGCGGCGACCGCGGCGACGACGACGCGCACCGCTCATCGACCCTCTTCAACCTCATGCGCGGCGGGGTCCTGCCCGCCGACCTGGCGGTCGAACGCGAAGCCTTCGCCGGCTGGCTGGCGCGGCGTGATCGCGTCGTGGCCGCACGTTGCGCCACCGAGATCGCCTCCTGGCCCGAGCGCATCGACCTGGCCGGGTTGGCCGAGGCCGCGGCCGACGCCGACGATGCGCAGCTGGAGCGCCTCGCCGGGTCGTACCTGCCGCTCTCCTTCAGCCGCCGCCATGGCGATCCCAGCCGGCCATGGAACCGCTTCGCCATCCGCCTCTTCGACGAGGCCGGACGGCCGGTCAGCGCCTGGCAGGGCAACTGGCGCGACATCTTCCAGAACTGGGAGGCGCTGGCGCTGAGCTTCCCCTCGGCGCTGCCGGCGATGATCGCCAACTTCCTCGACGCCACCACCGCCGACGGCTACAACCCCTACCGCGTCACCAGCGAGGGCATCGACTGGGAGGTCCCCGAGGACGGCCCGTGGAGCCATTTCGGCTACTGGGGCGACCACCAGATCGTCTACCTCACCCGGCTCCTGGAGCAGGCCGAGATCCACCATCCGGGCTGGATCGCCGCCCGCCTCGCCCGCCGGGCCCACGCCTGCGCCGACGTGCCGTACCGCATACGCCCCTACGCCGAGCTGCTGCGCGATCCCGCGCACGGTGTCGCCTTCGACCGTGCCGCCCAGGCGGCCAGCGAGGCGCGGGTGCGCGAGCTGGGCGCGGACGGGCGGCTGCTGCCCGGCGCGGATGGTCTGCCGCATCTGATGAGCATGGGCGAGAAGCTGCTCCTGCCGGCGCTGGCGAAGCTGTCCAACCTGGTGCCGGGCGCCGGCATCTGGCTGAATACCCAGCGGCCGGAATGGAACGACGCCAACAACGCGCTGGTGGGCTGGGGCTGCTCGCTGGTCACCGCATTCCAGCTCCGCCGCCATCTCGCCTTCCTGCGCGGCGTGGTCGCCGATTCGGGCCCCATCCCGGTCTGCGCCGCCACCGCCGAGTTCGCCGAGGCCGTGCTCGCCGCCCTGCCCCTGTGCCATGGCGCCGGCGATCCGGCGCAACGCCGGGCGGCGATGGATGCGCTGGGCGCGGCCGGCGAAGCGCACCGAGCCAGGATCTACGCCCGCGATCTCGGCGGCGAGACCACGATGCCGGTCGAGCGCATCCGCACCCTGCTGCAGGCGGCCATGCAGGCCATCGATGCCACCCTGGCGGCGGCACGCCGTCCCGACGGCCTCCTCGACAGCTACGTGGTCATCCGCGTCGAGGCGGACGGGGTGGCGATCAGGCGGCTGGAGCCGATGCTGGAAGGCCAGGTGGCCGCCCTGGCCAGCGGCTGGCTGCAACCGGCCGAGGCAGCCGACCTGTGGCGCGCCCTGCGCTCCTCCGCGCTGTGGGACGAGGGCCGCCGCACCTTCCTGCTCTATCCCGACCGCCAGGTCGCCCCCTTCCTGCGGCGCAACCGCATCGACGCGGCGCGCGCGCGTGCCGTCCCCCTGCTCGCCAGGCTCCTGGCGTCGGGCGATCGCAGCATCGTGGTCGCGGATGGCTCCGACGTGCGCTTCAGCGCCGATATCGCCAACGCACGCGAACTGGCGGCGCGGCTGGACACGGTGCAGGCGGGGGGCGACCGAAATGCCGTCCTCGCCCTGTGGGAGGAGGTCTTCAGCCACGGCTCGTACCTCGGCCGCAGCACCACGATGTTCGGCTTCGAAGGCCTCGGCAGCGTGTACTGGCACATGGTGTCGAAGCTGCACCTGGCCCTGGCCGAGGCGGCCGCCGCGACGACCGGAGATGCCGGGGCGCGGGCGGTGCTCGCCGCCGCCACCGCGACGGTGCGTTCGGGCCTGGGTCCGGCCAAGGGCCCGGCCGAGTTCGGCGCCTTCCCCTGGGATCCCTACTCGCACACCCCGGCGGGCCGCGGCGCGCAGCAGCCGGGCATGACCGGCCAGGTGAAGGAGGAGATCATCGCCCGCCGGCTGCGCCTGGGCGTGGCCGTGCGCGGCGGCTGCATCGCCTTCCATCCCGAGCGCCTGCGCCAGGGCGACGTCCTTGCCGCGAATGGCGAGCTGCTGTGGGTCGATCTCGACGGACGCGAACGCCGTCTGCCGGTGCCGGCCGGCGCCCTCGCCCTGACCATCTGCCAGGTGCCGGTGATCCTGCGCCGCGACGCCTCCGCCTGCCGCATCACCCGGCGCGATGGCGGCAGCGAGATCGTCGCCGGCGTCACCCTGCCGCAGCCGCTCAGCCAGGCGGTGCTGCATCGCAGCGGCGAGATCGCCTGCATCGAGCTCCTGCCCCGCGCCTGACCACCCGGACCATCCATGACCAGCCACGCCAGCATCTTCCGCAGCTCGCGCGGAGCGGGAGAGCGCCTCGCCTCCCGCCCCGGCGCCCCCCTCGCCGCAGCCGACGCGGATCTGCCGCACGACCTGCAGGTCCACATCGAACCAGGCCACGCCTTCCAGGAGGTGATGGGATTCGGCGCCGCCTTCACCGAGGCCGCCGCCTTCGCGCTCTCCAGGGCGCCAGCCGAGGCGCAGGAACGCATCCTGCACGAGCACTTCGCCGCCGATCGCCACAACTACCGACTGTGCCGCGTGCACATGGGGTCATGCGACTTCGCGCTGGGCAACTGGTCGCACGTCGAGCGCGAGGGCGACCTCGCCCTGGACTCGCACTCCATCGACCACGACCGCCGCCTGCTGCTGCCGCTGGTCAAGCGCGCCCGCGCCATCGCCGGCGACGGCCTGCGCATCTTCGCCTCGCCGTGGAGCCCACCGGGATGGATGAAGACCACCGGCATCATGAACCGCGGCGGCCGCCTGAAGGCCGAGTGCCGCGACGCCTGGGCGCAGTGCTACGTCCGCTTCATCCGCGCCTACGAGGCCGAGGGCGTGCCGATCTGGGGCGTCACGGTGCAGAACGAGCCGGCCGCCAGCCAGCCCTGGGATTCGTGCGAATACACCGCCGAGGAGGAGCGCGACTTCATCCGCGACCACCTCGCACCTGCCCTGGACGGGGCCGGCCTGTCGCATGTCCAGATCATCGCCTGGGACCACAACCGCGACGTCATGGTGCAGCGCGCGGCGGTCTACTACGCCGATGCCGCGGTACGGAAGCGCCTGTGGGGCGTGGGCTTCCACTGGTACTGCGCCGACGTCTTCGACAACGTGCGCCTGACCCACGACGCCTGGCCGGACAAGCACCTGCTGTTCACCGAGGGCTGCCAGGAGGGCGGACCGCACCCGGGATCCTGGGATGTCGCCGAGCGCTACGCCACCTCGATGCTCAACGACCTCAACCGCTGGACCGCGGGCTGGGTCGACTGGAACCTGTGCCTGGACTCCTCCGGCGGACCGAACCACGTCGGCAACCTGTGCTCGGCGCCGGTGCTGATCGACGCCCATGACGGGGCGGTGCAGTGGAACCCCTCATTCGCAGCCATCGGACACCTGTCGCGGTTCATCCGCCCGGGCGCCCGCCGCCTGCTGTGCGCCAGCCAGCGCGACCACGTCCATGCCGGCGCCTTCGCCAACCCCGACGGCTCCACCGCCGTGGTCATCCTCAACCGCGGCGATGGCGCCCACCGCCTGCGCATCCAGCTGGGGCGCCGCTGCGCCACCATGGTCGAGGTTCCGGGTCACGGCATGGTCACCGCGGTCGTCCCGCCAGCCTGATCGCCGCCGCCCTGGTGGACGGGATCATTCCCGCGCCATCAGCGCGCTGTAGCGGTCGTAGTGCCAGCGCTGGAACAGGATCTGGGTCTGCGCCTGGTCGTTGGCGACGCCGCGGTCGCGCCGGGCCTCGGGGTCGATGACCAGCACCGACTGCAGGGTCGCGTTGGCGACGGGACGCTTCAGGCGGTTGTCGTAGACCTCGCCACGCACCTGCACGTCCCAGTAGCGGCTGCGTCCGACGTAGGTGCAGCCCGAGATGCAGAACGGCACGATGCGCTGGGTGTCGCCGGCCGGACGCAGGATGTCGGCGATGGACCAGGCGCCCTCGCCGGCCGCGTTCGCGGCGCTCTCCCGCCCGATCCCGCCGGCTCGGGCCGGCGAGCGCGAGGCGTGGTAGGCGCTGCAGGTCGCATAGCCGTCGCCGTTGAAATCGAGGGGACGGAAGTCGGGCGTGTAGGCCGGATCGCTGCCGAAGAAGCTGAGCCGGAAGTCGTTCAGCACCAGTTCCATGGTCGCCGATTTCTCGGCCGCGTTGGCCACGCCGGATGCGGCAAACCCCTTGATCGTGGCCCGGGCCGTCGTCGTGTCCTTGACCGCCTTGATGTAGTCGGCGCGGCCGTCCGCCCAGTCGGCGTAGGCCAGCGGCCCCCACGTCCACAGGTAGGTGGTGGCGGCATCCGGATCGGCCATGTCGATGCCCAGGCAGGCCAGGAACAGGCGGTCGAAGGCCTTGGTCGTCAGGACCTTGGCCGACGCCTCGCCGGCGACCTCGGGATCGGCCACCGCCGGATCGACGGTCACCTGGTAGGGCGGATCGCTGGCGTCCTTGTCGGCGTGGAACTTGCTGTAGCTGTAGCGCAGGTGCGCGCGCTTGGCCACCGCGACGGCATTGGAGAAGCCGCAGATGATGTCCTTCCAGAAGCTGTTCGCCCCGGGCGCGGCGGCTGGATAGGCGACGCTGGTGAAGAGCAGCGGATCGCGCACCAGCGGCAGCTCCGACACCTGGATCGCGGCGCCGAGATCGTCATGGGCGCCGGTGGCATTGGTCATCCACTGGCCCGGGTAGCGGCTGGTCAGGGCGCGCGCGTCGGCGGCATTGTGGTCGGGCAGCACCGTGCCGGCGCCGGGCGGCGGATCGTAGGCCAGGAAGGCGTCGCTGTGCTTCTTGTGGAACATGTCGCGGAAGCGGCCGTTGGCGATCTCGACCACGCCAGGCGGCATGTAGGCGTAGAGCAGGGCGCGCAGGACCGCCGGTGGCGCGGTCAGCACATTGACCTTCCACGGCGTGGTGGTCCAGCCGTCATAGGGCCCGCTGGTCGTCGACGCGGCGGTCAGCGCCCCGCCGCTCAGCGGCCGGCCGAATGGCGTGCAGGCCATCAGCAACGGGATGGGGGTGCGTGATCCGATGCGGTTGACCGCCCGGTTGAGATTGAACGGCGAGGCCTGCGCCCCGGTGAGCATCAGCCCCGAGCTGCGGCTGCTGTAGCCGGTGAAGGCGGTCAGCGGCAGCGGGCTGCCGCCGGCTTCCGAGGCGGCGACGCCGTCGTAATCATAGAGATGGTCGCCGCCATGCTGGCGGATGTCGGCGCTGCCACGGTACATCAGCGGCCAGGTGCGCGGCACGGCGACCGCAGCGCTGCCGTCCAGGGGCAGGGCGTCGCGCAGGAAGCTGGTGCCATGCCCGCGACCCATGAACGCGTGCTGCGCCGCCTCGGGGGCCGTGCCATGGGTGTTGCCGTCATTGCCCGGCACGAAGTTGAGCAGCGCGTTCACCAGCGGCGGCACGGCATGCATGTGCCTGGCGACCAGCTGCTGCAGCGGCTGGGCATAGGTCGTCGGATCGGCCTTGGCGAAGGCGCGGAAGTCGATGTCCGGATCCGGATTCATCAGCAGCGCCCCGTCCAGATCGAGGACGGTGACGGCGTAGCGCAGCCGGTAGCGGGCCTGCGAGCGCGCGTTGCGGGCGGAGGCGGCGGTCCCGTCCACGTCGATGCGCGTCCAGGCGGCATCATAGGCCGGCGGCGAACGCAGGTCGGCGCTGAGCGTACCGGCCTCGCTGTCGTCGCCGTGGGCGCCGTCGGCATCGACCCCGTCATCCCAAGGGAATGGGACGGCCGCCGGCTGGGTGGTCGCCGCAGGATCGGTACGATTGCGGAATTCGACTTCGAACCAGCGACCGCGACCGGCGACGTAGAACCAGTCGCTGTCGATGCCGTAAAGGTCCTGACCGCCGAGGCCGAAGGCGCGTTCCTCCCAGGCCGGTCGGCTGATCCGCGCCTCCATCGCCACGTCGGCCTGGTCCAGCATGCGTTCCGAGGCGGCGTCGCCGCGATCGAGGGAGGCGCCCAGCGGGATGCGGAAGGCGCGGAACATCGCCCGTCCGGGAGCATCGAGGGTCGCCACCGCTTCGCGGCGATAATCCTTCACCAGCTCCTCGACGGCATGGCGCGACCCGTAGAGCGCAGCCTGCTGCGCCAGAGCCGGGAAGGCCATCGACACCGCCTGGTTGCGCTGCAGCTCGACCGCCTTGAGGAAGGCGAACACGATCACCACGGTCAGGCTGACCGCGGCGAGGCAGAAGAGCAGGAAGGTGCCGCGACGTGCGCGCATCTGGCGTCTCCTACTGGCCGCCGGCCAGGGCGGGGAAGGGCAGGCTGTAGCTGTAGGGCATGCTCAGGCCGCTGCGCCGGTCGCGCAGAGTCCAGCACAGCTTGAGCAGCGCCGACCGCCGGCCCGGCACGGTCGCATCGGCGATGCCGGTGCTGACGCCATCGCATCGCGTCCCCTGGATGACGATGGTGGAGTCGACCGACTCCTGGGTCATCTCATGGACGGTGCCGTCGACCGTCTCGATGCGGATGGCGAAGTCGACGACGCCATCCCAGGTCGATGGATCTGCCGCCACCTGGCGGTCGCTGGAGCTGCCCGACAGCACGGGAACCAGGCGGTCGGACAGCTCGGTCCAGTCGCCGACATCGCCAGGCACCAGGCCGCGGCGCCCGGCCAGGCGGTCGGTCGCGGCGCGGGAGTAGTCGGGAAAAAGGAGGTTCCCGTTCAGCTCGTCGCGCCAGGTGGCGGCCTGCAGGGTGCGCCTGGGCTGCGGCAGCGCGGCGAAGAAGTGGTCGCCGTACGAGATGCCGCCGACGCTCTCGCCGCGCAGGCGGAACGAGCGCTGGTTGCGGGTGGTCGCTGAACGCAGCACGTGGTCGGCGCGCGACCATTCCCACAGCTCCCACACCAGATCGGAGCTGAACGTCGACCAGAAGCCGAAATCCGCGTTGTTGTCGTTGTTGCCGGCGTCGCGGCTGTATTCCCAGTCGTTCACATCGACCACGCCGCGCATGAACAGCAGGCGCATGCGGCCTGCGCGCCATTCCAGCACCATCGCCTGGCCAGGAGCCGCCGCCGCGATCCGCTGCGCGAGCTGGCCGTGCACCAGCGCCGAGCTGCGTGACATCGCCAGCCGGGCCGAGGCGCGATCGGACATCTTGCGGATCTGGAAGACCACCCCGCTGGCGAGCGCGACCATCGCCATGGCGATGGCGACCGCCATCATCACCTCGATGAGGGTGAAGCCCGCGCGCCTCATGGCTTCACCCGCAGCAGCCGGGTCGAAAAGGAGGCCACCCGCGTGCCGCCCTGCGATTCATAGACATCCACATCGACCCTGACCGTGCGGGCCTCGACCGATCCGGCGCTGCCGGCGACGATGTCGGCAGCGCCGGATGATTCGTTGCGGGTGACGTAGTAGCCGTTGACGAAGCCCGCCGCGCTGTGGGCGTAGGGGCTGGTGGAGAGCGATGGCGGCGCGGTCCAGCCGGCCTGCGACGCCAGGTCGGGATCGCGGAAGAAGGGCTGGCTGTCGTAGGCGATCGACATGGCGGTGGCCATGCCGGTCAGCTGGCCCTCGGCCCGGGCGGCGAGGCGGTTGGCGTGGATGAACAGCCCGACCACGGCGAGGAGGCCGAGGGAGATCACCAGCAGCATCGCCAGGACCTCGAACATGGTGAAGCCGGACCGGCTGCGGCTCATCGGTACCACCACACGCGCGAGGTCAGCATCTCGGGCACCAGCGCGTCGACGATCGGCCTGCCCTTCGCCACCCCGGTCGCATCCGTGAGGACGCTGTACCGCCAATGCGCATCGGTCTTCGCCTGGTCCTGCCACTGGCTGCCGGTGATGGTGTCATCGAGTTCGCCGGTCAGCGAAGGGCGGACCTGCACCACGCGCACATCCCCGAGCGCGTTGATGCCGACGCGGAAGGCCGGCATCATGCTGCGCACCGCGCTGGCGGCGTCGGGGAAGCGGTCGCTGTCGCTCTCGGCATCGGGAGCCAGGGTGATGTACCAGTAGCCGCTGCGGGCGGCGGACGAGGTGGCGGTGAACTCGTCGTCCGCCAGTTCGTAGCTGTGGCCGCGCGAGCCGTCGGCCCAGTCGGCCTTGGCCGGGGCCATGTCGCCGATGTCGCCGTCCGGGGTGTTGCCGTAGACCGCGTCCCCGCCATTGAGGCCGCTCTCGCAGCGCAGCTCGCCCATGCGGCCCGCCCGCACCGTGCCATCGGGCCGGAAGGTGATGTACCAGTCCATCCAGGCGGCGTTCACCACCGGCCGCACCTCGCCCTGGCGCATGAACACCATGCCGCCGCTGGTCAGATTGCCGAACTCGTCCTTGTCGGCGCCGCTGGTGCGATCAGCGGGATTGAGCGATCCGCTGATCGCCGCGTCGGAACCGCGATAGTAGAACGCCGAGTTTGCGCGGCCGGCATGCGTGAGCGAGGCGTCGTAGCCGCCCCAGGCGAAGAGGCGCCCGGCGCCGGCGTCGAACCATCCGCACCACGGCCGCGGATAGGTCGAGGGGAACCGCGACACCGTCGCCGCTCCGCCATGCCGGTGGCTGTGGCCGTTGTCGACGTCGGTCAGGGCGAGGAAGCGCACCTTGCGCGCGGGCAGCCGCTGCGCCTCGCCGATCCAGGCGTTCTGCACCCGGCGGATGTGCGCCGGCACGTTGTTGAAGTTGTCGCGGTCGCCGTAGTCGAAGAAGTTGCCCGGTCGCGGATGCCAGGAGAGGCCGTGGTTGCCGCGGCTGTAGTCGAATTCGCCGGGGCCGAGCAGGCGGTACCAGTGGCCGCCATCGCGGTTGCTGAGGACCGCCCCGCTGCTGCCGGACGCATTGGCGATATTGAAGACCACCGCATGCCCGGCGCGGTTGCGCACCGCCATGGCATGCGCTGAACGCAGGTATTCGGCGAGTTCGCGCGCCGCCCCCTCCACCGCGGCGCGGCGCCGGTCGGCCTCGGGAATGGACAGCGAGATGGCGGTGGCGATGGCGACGATGGCCAGGACCACCAGCAGCTCGACCAGGGTGAAGGCGCCGCGCATGCTCACTGCAATCCCCGGTCGTAGGCGAAGGCGGGCACGTTGTCGCGGTTGGCCGGATCGGAGCGCGTCCAGGCGAAGCGGCCGTCGGGGCCGGCGCTCCACAGTTCGAAGTCGAGTTCGAAGCCGGGGGCGGCGAACCAGCGCCTGTCGCTGTCCATCGCCGCGCCGGGATTGCCGGTCAGCACGCCGGCAGGGCGGTTGTCGACCGCGTTGGCGCCGACGGTGACGCGGCCGTTCTGCAGCACGCGCCAGCGGCGGTCGGCGACCAGCCCGGCCCACGGACCGGTGTTGGCGCGGTAGCCGGTGGCGCCCATGCCGTACCACACCAGATCCTGCGATTTCACCACCGTGTTGTAGATCCAGGCCGAGGTCGAGCGCTGCCGCGGCACCACCATGCAGACGTACACCAGGGGACGGCCCCAGGCGTCGATGACGGCATCGCCGCTGCGGTCGCGCTCGGCCAGACCGCCCTCGAGATAGTCGTCGCACCAGCCGGTGGTCAGGGATCCGGCCTCGGCGCCGGTGAGCAGCGGGGTGGCGGTGAGGTCCTTGGCCGCGGCGGTGGAGGTCGGCCCGGCGATGAGGGGCCCCTCCAGGTCGAGGGCGCCGGCGTAGATGGCACGGCGGGCGCGGTCGGCGGCGGAGCGGTTGAGGTAGCTGCTGAGACGTGCGGCGTCGACCGTGCTGGTGAGGGTGAGGTTGATGTTGACCTGGCCGTCCAGCGCCTGGATGTGCTCCTTGCAGTAGGCGAGGGTCGACCCCAGCTCGATGCTGCCCGAGCTGGCGCTGCGCAGTCGAGCGTAGTAGCCGTACTTGGCGGCGGCGGTGGCGGCCGCCGTGTGCACGGCCGCCTGCTCGCTCGCGTCCATGGTGCGGGCGAGGCGGCGGGCGAGGATGTTGGGGAAGGGCTCGGCGGGGCTGACCGCGTCGGGATAGTCGTTCCAGCCCTTCTGCAGCACGACCGCGGCGCCGGCGCCGGCCACCGGATAGCGCGCCTGGTAGGGCAGGACGCCGTTGTCGCGCTGGAACATGCGGATGGCGGTCGCCACCTTGCGCATGGTCGCCTCGCTGTTGGCCCGCCGCGCCTGCCGCCCGGCGATGCCCAGCAGCGCGGTGAACATGCCCGCCAGCACGGCGATGATGCTCACGACGATGAGCAGTTCGAGGACGGTGAAACCGCGCGCCTGCCGGGGATCCCTGTCCATGCCGCCAGCATAGGCGGGCGACGCGGGCGGACAGATCTCCGACCGGCCCGGCACCGTCATCCCTTCCGGACCCGGTGGACGTCCTGCTCCCATGTGTGAGACGGGCGGGATCATCGGCTGAGCCGCTCCAGGCGCAGCCGGGCCCAGGCCCTGGCGGCCACGTCGAAGGGCGAAGCCAGGGCCAGGTAGTCGCGCCAGCGGCCGGCGGCGGAGGCGTCGCCGGCGAGATCGGCGCGGATCGCCGCCACCAGGGCGGCCTCGCGCTGCGGATGCCCGGTTGCGCGGAAGGGCTGCGCGAGGATGGCTGCGGTGTCGCTGCTCCCCAGCAGCCCGGCCCAGCGCTGGTCCACACGCTGGCTGCAGCGCAACCTCGCGGCGACCTTCAGCCCGGAGCTTTCCGATCTGACGATCTACGTCATCGACGTCGCTGCCGGCG
>JAFLCQ010000089.1 GCA_017302815.1 Planctomycetota bacterium
GCCAGGCCGCCCGCGCCGCCGCCCAGGCCGGCGCCAGCACGCCCCAGACGCCCTGATGCTGGTCCTCGCGGCCCGAGCCGCCGAAGGCCTGGCCCTGATCGCCTGCGTCGGCCTGCCCTGCCTCATCGCTTCCGTCATCGGGCGGGTCTCGCGCTTCGCCGCTGCCGCCATCACCAGACAGACCCACGCCATCGGCGGTCCGTGGTTCGCCAGCTACTGCCGCAGGCATGGAGCTCTGCTGCTGAAGCTGGGCCAGGTCGTGGCCAGCCGGCCGGATGTCCTGCCGCTGGCCTGGGTCGACGCCTGCGCTGGTCTACGCGACCAGGCGCCATCGCGGCCTTGGAGGCAGGTCGAAGCCGTGCTGACCCGCGCCTATGAAGGCCGCATCGACGAGCATCTGCGCGACATCGAACCGGAGCCGATCGCCTCGGCGAGCTTCGGGCAGGTGCATCGGGCCCGATTGCCGGACGGCACCGCCGTCGCGGTGAAGGTCCAGCATGGGGACCTCGGACCGAAGGTCGCCGTCGATCTGGCCCTGCTGCGCATCGCCCTGCGCCTGATCAGCCTGATCTCGCCCAACTGGCCGGTCGGTCTGATCGCCGATGAGGTCGCTCGTACCAGCCGCGACGAGCAGGACTACCTGCACGAGGCGACAGCGGCGGAACGCCTGCGCCCCCTCCTGGCCAAGCACCGCATCGACGTCCCGCGCGTCTACCTCGAGCACACCCGCGACACCATCCTGGTCACCGAGTTCGCCCCCGGCGAGACCCTGGCGCGACTCGATGTCCGCTCGCTGCCTCCGGCGCTCCGGCTGGAACTGGCGCATCGCCTGGTCGACGCCTGGCTGGCGATGCTGCTCGACGACGGGATGCTGCATGCGGATCCGCATGGCGGCAACCTCATCCTCGACGGCGACCGGCTGTGGCTGATCGACTTCGGCATGACCACCACGATCGGGCCGCATGAACGCCTTCAGTACGCCCGCTTCCTCGCCCGGCTTGCCCGCGACGACGTCGATGGGATGGTCGACGAGCTGGTCGGCCTCGGCGTCCTGCTGCCCGGCACCGATCTCGCCGATATCCGCGCCCTGGCGCGCGAGATCTACGGACAGCTCGGCAGCCTGAATCCGCGCACCTTCAAGGGCAGCCGGCGCGAAGCGGAGCTGTCGGCGAAGGTGGCGTCGTTCCTGCGGCGCGGGGGCGGCATCGCCTTCCCGCGCCACACCATCCTGCTCAGCCGGGCACTGGGGCTGATCGAAGGCGTGTGCGGAGATCTCGTGCCCGACCAGGGCATCCTGGTGCTGGCCAAGCCGCGGTTGGCGCGCCTGGGCTCGCCGTTGGGCATGGCCAAGGACTGGCTCGCCGACATGGGCCAGCGGCTGCAGGCCTTCATCGATCTGCCGGAACGCATCGACCGGGTGCTGGCACGCCAGCGTGGGGTCGATCTCGCCCCCCTGGTGTGCGGCGTCGTCCTCATCGCCGCCATCCTGCTGCCTGAAGGCCCCTGGCGGCTGACCGCTGCGGCCATCGCCGGGACCGCTCTGCTGGGCAGCCTGCTCAGGCGCTGAGGCGCCGGATGCAGGCCTCGCGCATGGCGTCGGCCGGGGCCTCCAGTCCGGTCCAGCGGCGGAACTGCGCGCAGGCCTGGTCGATGAACATGTCCAGGCCCAGGACGGTGCGGCAGCCCGCCGCCCGCGCCTCGCGGATCAGGCGGGTCTCCAGCGGATTGTAGACGCTGTCGAAGACGCCGGCCGCCGCCGGCAGCTGATGCGGCCAGGGCGTGTCCCCGGGAGCCTTCAGCCCGACCGACGTCATGTTCACCAGCAGGTCGAAGGATGTCCCGGCCAGGCTGCTCCACGGCACAGCGGTGCAGCCGGTCTCGCGCGCCAGATCGTCGGCCCGGGCCTGGGTGCGGTTGGCCAGCAGCACCTCGGCTCCAGCCGAGCGCAGGGCGAACACGGCCGCCCGGCCCGCGCCACCGGCCCCGAGGACCAGCGCTCGCCGACCGCGCAGGTCGCCGTCGACAGCCCGCTCGCCGCAGCGGCGGATGGCGTCGGCGTCGGTGTTCGCGCCCACCGTGCCCCCCTCCTTGCGGTAGATCGTGTTCATCGCCCCGACCAGGTCGCACAGCGGCTCGAGGTCGTCCATGCGAGCCTGCAGGGCGTGCTTGTGCGGGATGGTGATCGACAGGCCCTGGATCCAGCCGCCGCAGGCATCCCAGAAACCGGCCGCATCATCGACCAGGAAGGGGACGTAGACCGCGTCGAGGCCGTGGTGGGCGAAGGCGATGTTGTGGATCAGCGGCGACAGCGAATGCGCGATCGGGTTGCCGATCACGCCGTAGATCCGCGTCCCGGGTCCCTGCGAGCGCAGCCGGCACATCCCCAGCAGGTCGTCGGTGGTGGGCTGTCCCGGGGCGCTGCCCGCGTCACCCGGCAGGCGGGCGAAGACCAGGGCCGACCCCCAGGCCCCGGCGAGCAGCCGCGACGGCAGGCCGATCTCGCCCATGGCCATCGCCGCGACCGGCCCGTGACCATCGATCAGCGCGCGCAGCCCGGCCAGGTCGGCGGCATCCCGGGGCATCACCGCCACCTTGGCCATGTCGGCATGGACCGAGCGCATGGCGGAAACAGTCTCCGCCAGCTTGTGGCCCGGACCGCGGAAGTCGTGGTGGCTGAGGATCAGCTTCGCCCGCGTGGGCCGCCAGGGACGCGCGGCGTGGAAGACCAGCTCGCGGTCGATCCAGGCCGCCCCGCGCTCATCGGCCCGGGCGTAGATGGCCAGGCGGTCGGATTCGTCGCCATCCCAGGCCCCGTTTTCGCGCACATGCCGCAGAGTGACGATGGCGGGCAGGGCCAGGGACGGCAGGGTCTCGATGATGTCCGAGGGGGATCCCCCCTCGGCCAGGCACTGGTCCAGGCGGATCTCGACGAGATCGGCTCCGGCCGCCCTGGCCTGCTGGCTGCGCTCAAGGAGAAAGCGCGGCTCGGGGTTCGAGATGGGCACCACCACCTGGGTCATGGGGCGCAGCCTCGACCTTCTACAGCGCGCCGCAACCGGCTTCCCCCGATTGACGGACGCGCCGCCGCCCCCAACGTCGCCCATTCCATGAAGATACACGAGTACCAGGGCAAGGCCCTCTTCCGCCAGCACGGCGTGCCCGTGCTGCGCGGCATCCCCGCCACCACTCCCGAGGCGGCCGAGGCCGCCGCCCGCGAGCTCGGCTCGCCGGTCGTCGTCGTGAAGAGCCAGATCCACGCCGGTGGTCGCGGCAAGGGCACCGTCTTCGCCGACGAGGCGTGCACCCAGCACGTCATGGATGGCGGCGTCAAGGTGGTGAAGAGCCCCGAGCAGGCGCGCGAGATCGCTGGCAAGCTGCTGGGCAACTGCCTGCGCACCGCCCAGACCGCCGGCACCGGCAAGCGCGTCAACACCGTCTACGTCGAGGACGGATGCGCGATCGCCAAGGAGCTCTACCTCTCGGTGCTGCTCGACCGCGCGGTCGGCGCCCCGGTGGTGGTGGCTTCAGCCGATGGCGGCATGGACATCGAGCAGGTCGCCCACGACACCCCGGAGCGCGTCCTGCGCGTGCACATCGATCCGGCGCTCGGCATCCTCGACCACCAGGCCCGGCGCCTGGGCTTCGAGCAGGGCCTCACCCCGGCCCAGGTCGGCGCCTACGTCAAGACGGTGAAGTCGCTGGTGAAGTGCTTCCTCGAGACCGACGCCGACCTCCTCGAGGTCAACCCGCTGGTGGTCACCGCCAAGGACGAGGTGGTCGCGCTCGACAGCAAGATGTCCTTCGACGACAACGCGCTGTTCCGCCACCCGGACATCGCGGCGCTGCTGGATCCCACCGAGGAGGATCCCTCCGAGCTGGAGGCCAAGAAGCACGACATGGCCTTCGTGAAGCTGGGCGGCAACATCGGCTGCATGGTCAACGGCGCCGGCCTGGCCATGGCGACCATGGACGCGATCGCCCTCTACGGCTCGAAGCAGGGCGCCTTCCCGGCGAACTTCCTCGACGTCGGCGGCGGCGCCACCGCCGAGAAGGTGACCACCGCCTTCAAGATCATCCTCAAGGATCCGTCGGTGGAGGCCATCCTGGTCAACATCTTCGGCGGCATCATGAAGTGCGACACCATCGCCACCGGCGTGCTGACGGCGGTGAAGGAGGCCGGCCTCGACCGTCCGCTGGTCGTCCGCCTCGAGGGCACCAACGTCGAACTGGGCAAGAAACTCATCGCCGACAGCGGCCTGGCGGTGATCGCCGCCGACGACCTGAAGGACGGCTGCGTCAAGGCCGCCATCGCCGCCGCCAAGTGGCGCGCCGAGAAGGGCATGCCGCCGCGCGAAGCCCTGCCCGAACCCGCGCCGATCGCCTACATCCCGAAGAAGAAGGCGGCCGCCAAGCCGGCGAAGAAGAGCAAGCCGGCCAAGAAGGCGAAGGCCAAGCCGGCGAAGAAGATCAAGCCGGTGAAGAAGGCCGTGAAGAAGCCTGCCGCCAAGACCTCGAAGAAGAAGGGCCGCTGAACATGTCAGTCCTAGTGAACAAGAAGACCCGCCTCATCTGCCAGGGCATCACCGGCAAGGTCGGCACCTTCCACTCCAACGGCGCCATCAACTACGGCACCGCCTTCGCCGGCGGCGTCACCCCCGGCAAGGGCGGCCAGACCTGGACCGCCGAGAACGGCAAGAACTTCCCGGTGTGGAACACCGTCGCCGAGGCGATGCGCGAAGGCGGCGCCAACGCGTCGATGATCTTCGTGCCTCCCGCGGGCGCGGCCGACGCCATTCTCGAGGCCATCGCCGCGAAGATGCCGCTGGTCGTGGCCATCACCGAGGGCATCCCCGCCCGCGACATGTACGCGGTGAAGCGCGCCCTGGAGAAGAATCCCGGCACCCGCCTGGTGGGACCCAACTGCCCCGGCGTCATCACCCCGGGCGAGTGCAAGATCGGCATCATGCCGGGCTACATCCACAAGCGCGGCAGCACCGGCATCGTCAGCCGCAGCGGCACCCTGACCTACGAGGCCGTCTTCCAGTCGACGCAGTGCGGCCTGGGCCAGAGCAGCTGCATCGGCATCGGCGGCGACCCGATCAAGGGCACCGACTTCATCGACTGCCTCGAACTGTTCAACGCCGACCCCGAGACCAAGCAGATCATCATGATCGGCGAGATCGGTGGCGACTCCGAGGAGCGTGCCTGCGCCTACATCAAGGCGCACGTGAAGAAGCCGGTCGTCGGCTTCATCGGCGGCACCCGCGCTCCCAAGGGCAAGCGCATGGGCCACGCCGGCGCGATCGTCTCCGGCAACACCGGCACCGCCGAGGCCAAGCTGGCCGCGATGCGTGACGCCGGCGTCTTCATCGCCGAGAGCCCGGCCACCCTCGGCGCGACGCTGCTCACCGCCGTCGGCCGCTGAGTCCGCCGGCAACCTGACGCAACGGTCACCGGTGTCCTGCACGCAGGACACCGGTTTCTGTTGCGGGACGCATCCGGGGACTGCACATTCCGGCCGTAGAGAACACGGCCATGGACGCATTCCTCACCGCCCTCTTCTCCTTCCCCACGGCGATCTTCTCGGTCGCGCTCGGGGTCGCATTTCTGTACTGGCTGCTGGTGATCCTCGGCGCCTGCGACATCGACCTGCTGCACATCGGTGATCATGACGCCGGCGCCGACCACGATGCGGGCACCGGCCACAACGCCCACGCTATCCTGGAGTTCCTGCGTGTCGGGCAGGTTCCGGTAACAATCATCGCCACGACATTCGTCGTCTTCGCCTGGATCGTCAGCCTGGCGGCAACCACCTTCGTACGTCCCCATGTGCCAGACTGGTCCTGGTGGATGTTCGGTCTGATCGCCCTGGCGACCGCCCTGGTCGTCGGCTTCATGGCCACTGGATTGGTCACGGCGCCGCTAGCCAAGATTTTCTCAATCAAGGGCGTGTTCGTGGCCGACGATCTGGTCGGCAAGATGGTCGAGGTGACCAGCACGACGGTCGATTCCCGGTTCGGCACGGCACGCCACGACCGTTCCAGCGGCGAGGAGGTCATCATGCAGGTGATCTGCGATCCCAAGCATCTACTCAAGCGCGGTGAACAGGCTGTGGTCATGGAATACGACAAGCCCACAGGCATTTACCGCATCGCCCCCCTGCCGCACACACGCCCAGGCTTCCTCGCAGAAGGCGGAGCGGCCGACCCGCCTTCCGAAGCGCAGCCGACACCCCCTTCCCCAAACGCCCAGTGAAACCGGAGTCCACCATGCTGACGCGCATCCTGCCCATCCTTCTGTTCGCCGGCGCTCTGTCTGCCGAAGAAGCCGGTTCTTCAGCCATGAGCTCGCTGTGGGGCTTCTGGATACCGGTCATCGGCGTCCTTTTCTTCCTGTTGATCGTCGTACTGGTGGCGATCAACGCATTCTACCGCATGGTTGAGCAGGGGCAGGTACTGATCATCAACTCGGCACTGCGGTCTGACCCGGCGGTTTCCTTCAGTGGAGCCATCGTCGTCCCGCTGATAAACAAAGCCGAAGTGATGGATATCTCCGTGAAGACCATCGAGGTGGACCGCCAAGGGACCAATGGACTGATTTGCAAGGACAACATCCGCGCCGACATCAAGGTCACCTTTTTCGTGCGCATCAACAAGACGCACGAGGACGTCGTCCGCGTCGCCACGACGGTCGGCGTCGCACGGGCCTCTGACCGCAAAACCTTGGAGGATCTCTTCCAGGCCAAGTTCTCCGAAGCTCTGAAGACGGTCGGCAAGCGACTTGACTTCGTGCAGCTCTACAACGAGCGCGACCAGTTCAAAGAGGAGATCATCAAGGTCATCGGCCGCGACCTCAACGGCTACTGCCTGGAAGACGTCGCCATCGACTATCTCGAGCAGACCCCGCTGAAACTGCTGGATCCCGACAACATCCTCGACGCCGAGGGTCGCAAGAAGATCATCGAGCTGACCGCCTCGCAGCGCGTCAAGGCCAACGACATCGAGCGCGAAGCGCAGAAGACGATCAAGAAGCAGGACGTCGAGGCGCGCGAGGCGATCCTGGCGCTGGAGCGCCAGCAGGCCGAGGCCGAGGCCAAGCAGCAGCGCGAGATCGGCACCGCCCAGGCCCGCGAGTCCGCCGAGCGAGCCAAGGTCGAGGCCGAGGAGCGCCGTCGCGCCGAGGAGGCGCGCATCCAGGTCGAGCAGGAGCTGGAGGTGAAGAAGCAGGTCGCCCACCGCGAGATCGAGGTGGCGGGCAAGAACCGCGAGGGCGCGGTCATGGTCGAGAACGAGCGCATCCAGAAGGAGCGCCACCTCGAGCAGGTCGCGCGCGAGCGCGCCGTCGAGCTCTCGCAGATCGAGAAGGAGAAGATCATCGCCCAGGAGCGCAAGGCGATCGCCGAGGTGATCCGCGAGCGCGTGGCGGTCGAACGCACCGTGGCCGAGGAGGAGGAGCGCATCAAGAGCACCCGCCTGGTCATGGAGGCGCAGCGCACCAAGGACGCCGCCGTCATCGCCGCCGAGCAGGCCGCCGAGCAGGCGCGCATCAAGGAGGTCAAGCTGGCCGAGGCCGCCGCCACCGCCGCCGGCTTCCACGCCAAGGAGAAGCTGACCCTCGCCGAGGCCGAGCAGGCCGCGGCCGAGAAGGAGACCCTGGCCGCCATCCGCCGCGCCGAGGGCAAGCAGGCCGAGGCCGCCGCCACCGGCCTGGCCTACGCCAAGGTCAAGGAGGCCGACGCCATCGCCGCCGAGAAGCTGGGCACGGTCGAGGCCCGGATCATGGAGGCCAAGGCCGAGGCGGAGCGGAAGCAGGGACTGGCCAAGGTCGCGGTGGACATGGCGCACGCCGACGCCACCGAGCGCCAGGGCGAGGCCGATGCCAGCGCGGTCGAGAACCGCATGCTGGCGGAATCGAAGGGCCTGCACGAGAAGGCGGCGGCCATGGCCAAGATCACCGGCGAGACCCGCCAGCACGAGGAATTCCGCATCCGCCTCGAGCAGGAGGTCGCCCTGAAGAAGGTGCAGATCGACGCCGAGGTCCAGATCGCGCAGCAGCGCGCCAAGGTGCTGTCCGAGAGCCTGGGCAAGGCGAAGATCGAGATCGTCGGCGGCGACGGCCAGTTCTTCGACCGCTTCGTCGACGCGGTGTCGATGGGCAAGCGCATCGACGCCACCGTCGACCACAGCGACGTGCTCCAGACCATCGGCAAGGAGTACCTCCAGGACGGCCGCAGCCTGCCCGACGACCTCAAGGAGGTGCTGTCGGGCATCAGCAGCGGGGACCTGGCCAACCTCGGCATCGCCGGGGCCCTGGCCAAGGTCACCGCCGGCAAGGATCCGGCCAAGGTCGAGAAGCTGATGGGCAGGGCCCGCGAGCTCGGACTGCTCAAAGGCTGAGGTTCCCTGGCCGCCAAGGCGCCAAGGACGCCAAGGCCGCCAGCTCGTCACATCAACCTCCTCAGCGACCTTGGCGATCTTGGCGCCTTGGCGGCAGACGAACCTTCCATGACCGAACCATCTCAACTCGACCAGGGAACCTTCGAGGTCGTCCGCACGCGCCTGGACGAGCAGGGGAAGTCCCTGTCCGGCCTGGCGCAGCAGCTGAACGCCCGCCGGCTGGAGCTGTTCGGCGGCGTGTCCACCCGCCTGTTGTCCAGCCTGCGGGTGCGCACCGAGAACAACTGCATCCCGCGCGACATCGTCAACGTCGGCGACCGCTTCCTGCTCGGCTACCAGGTCTTCATGGGCCTGAAGAGCCAGATCACCGTCGCCGACGTCTTCACCGAGCTGCGCGACGACGGGGCCGGGGTGGTGAACCTCGATCCCGAGCATCCCCCGCGGCTGCTGGCCGAACCGGCCTTCGCCAAGGACTTCGGCGAGGTCTTCCAGTACTACAAGGAGGCCCGCCTCCTCCACCTGCGGCGCACCGACCGGCTGCTGCTGGCCGCCTTCCAGACCGGCTCGCGCCTCACCGACATGCGCGTGCTGCGCTGGGGGCTGACCGGACACGGCGCCGACGAGGCTCCGCGCTACATCGACAACCGCGGAGAACGCGACTACGTCTTCCCGCCCGCGCACGACTTCCAGTGGACGCGGGCGACCCGCGAGCAGCACATCCAGGGAGCGCATCCGCACGTCAGCATCGACGACGAGATCTTCGTCGAATGCGTCGGCGGCGATTTCACCATCAAGGTCGAGAACAACACCTCGACCGGGGCGGGCGTCTTCTCCGAACCGGTCGACGACGCCACCCAGGGCCTCGATGACGCCGAGATCTTCTACGCCATCCTGCCGGCCTGCATCCTGCTGAAGGTGCGTCCCTACCGCGAAAGCGCCTGGCGCTTCGTGGTGTTCAACCGCCAGACCCGCGAGGCGGTGCGCATCGACGCCATCGGCCTCGCCTGCCAGCAGCTGCCGGAAGGGCACGGCCTGGTCTTCCCTGGCGGCTACTACCTGTCGACCGGCGTGCACAAGGTGTTCCCGCTCGATGCGGCGGGCATGGAGTACAAGCGCGTCTTCCGTGCCCCCAACGGCGAGGACGTGGCCTACGTCTTCTACCGTCGCGACACCGGCACCTACATCCTGCTGCAGTACAACCTGATCACCCGCGAGATGGCCAGCCCGGTGGCCTGCTCATCGTACTGCCGCCTGCCGGATGGCCGCCTGGTGGTGCTGCGCGCCGAAGCCGAACCGACCCGCGTCCACGCCCTGCAGATCTGGCAGACCCCCTTCCTCGACGAGGACGTGGCCGCCGCCACCGCCCCGCCGGCCAGTTCGGAGCTGGCCAAGCTGGGCAACCGCGAGCTGGTCCGCGCGGTCTCGGATCTGATGCATCTGACCCGTCTGGTCACAGCGCAGAAGCCGAACCGGCAGATCTACGAGGAGCTGCTCAAAGCGGTCGGTCGCGTCGTCGACACCTATCCCTGGCTGGCCGGTGGCGAGGGATTCGGCATCCGCCCGGCGCTGGACGCCCTGCGCCAGACCGCCGAGCGCGTGATTGACGAGTTCGAGAAGGTCGTCGCCCTCACCGCCCAGGCCGCGGCGAAGGTCGCGGCGGCCGAGAAGGCCTGCGACGAGCTGGTGCGCCGGACGGCGCTCGGCGACAAGTCGAAGATCGAGGGTTTCGTCGCCCCCCTGACCGAGGTGCGCTCGGCCCGCGGCCACGCCGAGACCCTGAAGACGGTACGCTACATCGAGGTGGATCGCCTGGCGCGCCTCGACGCCCGTCTGGCAAAACTGGCCGACGAGCTGGCGCGTGGCGCGGTGGATCTGCTGCTGAAGCCCGAGGCCCTGGCGGCCTGGCAGGCCGAGATCGCCGCCACCGAGGCCAGCGCCGCCGCCCTGCAGGCGGTGGCCGAGGCCAGGCCGGTGCTGGAGCGCATCGACCGCGCATCCGAGGGCCTCGACCAGCTGGTCGGCATCGTCAACGCGCTGGAATTCAGCGAGGCGGCGGCGCGCACGGCGGTGCTGGAGCGTATCGGCGAGACCTACGCGCAGCTCAACCGCGCCCGCGCCGTCCTGGCCGGGCGCAAGAACGAGCTGGGCGCCAAGGAGGCCGCCGCCGACTTCGCGGTGCAGGACCGGCTGCTGGCGCAGGCCCTGGCCAACGCCATCGCCCTCTGCGACTCGCCGGAGAAGTGCGACGAGTTCGCCGCCAAGCTGATGATCCAGGTCGAGGAGCTGGAAGGCCGCTTCGCCGACTTCGAGCAGTACGCCGCCGAGCTGGCCAGCCGCCGCGTCGACGTCACCGAGCGCATCGCCGCCCGCCGCCAGGCCCTGGTCGACGAGCGCAACCGCCGCGCC
>JAFLCQ010000009.1 GCA_017302815.1 Planctomycetota bacterium
AGCAGGCGGTCGCCGCGCCGCTCGCGGTCGTCGCGCACCAGTTGGCGCAGGACGGTGCTGCGGTGCTGCGAGGTGCGCTCCAGCGCCTCGATCAGTCCGACGGTATGGATGGATGCTCCCGCAAGCGCAGCAAGGGTGGCGATGGTCGCGTCGGGAATGGCGGCGAAGGCGGCGGGATCGCGCGAATCGAGGGTGAGTGCGCCGATCACCTCGCCGTGCGCGATGAGCGGGCAGCCCATGCAGGCGTGGATGCGTGCGCAGGCGTGCGGGTCGGCGAGCATCAGCCCGTCATAGGGATCGGGGATGGTGCTGTCGGGGGCGAAGCGCACCGGTGCCGCCCCGCCGCCGGCGTCACGGTGGCCGAGGATGATGCCCAGGCGCGGGTGCTCGCGCGGGATCAGTCGGCGGCCGGCGAGTTCGGGGACCAGTCCGCTGAAGGCGAGCGGCACCAGGGCGTCACCGTCCAGACGCAGCAGGGCGACTGCCTCGCATGGGATGATGCGCAGGACGGTGTCGATCAACCGTCGGTAGCGGTCTTCAGTTGCGAGTCCGGCGGTCAGGTCGCAGGCGAGCTGGAGCAGATCCTGGTCGAGCATAGTTCAATGATTGGAATGATTAGAAGGAAGGCGATTACTAGTTATGATTACTCATAGCGAGTATAAGTGTGCGTAAGTGACTGTCAATGCATGGCTGTGTATTGGCTCGATCTGTGCAATGGCCCCTCAACCAACCCCGGATCACTGCCATGCCCTCCTGCCACGACCATCTCCAGCCAGTCGACCTCACTCGCCCCAGTGCGGTCAGCATCCTCTCTGGTGAGCACCGGGTCATCCTGCAGGTCATCACCTGCCTGGAGCGCATGGCGGCGCAGGCCACGCGCGAGGGGCGCATCCCTGCCGGCTACGCCAGCTCGGCACTTGAGGTCATCCGCACCTTCGCCGACCGCTGCCATCACGGTAAGGAAGAGGACATCCTCTTCCCGGCCCTGGAGGCGCAGGTGCCCGGCTTCGGTCCAACCGCGGTGATGCGCGAAGAGCACGTTATCGGTCGTCAGTACGTTGCCTCCATGTATACGGCGATCAGCGCTGCCGACGTTGGCGGGTTCGTTGCCGCTGCGACCGGCTACACGGAACTGCTGCGCGGCCACATCGCCAAGGAGGACGACATCCTCTTCCGCATGGCGCAAGCGATGCTGAGTTCGGCCCAGGACGCCGCCATCCTCGCTGCCTACCGGGCGGTCGAGCACGACGACATGGGCGACGGTACGCATGAACGCCTGCTTGGTGTCGCCGACTCGATCGCCGACGTCTATGGCGTCGAACGCGCGAGCAACGATCCGCAGACCTTCGCCCTCCTCACCGCCGTGTGCGGCTGCCACACGGAAAAGGCCTAATCCCATGCACAACTGCTCCATTCCCGAGCCGATCGCCGATCGTGCCGCCGAACTTTCCCGCCTCCGCCTGCTGGCGCGCAAGGTCGCCCTGGTGCATGGGGGACACCATCCGGCGATGAAGGAACTAGCCACCGCGGTCGACCGCATTGCAGACGCGCCGCAGACAACGATCGCGGACTCCGATCACGCTCAGCTCCACCAGTTGACCGCTGCCTACACGCCGTGGCCCGAAGCCTGTGGGTCGGTGCGCGCCCTCTTCGCTGGTCTGCACGCCCTCCGCTCCTGATATTCCTGACCTGGACCACTCCATGACCAATCGCCGCCTCTGGCTCTTCCTCGGCCTCACCGTCGGGGCCACCTTCCTTCTGCTCGGCTTCTTCGGCCGTGAGGTCTACCGCCAAGCGCCGCCGATTCCCACGGCGGTGGTCACCAGCGATGGTCGCACGCTGTTCACCGAGGATGACATCCTGACCGGCCAGCAGGTCTACCAGTCGATCGGCGGCCAGCAGGTCGGCACCGTGTGGGGCCACGGTGCCTACGTCGCGCCTGACTGGTCGGCCGATCAGTTGCATCGCGAGGCGACCGGTCTGTTGGAACTCTGGGCCAAGGCCGAGGGTTCGACCTACGCGGCTCTGCCGCCCGAGCGCCAGGCCGGCCTGCGCGAGCGGGTCAAGCGCGAGCTGCGCACCAACACGCATGACGCCGCCAACGGGCGCATCACCGTCTCCGCCGAGCGCGCCGCGGTGATGGCCGAAGTGGCCGCGCACTACGACGCGATCTTCGGCGTCAGCACCGACCCCGCGGTACTCAAACTGCGCGACGCCTACGCCATCCACGACACCGCCATCCCCGACGCCGGACGGCGCAGCAAGCTCACCGCCTTCTTCTGGTGGACCGCGTGGAGTTGCGCCACCGAACGTCACGGCTCGAACGTCACCTACACCAACAACTGGCCGCATGAACCGCTGATCGGCAACGTCCCGACCACCGCCAACCTGCTGTGGTCGCTGATCTCGATCGTCGTGCTGCTCGCCGCCATCGGCGGACTGGTCTATTGGCAGGCATACCACCACGAGGACGAGAAGCTTGCCGCCCCAGCGCGCGATCCGCTCGACGGCTTCGCGCTCACGCCGTCGATGAAGGTGACCCTGGCCTACGGCGCGGCGGTCATCGGCCTGTTCCTCCTGCAGATCGTCTTCGGCATCATCACCGCCCATTACGGCGTCGAAGGCCGGGCCTTCTACGGCTACGACCTGTCGAGCTGGCTGCCCTACGCCGTCACCCGCACCTGGCACATCCAGCTTGGCATCTTCTGGATCGCCACCGCCTTCCTCGCTGCCGGATTGTTTCTGGCGCCGGTGGTCGGCGGCCGCGAGCCACGCTTCCAGGCAGCCGGGGTGTGGTTCCTGCTCATCGCCTTGGTCGTCATCGTGGTCGGCAGCCTGGCCGGTGAATGGGCCTCGATCATGCAGCGCATGGGACTCGACACCGGCTTCTGGTTCGGCCACCAGGGCTACGAGTACGTCGACCTCGGCCGCTTCTGGCAGCTCTTCCTCATCGTCGGCCTGGTCCTGTGGCTCGGCCTGATGCTGCGCGGCCTGTGGCCGGCGCTCACCGCCAAGGTCGCGCCCGGGGATGTCGAAGGGTCGAACCGCAAGCAGTTGCTCATGCTCTTCGTCGGCTCCAGCGTCGCCATCGCCCTGTTCTACGGTGCCGGCCTGTTCTACGGCGCGCGCACCCACATGTCGGTGATGGAATACTGGCGCTGGTGGGTCGTGCACCTGTGGGTCGAGGGCTTCTTCGAGGTCTTCGCCACGGTCGCGATCAGCTTCATCTTCACCCGCCTCGGGCTGGTCAGCGCGAAGTCGGCAACCCGCGCCGTGCTCTTCGCCACCGCCATCTTCCTGCTTGGCGGCATCCCCGGCACCTTCCACCACCTCTACTTCAGCGGCACGCCGGTTTCGATCATGGCGATCGGCGCCACCTTCAGCGCCCTGGAGGTCGTCCCCCTGGTGCTGATCGGCTTCGAGGCCTGGAAAAATCAGCAGATCGGCCTGGCCGCGCCGTGGGCCGCCGCCTACCGCTGGCCGATCGCCTGCTTCCTGGCCGTGGCCTTCTGGAACCTGGTCGGCGCCGGCCTGTTCGGCTTCCTCATCAACCCGCCGATCAGCCTCTACTACCTGCAGGGCCTCAACACCACGCCGGTGCACGGCCACGCCGCCCTCTTCGGGGTCTACGGCATGCTCTCGATCGGCATGGTCCTGTTCATCCTGCGCCGGGCCACCGCCGGGAAGGAGTGGAAGGACGGGGCGCTGAAGCTCGCCTTCTGGTCGCTGAACATTGGCCTCGGCCTGATGCTCGCCCTGTCGCTGCTGCCGGTGGGACTGTGGCAGGCGCATGAATCGATCGAAGTCGGCCTGTGGTCGGCGCGCTCGGCCGAGTTCATGCAGCAGGACGCGATGCAGACCCTGCGCTGGCTGCGTGTCGTCGGCGACACCATCTTCGCCATCGGCGGCATAGCCTTGGCTTGGTTCGCTCTTGGTCTGTGGACCGGCTGGTCGATCCGGAAAGGGTGAGTCGTGCCACCCGACTTCAGCCAGGCCCCGATGATCGCCATCTGGGAGGCGACCCGGGCCTGCGATCTGGCCTGCCGGCACTGCCGCGCTGAGGCGGTGCCGGGCCGGGACATCGGCGAACTGTCGACGGCGGAGGCCTGCGCCCTGCTCGACCGGATCCACGCCGATTTCGGCCCGATCCTGTTCGTGATTACCGGTGGGGATCCGCTCAAGCGCGATGATCTGGAAACGATCATCGCGCATGGCGCCAGGCTCGGTCTGTCGATGGGGCTGACGCCCTCGGCCACGCCGTTGCTCACCGGAGAGACGCTGCGCCGTCTGCACGCCGCTGGCCTGGCGCGGCTGGCGATCAGTCTCGACGGCGCGGATGCGACGACCCATGATGCCTTTCGTGGTGTGGCGGGAACCTTCGTGCGCTCGATCCCGCTCCTGGAAGAGGCGCGGCGATTGGGTTTGTCGACCCAGATCAACAGTTCAATCGGTCGCCACAACGAGCACCAGTTACCCGCCCTGGCCCAGCTCGGCGGCCTGCTCGGTATCAGCCTGTGGTCGGTGTTCCTGCTCGTGCCCACCGGACGGGCCGGTGCCGAGATGCTGCTAACCGCTGCCGAGCACGAGCGCACCTACCGGCAACTCGCTAGCATCGCACTCGATCCGGCGACCACCTTCACGATCAAGACCACCGCAGGTCAGCCCTACTACCGGGTGTTGGAGCAGGAGCGTCGCCGACGCGGACTGACATCGCCTGTCCGCCGTGGACAGGGTGTCAATGATGGCAACGGCTTCGTATTCGTCAGCCACATTGGGGACATCTGCCCATCTGGCTTCCTGCCTCTGGCCTGCGGCAACGTACGTCATGACGACCTAGCCACGGTCTACCGCGACCACCAGACCTTTCGTCGTCTACGCACTCCGGACAAGTTGTCCGGAAAATGCGGGCGCTGCCCGTTCAATCGCGTGTGTGGCGGCAGCCGCAGTCGAACCCACGCTCTGACAGGTGACGCCTTCGCGTCGGATCCGACCTGTGTTTATCAACCAGCAGCGGCCTGAGCAGTGACCACCGTGAACAGCCATGTCGTCGAACAGTGAACAGTGAACAGTGAGGCTTACGCCTCCACAGTCCGTCCACCGGCCAGGCGTTGCAGTCGCGTGGCGATGGCGGCCATCGCGGTCATGGCGGTGTTGACCTCGGCACTGGTGGAGCTGGCGGACTCCATGGCTTGGCCGAGCGTCGCCAGGACGCTGGCGACATTGCGCGAGGCGGTGGCGGACTGGGCCGTGTGGTGGGAGATCTCGTCGATCCCAGTCTTGACCTCGGCGATGGCCTGAGCGATGCCCTTGGCCGCGGTTCCGGTTTCGCTGATATTACGCCCAATCTCGGCGACGATAGCGGTCTGCTCCTGGACGGCGGCGGCGGTCTGGCCCGACGACTGGCTGAGTTGCTCAACCACGGTGGTGATGCTGGCCAACGCTTGCGAGGCCTCGTCCGACTTCCCCTGGACCATGGCAATTCGCTGACCGATGTCGCCGGCTGCTGATGCGGCCTGCTGCGCCAGTTGCTTGACTTCGCCAGCGACGACGGCGAACCCCCGGCCCGCCTCACCGGCTCGGGCCGCCTCGATCGTCGCGTTCAAGGCCAGCAGATTGGTCTGGGCGGCGATCTCAGTGATGGTCTCGGTGACCTTGCCGATGGCCGCCGCCGCCTCGTTCAGGGTATGCATCACCGCTGTCGCTGCTCCGGTCAACTCCTTGGCCTTGGTCGCCTCGGTGGCGGCGGCTGTGGCGCCCAGGCTGATCTCCTGGATCGAGGTGGTCATCTCCTCCACCGCGGCGGCTACGGCGTTGGAGGACCCAGCGAGCTGCTCAGCCGAAGCTGCCACCGTCGTTGCACCGACGGTCATCTGTTTAGCCGAGGCGGCCATGGTCGCGATACTGGTCGACAACTCCTCGGAGCTAGCAGCGACGCCAGTCAGGCGCGTGGACGACTCCTTGGCCTCGCGCTCCAGGTTGGCGGCGCGTCCTCCGAGAGACTGTGTGGTGATCGACATGCGTTGGGCTGCCGAACGAACCGGACGTGCGATACCGATCGCCAGGATGAGGCCCAGCGCCAGCGAGAGGCCCACACCGACCGCTGCAACCCACAGCATGTGGCGTTGTGCTGCCGATGCCGTCGCCAAGGCCTGCGAAACGGAGGCCTTTTCCATCGTTACTCCAGCTTCAAGCAGTGACTCCAATTGCAACTCGAGGTTCCTGATGGTGTTCTTGTGTGGAGCGAGGAGCGCATTGACGCGCTGTGGGGTCATGCCGCTGCCGATGGCTTGCGGCGCAACCTCGCGCATGGTGGTCAGGTAGGCTTGGTGAGCCTTTGTCAGGCCATCGGCTTTCGACCTGCCGCTATCATTCAGGAACGCTGTATGGTTGGCGGCGGCCGACTCGATCCGCAGTAGGCGCTCGTCCTGCGTTTCGCTGATTTTTCAAATCGTTCCAGATACTGTCGCTGACTCTTATCATCGCCGCAATTGAGGAAGAGGTCCTTTTCGAACCGGCGTTCGGTCAGCAGGCCGATATGTGCCTCCTGAATGAGCACCAGCAGGGCGACGTCGATGTGGGTCATGCGCTCCATGCTGGTGGAGGTATGGCGCAGTCCGGAAACACCCACCCAGGCGACGGCAGCGCAGATCGCAGCGATCAGGGTGAAAGCTGCCAGCAGCCGGAACATGAGGGTGAGGTGCATGTCGTCGTGTCCGCGTAGGAATGTATGGCTTCAGGAGTGTTGCAGGTTCTGTAGACTTAGCAATTTTTATGGCTTGACGCTTGACGCAATTCGTGTGTCTGCAGACATCAACTTTCCCAATTGAGGATGAGGAGAGGCCGACCGGGGATTCCGGGCGCTCGGTTGATGGATCGGTGTCATGTCGAGAGTCGAGATCGTAGCGTGATCCCGGCACTTCGCGACCATCGAGCCGATGTCGTTGGCGCGGAGCGAACGAACCATATCCGCCTCGATCGCAGCGAGAACCTGGTCGGCGCCGCAACCCAGGCAGTCGGCGCATGACTGGCAGATGTGCCCTGTGGGCGGTCGATCGATGGCCTGGATGATGTCCCAGAGGGAGATGGCGTTGGCCTCGCGCCGCAGACGGTACCCGCCATGCATGCCTCGTTGCGTCCGCAGGATATCCGCCAGGGCAAGCCGCTGCAGGACCTTCGTAAGGTATCCGCTGGGTATACCAGTGATCCGGGCGAGTTCCTCGGAGCCAACCCAGCCATCGCCGCGGGCCAGATGCATGACGGCCTTGATGGCGTAACGAGCAGACAAGGTGATCATGATGTCCTGTTTTTCTGTATGGACGTACTGGCGGTCGCAGTAGCCAGTGTTTAGGCGCCGACGGATCCCAGCGTGCGCGGGAAATCGGCAAGGGACTGCTCGATCAAGCCATGCTGCTCGTCAACGGTGACATGCTGCTCGATCAGGGGTAGCAGCAGGCGTTCCTCGTCGACAATGCGACGAGAAATAGCAGCCAAGGCGCGTCGGACGCTCTGACCGTCGCGGCGTGCTTTGGCCCGACACCAGTCATCGACCGAGCGCGCATCACCGGTCAACCATTGGCGTGGCAGCCAGTTGCGAATAGCCGGAATCACGATGCGATCCTCGAAGCGCAAATGGTAGATGATATAGGTGCGCACGTCTTCGGCATCGGCACCGGGTGTCGATGTGGTGTCATCACCCACATAGCAGGCCATCAACGCAAGGCGGACCAGACGATGCTCCCGGCGCAGCAAGTCGCACAGCGGGTATCGGGGGGCGATCATGATGGTATCCGTGATCGAGCGCGTGGGAATAGCAGGTGGTTCTCAACATGCAGGTGTTCCTGGATGTCCATATCCAGCATGTGCAGGCCGATGTACAATGAGCGTATGGCCACATCGCCATCTTCCTCCCGGAGCACGTAGCCACCGGTCAGGGCACGGATGTCATCGAGCAACTGTCCGGGTAGCGCACGCACGTCGCTCGATGTTTCAGGAGGCAGGACGGCATATGCGGTCTCGGCGATGATGGCGGGGAACATGGTCTGTTCCTCGTGGCTGATGCGGCACTTCAGTTCGATGGCAAGACGGGCCACCAGCGGCGCAATGAGCATCAGGACCGGATTGCGCCCTCGGTCGGCGATGGCCGTCTTCCGTGCCTGACTGGTCAGACGGTCAAGTTCACTCAGCAACGGTTCGTGATAACGCACCTGCATGACGCGCACGAGATCCGGAGTGGCCATCGCCTGCCACCGGATGGCAAGTGGATCTGCGATGTTGTCAATATCGCGCGTAACCTGAAGAGGGTCGATGCCGAGGCGCTGGCAGGAGTCCCGGACGGTGCGTTGCCCCCAGCTGCCATAGGCGATGCCGTGTCGCCAGAGCACCCGGTTCGCACCTGGAGATCGCAGAGCGATGTCTCCGACGGCCATGTCGAGCTGGTCGGTCATCGGCAGATGCCCACCGTCCCGGATCCGCACCCGCACAAACTATGGCGCGATGTCGTTTCATGCGGCCCATCGGCCGATGCGAGTCCGTAGATGGCGGTGAGCGTATCGACCCGTGCCAGCAGGGGACCGCATGGCCGCTCACGGCTGGCATCACGATAGGCCGCCAGAATGGCGACATCGTCCTCCGGAGACAGCATGGCCTGCGCCATCGGGAAAAGCACCTCGTCCTCCTTGCCGATGTGTTGTCGCAGCAGATCGCTAAAGATTTGCGCTTCATGGACAAAACCGGCTACATCGATCTCATCGACGGCAATAGCCATGCCGCGAACATGGTCGCGTCCCAGATCGTGTTCATGGCGCATCACTCGCACCGGACCGAATCCCGGAGCTAGGCGCTCAAGGGCGGGGAAGAAGATGCGCTCCTCCTTGGCGTGATGGCACTCATCTGCGAAGCCGCGAAGCACCGCGATGACGTCACGTGCCTCCAGAACCGGCATGACATGCGCTTTGGCAGCGCGCTCGGCCATGCGGTCGAGGCAGTCGAGCAGGCGCAGGATGATGCGGTGTTCGCCATGCAGGACGCTGACCGCACTCAGGCGTTCCAGGTCGAGCGGAGGGAGATGGGCATGGCAGCTGGGCATGGTGTGTTCCTATCGGTTCAACGGTCGGAGGTCGTCGGCATCGGTGTGTCCGCGGAGGGAGACTCAGATCGAACGGTGGGTTGCTGGTAGCCGTAGCGTGCGAGTTGGACCTCGCATTCGGTCACATGCACATGAATCCACCGGCCGATATATTCGACGGCTTCTGCGGCGATGTGCAGGCGGCCAGCGGTGGCATCGCTCGTGACTTCCTGCAGCATACCGAGCAGGCGTGCACCCTCGTCGGCCATGTCCACTGGCCCGGCCGGCATGCAGGTCGCCATGGCCGTGGACTCACTAGCGAGGAGTTGGCCGACAACATCGCGCAGGTCGACGATACGCTGCGGAATGGCCGGATGACCGGCCAGTAGGTCGGCGCGCAAGGCGTCGAGTGCCGCCACCGTCCGTCCCAGAGCCGAGCGGATCACTGGGCACCGGCATTCATCAGCACGCAGCACCATGTGGTCGGCATTTCCACCATCCAGCAGCGCGAACATGCAGTCTTCTTCACGGCGGACCAGACGGTCGAGACGCAGGCGCAGGTCGGCGACTGCCAGGGCGTAGCCATTCGGATCAGACTCGATCACGCCGGTCGTCCGCCACTTGGCTGAGAATGCCGTCACCAGGTGCTCGACCGCCTCCGCCTCGGCCCGGCGAGCCTTTCCGACGACGCTCGAAGCGATGCTGTTGAAGCAACTCGCCTCGCGTAGGAGGTGATCCGCGAGATGTCGCCGCAGGCTGTCGACACGGTAGCGCAGGTGGTCCCCGTTGACCGCTGTCATGGGTGGAGACGCGGATAGGGAAACGGCGATCGACATCAGGTGCCGGTGATCGTGTCGCAGATCCGCGATGGCGGACATATCGCGCCCTCCGCCCTCATTGGCCTGGGATTGAACATGCGACGATGCACCGTTCGCGTCTGCCAGTCAACCGCTGTCCAGCAATGAGTACCTGCGCATCCACATTGATCGCGTCAGCTTGACCCTCACAGTGGATCATCATGGATCGACAGTGAACGGGATGACCGCATGTTCGGTCTGACCAGCCAGTATGCCGTACGCGCCGTCATGCACATCGCCAAGTCTGGTGGTTGGTGCAGCAAACGCGACATTGCCACTGCTGCTGGCGTCGCATCCGGCTACATGAGCAAGGTGCTGCAGATGCTGGTGGATGCCGGCATCCTCGTCTCCCATCGCGGCTTTAAGGGCGGCTATCGACTCTCCCGTCCGCCCGAGCAGGTCACGGTGCACGACATCTTGCAGGCGACCGAGACGGATGGTCGGCTGACCACCTGCAGCGCCTGCCAACTCGGTCATCCGGCGCTGGCCTGCGCCGTCAACCGCTTGCTGACTGGCGTGCGCCAGGATGCCGATCATCGCCTGCGCCAGACCACCATTCGTGATCTGCTGGCGTCCTGCTCGCCGCAGCGGTGATCGTCGCGTCGCATTGATCATTGATCGGACATCTCTCGCACATCCGGCAACGCCTTGCGTGATCTCGGGCTGAGCGAGATCGAACACCAGGACGTCTGCGCACGACGTAGATCGGCTTCATTATCACCGCGGTCATCGCCGCCTTACTGCTGCGCCTGCAATCGGATCCATCGGGACTGTCATAGCCTGTTCGATGAAGCCGACTGCGATCTGTTCGCATCGCTACGCGATGATCGCCTTGACGTGGCCATCACCGCAACCGTGCTGCCGTATGGTGGGAATGCGCCTCCATTCTGGTGTCAGCTGTCACGGGCTGTCACGGGACGATGGCGGCCATCGTCGGTTGAGGTCGATGCCCGACTCAGGCAATGTGGATCCGGTGATCCACATTCTAAGACCCGTAAACCCAGGGCCATACGCTAAGAATACTGATTTTAACGTTGAATTAGCGCATGGCGTCGTTGACGCCGGACAATAGTTCACGTACGCATGAAGTATCGTGCACATGGTCTCGTCGACGATCGAGTATGCCTTGCGCGCCCTGGCCGCGCTGGCGGAGCGGCCGGCAGGTCAGCTGCAGCAGGGAAACGAACTGGCGGAGGATTGCGACATCCCCGCGAATTACATGTCAAAGATCCTGTGGACGCTCGGCAAAGCCGGCATCGTCGAGGCCGTGCGCGGCGTAGGCGGCGGCTACCGCCTGGCCCGGCCGGCACGCGACATCCGGCTGAAGGCTGTGTTCACCGCCCTGGATGGCGGCGACTGCCAGCCGCACTGCCTGGTGAACCGCCAGGTGGCCTGCCGCGACGAACGCCCGTGCTCGGCGCACCATGCCTGGCGCGCAGTGCACCGGGCCTACCTCGACTTCTTGGAAACCATGACGCTCGCCGACATCGCCAACCATCCATCTCGGACCCTCTACGTCAGGAAGCCGCGGTCCCGTCCATCCGGCAAGGGGCGATCGCCGGCCTCGGCCGCCGTCCTCCTGCTCCTGCTGAGCGCGGGCGCCATGATGGCGGCCGACACGGGTGAGGCCTTGTTCACGCAGGCTTGTGCCGCCTGCCATAGCATCGGCCAGGGCCGGCGCCTGGGGCCCGACCTGCGCGGTGTCGAGGAGCGACGGCAGCGCGATTGGCTGATCCGTTTCATAGTCGACCCCAAGAAGGTGCTCGATTCCGGGGACGTCGACGCCCAGGCGATGCTCAAGGAATACGGCAACGTCGTCATGCCCGGTACCGGCATGGATGAAGCCAAAGCTGTCGCCATCCTCGACCATATCCGCAGCGCATCTGCGACCACACCCGAGGTGCAGGCGCCAGGCGATCCGGCGCGTGGCCTGTCGCTGTTCACCGGACGCGTCGCCATGGACAAGCATGGTGTCTCCTGCGTTTCCTGTCATGCCGTAGCCGGTCTGCCGGTCCCCGGTGGCGGCGGGTCCCTAGGCCCCGATCTCACCTCCATCGGCAGTCGTCTGGGTGGCGAGGTGGGTTTGGCCGCCTGGCTGGCATCGCCGCCGACTCCGGTGATGCGGGATCTCTTCGCCGCCCATCCGCTCCAGGGTGGCGAGGCACGGGACTTGGCCGCCTGGCTGGCGACGTCCGAAGGCACACATGCCTCCTTCAAGCAGTTCATCGAACGGTTTTCGCGCGCTGGCATGTTCTTTATCGTCGCCTTCACTATCGCTGCAGCCGTGATGGCCGTATTCAACTTGATCTGGCATCGGCGCGTCGATTCGGTCCGCGCGTCGCTCACGCCGATTCGCCCTGATGGCATTACCCGCTCCAACCGTTCCTGAACCTGTCCGAGGTCGCATGACGCATCGTACCGCCCACGAGTGGATCAAGGATCACGACGATCCGAAGCTGCGCAGTTGGGAAGAGTTCTACCGCAACCGCTGGCAGCACGACAAGGTGGTGCGCAGTACGCACGGAGTCAACTGCACCGGTTCGTGCTCGTGGAACATCTACGTCAAGAACGGGATAGTGACCTGGGAGATGCAGGCGCTCGATTATCCGACGCTGGATCCAGCCATCCCGCCGTACGAACCGCGCGGCTGCCAACGCGGCATCAGCTACTCATGGTATCTGTACTCGCCGCTGCGCGTCCGCTACCCGTACATCAGGGGTGCCTTGCTCGACTTGTGGCGAACAGCGCGTGAGCGCCACGGCGATCCGGTGCGGGCCTGGGCGGCCCTGGTCGGCGACCCGGCGGCCCGCAGCAGTTGGCAGCAGGCCCGCGGCAAGGGTGGATTCCGCCGTTGCGACTGGGACACGGCCAACGAGATCATCGCTGCCTCGATGGTCCACACGGCTAAGAAGCATGGCCCCGATCGCATCGCAGGATTTTCGCCCATTCCAGCCATGTCGATGATCAGCTACGCCGCCGGCGCGCGGCTGATGCAACTGGTTGGCGGCATCTCACTTTCCTTCTACGATTGGTACTGCGATCTTCCGTCCGCCTCGCCCGAAGCCTGGGGAGAGCAGACCGACGTGCATGAGTCCGCCGACTGGTACAACGCCAAGTTGCTCGCGGTCATGGGCGCGAACCTGAACATGACGCGCACGCCTGACTGCCACTTCGCGACTGAGGCGCGGCACAACGGTTCGAAGATGTGGGTGTTCTCGCCGGACTTCAACCAGGTTGCGAAGTTCGCGGATGAATGGGTCCCGATCCATGCTGGTCAGGACGGTGCGTGGTGGATGGCGGTGGTCCATGTCCTGCTCAGTGAGTTCCACCATGCCCGCCAAGTTCCGGCGTTCCTCGACTACACCAAGCGGTTCACCGACGCTCCGTTCCTTGTTGAATTGACTCCCTCCGGAGACACCTGGCGTCCGGGCCAACTGCTGCGCCCGAATCGTCTGGCCGGTGATCGCTATGCCGCGATCGAGAATCCGGACTGGCAGTTCCTCATGTGGGATGCGGCGAGCGATGCCGTCCGCGTACCGCACGGTGCGGTGGGCACTCGCTGGGCGAAGGAGAAGGGGCGCTGGAACCTCCAGCTGAAGGATCTAGCCGATGGCAGCTCCATCGACCCGGTGCTCACCTTCGTTGGCCGCAACGATGGCGTCATCACCGCCGTCTTCGATGACTTTGCCGCCGGACAGGAGCGCCTGCGTGGCGTTCCAGTTCGCCGTCTGAAGGGATCCGATGGCCGCGAGATCGTGGTCACCACGGTCTACGATGTGCTGATGGCGCAATACGGCGTCGAGCGTGGCCTGGGCGGAGCCTACCCGACATCGTATGACGATGCCGAGGCACCCTACACTCCGGCCTGGAGCGAGCGACTCACGGGCATGGACCGCAAGGCCGTCATCCGCTTCGCCCGTGAATGGGGCAAGACCGCCGAAATGACCGGCGGCAAGTGCACGATCATCATCGGTGCCGGGATCAACCACTGGTACCACGCGAACCTGATGTATCGGGCTGGCATGCATGCCCTGATGTTCAGTGGATGCGTCGGCGTCAACGGCGGCGGCCTCGCCCACTATGTCGGTCAGGAAAAGCTCGCGCCTGGCGAGTCCTGGGGTGCCATCGCTTTCGCCAAGGACTGGGTGCCGGCTTCGCGCCTGCAGAACGGGACCAGTTGGCACTACGTGAATACCGACCAGTGGCGTTACGAAAAGTCGTTCACCGACTACCACACCGTCCCCAGCCACCAACCTCCCAACAGCTTGGCGCGCGGTCATACCATGGACCTGCAGGTGCGGGCGGTGCGCAGTGGTTGGATGCCGTTCTACCCACAATTCGCCAGCAACCCGTTGGATGTGGTCAAGGAGGCCGAGGCCGCCGGCGCGACTACGCCCGAGGCGGTGGTTGGCGAAGTGGTGCGACGACTGAAGGACGGATCATTGCGCTTCTCGGTCGAGGATCCGGATGCCGAGGCGAACTGGCCGCGTGTGTGGATCATCTGGCGCGGCAACGCCATCGGCACCAGTGCCAAGGGCCACGAGTATTTCCTCAAGCACTACCTTGGCACGCATACCAACGCCGTCGCCAGTGATGACTTCGCCAAGGACCAGGCCAAGGAGGTGGTGTGGCACGAGAAGGCACCCACCGGCAAGATGGACCTGGTCGTCGATCTGAACTTCCGCATGGACACCTCGGCGATGTACAGCGACATCGTCCTGCCGGCGGCCTCATGGTACGAAAAGGCCGACCTCAACTCGACCGACATGCACAGCTTCATCCACCCGTTGTCGGCGGCGGTGCCGCCATGCTGGGAATCGAAGAGCGACTGGCAGATATTCAAGGGTATCGCCCGCAGCTTCTCGGCGATCTCGGCCCGCGAATTCCCGCAGCCCGTGCGCGATGTCGTCGCTACGCCATTGGCCCATGATTCACCGGCCGAGATCAGCCAGGCAGCGATGCTCGACTGGAAGACGGGCGAGTGCGAGGCGATCCCCGGCAAGACCATGCCGGGATTCCGTGTCGTCACCCGCGACTATGCCAATGTCTTCAACCAATACTGCTCGTTCGGACCGCTGGCTCGTGCCAACGGCCTCGGTGCGCATGGCACGCACTACGGCATCGAGGACGAGTACGACCGCATCCTGCGTGAGAAGCCACCGTACCGCTTTGACGGGAAGTCCTATCCGTCCCTGGCCGAAGACGAACTGGTGTGCGATGTCATCCTGCGCTGCGCGACCGTGACCAACGGCGAACTGGCCTATCGCTCTTACCGCGACATGGAGGAACGTACGGGCGTACCCCTCGTCCACCTCGCCGAGAAGTCGCGCAACGTCCGCGTCACCTACAAGGATCTGCAGGCGAAGCCGATGCGCCTACTCAACAGCCCAATGTGGTCCGGGTTGACCGAGAATGGCAGACCCTACGCCCCGTTCACCTACAACGTCGAGGCGGGCGTCCCCTGGCGCACGTTGACTGGACGACAGCACTTCTACCTCGACCACCCCGGTTACATCCAGTTCGGCGAACACGTGCCGACCTACAAGCCGCGGCCGATCCCGACGCAGTACGCCGACCTCGCCTTCTCCAAGGAGGGCGGCCAGACCAGGATGCTCAACCTGCTGACGCCGCATGGCAAATGGCACATCCATTCGACCTACGGCGACAATCAGCGCATGACCACCCTGTCGCGTGGCATCGATCCGTTCTGGCTGAGCGAGGAGGACGCGCGTGAACTCGACATCGCTGACAACGACTGGGTCGAGGTCACCAACGATCACGGCGTCGTCGTCACCAGGGCCAACATCTCGGCCCGCATACCCCGCGGCGTGTGCATCATCTACCATGCCACCGAGCGCACCGTCGGCGTGCCGCTGTCGCCCAGCCGCGGGAACAAGCGGGCGGGCATGAACAACTCGCTGACCCGGACGCGCATGAAGCCGAACCTCCTCTTCGGCGGCTACGGCCAGTTCACTTACCACTTCAACTACTGGGGTCCGATCGGTTGCAACCGCGACACGCACATCCTGGTGCGCAAGCTGCACGGCGTGCACTGGTGATGGCGACGAACGCTCCTCCAACGACGAAACGAGACCACTGACATGGATGTCCGCTCCCAGATCGCGATGGTGTTCCATCTCGACAAGTGCATCGGCTGCCACACATGCTCCATCGCTTGCAAGAACATCTGGACCGACCGCAAGGGCAGCGAGTACATGTGGTGGAACAACGTCGAGACTAAACCGGGCACCGGCTATCCGACGAAGTGGGAGGACCAGCAGTGCTACCAGGGTGGCTGGACCTCCGAGGGCGGCGACCTGCGGCTGCGTTCGACCTCCAAGTCGACCGGCCTGGTGTCCAATCTCTTCCACCATCCGCGCCAGCCGTCGATGGACGACTACTACGAGCCGTGGACCTACGACTACCAGAACCTCTTCAACGCACCGGCCGGCAAGGACCAGCCGACGGCGCGGCCCATCTCGATGGTCAGCGGCAAGCCGATCGACATCAAGGCCGGTCCTAACTGGGACGACGACCTCTCCGGCACGCCGCTGTACGCGCGCAATGATCCGAACCTCGGCCAACTGACCGAGGACCAGAAGCGCCAGCTCTTCTCGGTCGAACGCCTGGTGATGTTCTATCTGCCGCGTATCTGCAACCATTGCCTCAACCCGGGCTGCGTCGCCTCCTGCCCGTCCGGGGCGTTGTACAAGCGCGGCGAGGACGGCCTGGTCCTCGTCGACCAGAAGCGTTGCCGCGGCTGGCGCGCCTGCGTCGCCGCCTGCCCCTACAAGAAGACCTACTACAACTGGTCGACCGGCAAGTCCGAGAAGTGCATCCTCTGCTTCCCGCGGCTTGAGACCGGGCAGGCGCCGGCCTGCTTCCACTCCTGCGTCGGACGCATCCGCTATCTCGGCGTGGTCCTCTACGACGCCGACCGCATCCACGAGGTCGCTTCGTCGAAGGATGTCGATCTCGTCGAGGCACAACGCCGGATGATCCTCGATCCGAACGATCCGGCAGTCATCCAGGCAGCACGAGCGAACGGCATCCATGACGCGGTGATCGAATCGGCGCAGAAGTCGCCGGTCTACAAGTTCGTCAAGGTCTGGCGCATCGCTCTGCCGCCGCACATCGAATACCGCACGCTGCCCATGCTCTTCTACGTTCCTCCGCTGTCGCCAGTGATGTCCACCGTCTCGGGCAGCACCTCCAACGCCAAGGATGGCAACCTGTTCCATGACATCGATGAGGCGCGGGTGCCGATGGCCTACCTGACGACGCTGCTTGGGGCCGGCAACGAGGGCGTGGTGCGCTATGCCCTGGCCAAACAGAAGGCAGTGCGGATGTGGCGGCGCGCCTGCACGGTCGGCGATGTCACCAAGGCCGATGCTGAGATCTGCCTGCAGCAGGCCGACTGCTCGCCGGAGGAGGCCGAGGAGATCTACCGCCTGACCAGCCTGTGCACCTTCGAGGACCGCTTCGTCATCCCGCCGATGCATCGCGAGCAGGCCTTGGAAATGCTCGAGGATCCACACGAGGTCAAGCAGTCGACCGGCTTCGGCTTCGTCGACGGTCCGAAGCGGGGACCCTGACATGGGCCTGCCCTGCTGCTTGGCGCTCTCCCGGCTCTTCGCTTATCCCCAAACTAGTCTGGTCGAGGATCTCCAGACGGCCCGCAATGGCCTGCGTCAAGCCGGTCTGCACCAGGCCGAGGAGCACCTCCAGCCCTTCGCTGGCGATCTGACGATGCGCAGTCTGCATGAACTGCAGGAACGCTACACCCAGACCTTCGATCTCACTGGTGACACCACCTTAGAACTGGGCTGGCACCTCTTCGGTGAGCAATACGCGCGTGGCATCTACCTGTCAAAGCTGCGCGGCATGCTTGCGGACCATCACATCGACGAGGTCGGCTGCCTGCCCGACCATCTGATCCATGCGCTGCATCTGTTGGAACTCCTGCCGGATGACGCGGCGGCCGACTTCATGGCGGCCTGCGTTCAGCCGGCCTGCACCACGCTGCGAACGAACCTCGAGAAGTTGCAGAGTCCCTACATCTTCCCGCTCGACGCCTTCGCCTCCATCTGCACCGCGACGCCGGTCGCCAGGGCCGCCTCATGAACGATCATCTCGCATTCGCCTTCCTTGTCGTGCTGCCCTACGTCGCCGTCGCCACGCTGGTCGGCGCATCATTCTGGCGCTACCGCCGCCTGCCTTTCAGCTATTCGGCCCTGTCCACGCAGTTCCTGGAGAACCACCACCAGTTCTGGGCCTCGCTCGCCTTCCACTGGGGTGTATTGCTGGTGCTCGGCGGCCACCTTGTCGCTTTCCTGGTGCCCGGGCAGATCCTGGCCTGGAATGCTGATCCGTACCGCCTAGCGATCCTGGAAATCACCGCCCTGGTCGGCGGCCTGCTCGCTCTCGCCGGCATCGCCGGCTACATCGCCAGGCGCATCTTCCACCCCCGGGTCCGCGTCGTGACCAGCCGGATGGACGTCATCCTGCTGGCGCTGCTGGCTGGACAGATCCTCACCGGCATCGCCATCGCCTTGTGGTATCCCTGGGGCAGTTCGTGGTACGCCGCGGTGATGGCGCCTTACCTGTGGTCGCTGGTCACCCTCAGCCCGGATGCCGGAGCCGTGGCCGCCATGCCGGATCTGGTCCTCGCGCATGTGCTCGGCGCGTGGCTGCTGCTCATCATCTTTCCGTTCACCCGCCTGGTCCACCTCCTGGTCGCCCCTTTCAGCTACGCCTTCTGGAAGCAGCAGCACCAGCGCTGGTACGCCGATCGGCGTCTGGTGCGGACCAGCGGCCGGGCGACTACCCGGACCCAAGCCAGGTCCTGAGCGATGGCCGGGATGACGCGGACGCTCGACGGTTGGGATCCCGAGTGCGCCGGGTGCTGGCAGGATGGCGGACAGCGGACGGCCCGCCGCAACCTAATCATCAGCATGTCCTGCCTGCTGCTGGGTTTCGCCACCTGGATGGTCTGGTCGGTGCTGATCGTGCAGATGGAGCAGGTCGGGTTCCCCTTCAGCAAGGCCCAACTCTACCAGCTTCCGGCCATCGCCGGCCTGTCTGGCGCGATGATGCGCCTGTCGCACAGCTTCCTGCTCGGCATCGCCGGTGGCCGGTTGGTGATGGCCGCCTCGACTCTGCTGCTGGCCGTGCCGGCGCTGTTGACCGGCTTGGCCCTGCGTGACCGGGAGACCCCGTACACGACGTTCTGCGTGCTCGCCATGCTCTCTGGGCAGGGCGGCGCGGTCTTCGCCTCGTCAATGGCGAACATATCGGGGTTTTTCCCCAAGCGCATGCAGGGCATGGCCCTGGGGGTTAACGCCGGCATCGGCAACCTCGGCGTCAGTTTGATGCAGTTCACTGTGCCCGTGATTGCTGGTTGCACCGTACTCGGGGCGCTGACCGGTCCGCCCTTGCCGCTCGTCGTGCCGGCCGGCGGCCGTGCCATCGGCTCGCCGCTGTGGATCCAGAACAGCACCCTGATGTGGGTCCCGCTCTGCCTCATCGGCGGCCTTATCGCCTGGTTCGGCGCGAGTACCCTGCCACCGCATACCCGGATGGCGCAGTTGCCAGCTTTCCTCCGGGCCACCTGGGTCGTACTGATCAGCCTCGCCGCCGCCGGTGCCGGGTTGTACCTGCTCATCGGGCTCGGTCTGCATTGGCTCATCGTCCTGCCGCTGGCCACATTGCTCGCCCTGCTCGCCATGCGATACGGCACCCCGGCGGCGGTCCGCGCAAGCCTACAGCGCCAGTTCGCCATCTTTCCGAACCGGCACACCTGGATCATGACCTTGGTCTACACCATGTCGTTCGGATCGTTCATTGGCTTCAGCGCCTCGTTCCCCAAGTTCATTCAAGATATCTTCTCGACCGGGCCGGATGGTGCTCCGCTGGCCGGAGCACCCAATCCCTTCCATTACGCTTGGATCGGACCGCTGGTAGGTTCGCTGATGCGTGCCGTCGGTGGCTGGCTGTCCGACCGCGTCGGCGGCGCACGCGTCACCTGTGCTGCTGGTATGGTGATGTTCGCTGCCGTCATCGCCCTGGCGATTATGCTGCCGGTTGCGTTGACAGGCGGCGATCGTCTGGCGTGGTGGCCTCCGTTTCTCGCCACTGTCATCGTGTTGTTCATCTGCTCGGGGCTGAGCATGGGCGCGAACTTCCGCATCGTCCCCTTCGTTGTCCCCGCCAACCTCGCTGGCGCAGTGCTGGGTTGGACCTCAGCCATCGCCGCCTATGGCGCCTTCGTGATCCCGAAGATCCTCGGTCAGCAGATCGCCGCACATACCCCAGAGCGCGCCTTCTTCGGCTTTGCCGTGTACTACGGCATCTGCCTCGTGCTGGTCTGGTGGTTCTACCTCCGTCATGGCGGTGTCGAGCGGACCGATGGCAAGCCATCACCGGCCTGATTGGAGTTCGACCATGGACGGGATCGACGGCCGTGCTCTGGAGATCCACATCACTGGTCACCGCGGACATGGGAAGAGCACGTTGATCCGCGCACTAGCGGATCACTGGGGTTCGCAGGGCCGGAGCGTGCTCACGATCACCAGCACGATGCCCGTTGCGGACACTGGCCAGTGGTTGCGCCCCGCGGCGGGCTACCAGGCAGTCTTGCCCTTGATGGGCCGTGCCGATGTCGTGCTTGTCGAATGCGACGGGACAACTCATCCCAGCGCACCGCTCATTGAGGTCTGGCGGGCGGACCTGGGCGGCCCGCCGCTGTCCGGCGTCCACCCGTCGATCAAGGCTCTGATCAGTGACGACCCGCTGCCTTACCATGTCGAAGTGCCCGTACTGCCCAGGAGCGATGTCGTCGCGATCGCCGGATACCTGCAGCGGCTGGTGAATCGGTTAGCCTGAGCACTGCTGACACGCAGGTGTTGGTCGAGACATTGTCAGCGTCCCAGCCATGTGTGACTCTCATAGCGCGGTTGGTTATCCGGCGGCTGGCACGGGAAGGGATCTTGATCCGTGTCATGTCCGTGGCTCGGGGGAGGCGCTAGAGTCCCGTCAGCACACCACCCCGGAGAGAGCCACATGTCGACCCTCGCCACCATCAGCGGCCTTGCTATCACCATCGATACTCCGGCGTACATCATCGCCTCGGCTATCCCCGGGGCGGCCAGGGTCTTCACCCGCAACCGCATGGACTGGTGCTGCAAGGGGTTGATGCGACTCGGCGACCACTGCGCCGAGGTTGGTGCCGACCCGCATGTATTCCTGAAGGAAGTGGCAGACGAGGCGGCATCGGCCCCGGCTGGCCCGAACTGGGCGGCCAAACCGACGCCCGACCTGATCGCCCACATCCTCACGTTCCACGAGGCTCACCGCCGAGATCTGCCAGAACTGGCGACGATGATCTCGACGCTGGATGCCGAACAGGGCGAGCGTCGGCCGGTGCTGCGTGACCTGGCTGCGGCCTGGCCAGCGTTCATGGCTGAGACGTACCGCCATCTCGAATTGGAGGAGAAGGATCTCTTCCCGCCCATTGCCGCTGGGGAAACGGCCTCCCTCGCTCCGTTGCTCAAGCGTCTGCGCGACGAGCACGAGGGACATGATCACCGACTGGTCGCCTTCCGCGATTGGTGCGAGGATTACCGCACCTTGCGGCGTTTCGCCTACCCATTGCCCAACGATCCCGATCGGCCAATCAACACGCTTCACATGCGCCTCGAAGCCTTCGAGGCCGACCTCATGGAGCACATGCATCTGGAGAACAACCTGCTCTTCCCGCGACTGGTGCCAGTGGCCTGATCATTGAGTTCAGGTGTATATCCGACTTCATTCGTACGCCGCTGCGTACGCATATGCCTCGTTGCTTTTCAGGAGATCGGTTCTGATGCAGCTTCATATGCACGCAGTCCTCACACGTAGCGGCTTTCACGATCGATCGCCTACCGGTTTGACGTGTACCCATCGTGCGGCGGTCAGTCCCAGCGTCATGTCCGTTCGGTCGACGATCGCACAGTTCATGGTTTCTGCAGCCTGATCGATGGTCTGCACGGAGATGATCGCACCCGGCCGTACTCCGGCTTGGCCAAGGTAGCGCAGGAGCGCGGCATCGTTGCCGACGACGTGCTCGACCCGCAGGAGTTGATCACACGACATCGCGGTCAGCGGACCGGCACCGTTCACGCGAGCGCAGCAATCACGCCAGCCAGGCATACGCCCATTACGATTGGGAATGGGATCTCCATGTGGATCGAGCTCGGGATTGCCCAGCACGCTATCCATCTGTTCGAGGACCCGCTCGGATACGGCAGCGTCGAAGAGTTGCGCCTCGTCGTGGACCTCGGCCCAGTCGAGTCTCAGGATGCGATGTAGGAACGTCTCCACCAGTCGGTGCCGACGGAGCAGCAAGAGGGCAGTCCGTCGTCCTGTCGTGGTCAGCGACACGCCGTGTCGCGGTTGATAGTCAACCAGATCCACGGCTGCCGTCGCCTTGAAGAGCATGGTGAGACCAGACGGCGAAAGTCGTATGCCTTCAGCAATCTGATGGGCTGAGATGCGGATGGTCATGGACGCCGAGGGATCGGCGTCCAACACACGTCGTATCATGAATAACAGCAGTTGGTTGCGATGGCTGTGCGCGATGCTCACGGCGAGGCGGTCACGGTTATTTTACCAAGGTAAATCACATTATCTTGATGATATTGAATGTCAATTTCGATAGCATACAGGAATAGTCCTGGGACGCCGCAGCCATGACCATCACCTTCGTTACTGCCGCCGAACGCCATCGTTGGTTCCGCTGGCTGGCCCTCGATCGAGCCGGGTACGCTGAATCCCGCCGACGCAGGCCGCGCGATACCTGCCATCAGCGACGTAGCACTGATCCTGTGATATCGGGATCAGTGACGCTGGTCGGGCGCCTACCGTGATCCAACCCAACCCCGATTTCATCGAACCCGTGTCAGATATTCCTGACTTCGATGGCTGCACCATCACGCGCCTGGCCTGGGTCGGTGCCCTGCACCGGGCGATTACCCTGCTGAAATGCCAGCAGCGGACGGATACAGAGAACACCCAACTCCTCCATGCCGCCACAACGGCAGTGGAATGCGCCGCCGTGTGCACCGCCTCAGCGGATCACCCCTCACGCCTTATTGCCGACCTCATCCACGTGCAGGCGCTGACCGCCACCGGGCAGCTGGACAAGGCTGATCGGGTAGGGCGACGCTTGTGGACACGGACGACGTATCACGTCCAAGTGCGTGCCGATCTCGCCCTGACGCTGGTCGATTGCGCCAAGCGTCGGAATGACGCCATCGCCATCGATCACTGGTCCCACCTGGCCGCGATATCCATCGGCGTAGCCGAGCCGTCGCCTGCGCGACATCAGGCTTCGGTGCGATTGGCCGTTCTCGGTCGATCACCCCACGAGCGGGCATGACCTCCAATCTGCGGTCCCTTCGGACCACGCCACAGACAGAACCACACGAAAGGATCCCATGACCTGGATCGCACGCCTACTCTCGTCCACCGCAGCCGTTCTTATGATCCTGTTGTCTGCCGGTTGCGGCAGCAGCAGCGATCCGGGCACGACCAGTTCCGATGATGGCGGCGGAGGTGGCACATCGCCTGGCGATCTCGCCTCTATAGCCGACACCTACCATAGGGTCAGCGGCACCGTGTCGCGCGGCGGGACCGATCACACCTTCACCCTGCATATCGCCCACGCCGATGCCGGTGCGACGATGCTCGGCTGGTATACCGAGATGGATGGTGCCACCACCGTCGCCAACCATGCCGCCTTCGGCGTCTATTCCGCGGCAGCCTGGCATATGGTCGTCTCGGAGAAGACGACCTCGACCTACGGACCGAGCAGTAACCTGATCCATTTCACCGCCACCAATGATCTGCTTGGGACTGCTGGCACGTCAGTGGCGATCAGCAACGCGGCCGTCAAGAGCGGCCTGGGCGTTCCGGTGACCATGACCTTCTCAGCGGTGACAGTGGCGGTCCGCGAGGCGTGGTCGACCCAATCCTTGGGTGGCATCGCCCTTGTCGATACCGATGCCAACGACACCGGCACGACCTTCACTGCCGGTCTCGATGCGGATTGGGAACTGATCAAGCTCACCATCACCGGGACGGGGCCATCCTACAGCACCGAGGCGCATTGGCTGACCGATGACACGGATCAGTGGGAGCAGGCCGTCGACAGCACCCGCACCGACGCGGCCAGCGAGACGGCCACAGGGTATTTCTTCAGCGATGCAGACGGCAAGCGGGCTTTCGTCGGTATGCGCACCACGGCGTCGGGCGGCATCGAACTCGCGGCCTTCACGGTCAGGTCGGACTCGGCCGGACGTCGTCGCTTCGGCGGCTACTTCCTCAATATCGCCACCGACGCCATGTCCACCAGTTACTACCTCGCAGCCGTCGCAGCCAGCGGTTGAACGGATGACCATGCGCCTGTGCAATCGGACATTGCTCCTGATCGCCATCTCCTGCGCCGCTCTTGCGGCCCAGGATGGCGATGAGTGGCCGGGAATCCCGGCGGACGAAACCCTGGTTGTCACCGCCACCCGCGGCGAACAGGCCCTGCTAGATGTTCCGTTGGCGGTCACGACCGTCACCGAGGCGGAACTGCGTCGGCGTGGTGATGGGTCGATCGCCTCGTTCTTCACTGACATCCCTGGCGTTGATATTGTCGATGTGGCGATCGCCGGCAGCGGCCGGCTGTCGATCCGCGGCGAGGCCGGGTCACGGTGCCTGGTGCTCATCGACGGCGAGAAGGTGGTTGAGAACAAGAGCATGGACGGAGCGCCGCTGCTGATCGATCCGGCGTCGATCAGCCGGGTCGAGGTGGTGAAGGGGCCGAACAGCGTGCTCTATGGCAGCGAGGCGCTGGGTGGAGTGGTCAATTTCATAACCCATGCCCAGGAATCCCGGCAGCCGGGGTTCAGCGGATCAGCGGACGCCACCTACTACAGCGCGTCGCAGGGGTTCGGTTACAGCATGCGCCTCGCCCATGTCGGCGAGACCTGGTACCAGACCATCGGTGGATCGATAGCGAACCACGGCGATCGTATGGCCGGCGGCGATGCCGGGCGCATCGATGACACCGACTACACGCAATGGGCGACGAACGCGAGCATCGGACGCAGGACCGCCGACAGCGATATCAGCCTGGTCGCCGACTGGTTCGAGGGCGATTTCTCGGTCGCGGACTACGCCGACGACGAGATCGTGATCGGTCTGGACCTGCCCACCTGGTCGCGCGGGAAGATGTCGTTGCGCGGCCGCTGGGACGATCTCGGCCCGGTGGTGTCGACACTGCGGACATCGGCCTACGCCCAGGTCAGCGAGAAGGTGTTCGACAACAACATGGTCATCATCCCGATGTCCATGAACCTGGACATCCACACGGAGAATCAGCAACCCTGCTTCGGTGGTCAGATCCAGGTGGATGTGACTCCAGGCGGAAGCCATCTGCTCATCTACGGCATCGAGGCGCGTCGCGACCTGCTTGATGCGACATCGCAGCGGACGACGACCAACTTCTTCGGAACGATCACCACCACGACCAGTATCACGGCGCACCAAGACAGCGCGGCAGCCTATGCCCAGGATGAGTTCGATCTCCTCGATGACCTGACCATCACGGTGGGTGCCCGGGCATCGTTGGTGCGCAGCGGCGTCGACAGCAGCGACGACCCGTTGGTGCCGATCGCGGATGGCAGCGATGCCAACGCCGTCGGTTCGCTGGCGGGTGTCTATCGCTTGTCCGAGTACGCAAGCTTGCGGGCCAGCATCGCGCAGGGCTACGCCTATCCCACCCTGGACAAGCTCTACATCGGCACCTCGCATGGCAGTTCCAGCCACGTCTACCCGAACCCGCAATTGAAGTCGGAACGATCCGTGTCGATGGAGACCGGCCTGCGCCTGGACGACGGCCAGAGCGTGCTCGACCTGACCATCTTCCACGCCCAGGCCAGCGATTACATCTCCACCGTTCCCCTCGGCAGCGGTCCTGACCGAATCTACATCAACGCCGACAGTGCCGTCACGACCGGTGTCGAGGTGTCCGCCAGCCACACCATCGTCAAGACGTGGACGCCACATCTGTCTGGTACGGTGATTCGGCGACGCGAAGAGATCGAAGGCGTGTCCAGTGACGAAGTCGGCCTGCCGCCCATCAGCGGCAAGGCCGGCCTGCGCTGGCGCCAGGACGTCGGAGCCTGGCATCTGGACGGGGACGCCTTCCTGCGCGGCGCCGCCACAGCGGTGGAGGACACCGGCACCGAACGCATCACCTACGAGGAGTGGCTGACCGTGAACCTTGATCTGGGGGCCTCCTGGCGAGCCGACGGCTACGGCTGGCGCACGTCGCTGCGGTTGGTGAACATCACCGATGAACTGTATACGCCGGCCACCCAGGCGGTGCCGGCGGCCGGACGTTCCGTCATCTTCTCGCTGGGGGCGTCATGGTGAAGAGGGGATTTGCGGCGGTCTTCGCTGATCTGGATGAGGCGCGACGCGGTTGGCTGACTGGATGGCCGGCGCTCGACCCACTCAGCGGTGCCTTCCCGCGCAAGCGGGTGGTCCATGCCGGCATGGGTGGCGGAGCCAGGCCGGAGGCCGATCCGGCAGGTACGTTCGTGGCAGCCACGACCGCCGGCGCGGATCCGCCGGTGCTGCCGGATACCTGCATGGCGTATGTGCACATTCCGTTCTGTCGGACCCGCTGCACGTATTGCCAGTTCTACCTCGCGCCGCACCATGCGGATGTCGAGGATGCGTACATCGACCTGCTGCTACAGGAGTTCGCCCAGACCGAGCGGCAGGTGCGGCGGTGGCCGCGGCCATGCAGTGCCGTGTACCTCGGCGGCGGAACGCCCAGTGATCTGACGCCGCGAAATCTCGAGCGGCTCTTCGCCGGCATCCGTCGCCACCTGCCCCTGCGCAACGATGCCGAGATCACCCTCGAAGGACGGCTGTCCGGCTATGGCGACGATCGCCACGAGGTGGCACTGGTCGGCGGCGCCAACCGCTTCTCGTTCGGGGTGCAGAGTTTCGACACTGGCGTCCGCCGCCGCCTGGGACGCATCCAGGATGGCGACGCGGTGGCGGTACGGCTCACCGAACTCGCGCGTCGCCGGGATGCGATCATTGCCTGCGATCTGATCTACGGTTTGCCCGGCCAAGACCGCGCCTGTTGGCAGCGTGATCTGGAGACGCTCGGCAGATGTGCCATAGATGGTGTGTCGACCTACCAGCTCAACTTGTTCCAGCGCAGCCCGCTGCACCGCGCGGTCGCCGACGGACGCGTGGATCGCCCAGCGACGACCGCCGAGCAGGCCGGCTACTTCCGCGATGCGGAGGCTTTCTTCGCCGCCAATGGCTTCCAGCGCCTGCAGTGCAGCCACTTCGCATCCAGCCGGATGGAGCGCAGCCTGTACAATGCCGCGTCGAAGGGCTCGGCCTGGGTGATGCCATTTGGTGCCGGAGCCGGCGGATTCTGGGGTGGGCGCATGTTCATGCACTACCAGGATCTCGCCGCCTGGCGCACCGCCGTGACCGAAGGGCGCAAGCCGGTTGGCATGGCGATCCGCCAGAGCCAGCTCCAGGAACGGCAGCGGCGGATCGGTGAACGGTTGGAGAACACCCAGCGTCTCTCCTGGTCCTGGCTCGATGCGGTGGCAGAGGCCGATGCCCGAGGCACCTACGGCGCCCTGTTCCGAGGCTGGGAGACACATGCCCTGGCCCGGCTCGACACCCATGGCCTGGAGTTGCTGGAGGCCGGCCGCTTCTGGGTCGCCAACCTTGCCCAGGCCCTGTGCGATGCCATCGCCATCGAGTGCGAGGGCTGCATACCGTCCGATCTGCAACCCCGTGCCGGCGTCGAGATCGCCGCACAAGGATGAACCCATGACCCACGCCATCACGCCATCCCCACTTTATGCCGGCTGGCAGCGGCTGCTCGCTGATGAGGCCAGTCGTCGCCCAGGTCCTCCCCTGTTCCCTCGCGATGCAGCCGCCAAGCTCGGTGTCAGCGAGGGCGAACTGCTGGCCAGCGCCTGCGGTGGCCAGGGCAGCGTCCGGTTGCAGGGTGACCCGGCCGACCTGCTGTCGCGCCTCGCCGGCAGCGAGGCGACGGTCATCGTCCGCAATGAAGCGGCGATCGTCGAGCGCACCTGCATCTGGTCGCACCAGGGCGGAGCGGTGCTGACCGGACCGGGATCGCGCCTGGACCTGGACGCCGTCGGCATCGGTCTCGTCCTGGCGGTCGAGCAGGAATCGGGCCCTGCCGGTTTCAGACGCAGCCTGCAGTTCTTCGACCGGTCCGGCCGGGCCATCTGCAAGTGCTTCGGTATCGATAGCGCAGTCCTGTCCGAGATCAGGTCTGCCCATACTCACGCCGATCAGGGCTGCGTCGGCATCGTCCAGGCCGGCTGGCGACCGGCATCGCCACCGGCGGCCGCCGAAATCCAGCCGGGGTCGGCCATCGACATCGCCCTGGCCGAAGCGGCCGCCGACGGGGTGCCACGACACCTCCGGGTCGGCAACGGTGTCGCCACGCTGGAGGTCACCCAGCGCATCCAGCGGGTCGTGCCCATGCATGGGTTCCTCAACATCCTCGATCCCGGCTTGGACGTCCACCTGCGTCCTGAGCTGTGCTCGTCGCAGGGACGCGATGCGACCACCGGCGCACAGCGCTACGGCGTCGGGCATGACGGCATCGCTATCAGCCGGAGGGACCAGGCGTGAAGCGGCTCATCGCATTGCTTCTCGTCGGCATCGCAATGCTCGGTGCTGGCGAGCCGCGGCGCATCGTCAGCATCGATCCAGCCGTCACCGAGACCGTCTTCCAGTTCGGGCACGGCGGGGCGGTGGTGGCTACCGACATGACCAGCACCTGGCCAGCCGCGGCGGCAGCCCTCCCCAAGCTGGGGTATATCCGCCAGCTCAACGCCGAGGGCATCATCGCCCAGCGCCCGGATCTGGTGCTGACCAGCGACAAGCTGCAACCCCGCATGGTGATCGAGCAACTCCAGCAGGCTGGCATCACGGTGCGCGAACTGCCCGGGGCTGCCGACCTGCCCGCCTTGCGCCAGCGCCTGCTGGGCGTCGGCGAAGCGCTGGGGGAGTCCGCCCAGGCCCAGCGGTTGTATGACGGTATCACCGCTCGCATCGATGCCGTGGCGCGGCGTCATCCTGCCGGCGGCACCGGGCCCCGGGTGCTGTTCATCCTCCATCTCATGGGTGGCGATGTCGTGTGCGGCGGTTCCGGAACGGCAGCCGACTGGCTGATCCGGGCCTGCGGCGGACGCAATGGCATCGATGCCCCCGGCTACAAGCCGGTCGGAGCCGAGGCGCTGCTGGCGATGCGTCCCGATGTCGTCGTCGCCATGAGCACCGGGCCCAGCGGACCGATGACCCGCGAACGCATCGTCGCCCACCACGCTCTCACCGGTCTCGCGGCCGTACAGTCCGGACGCGTGCATCTGGTGGACGGCACGCTCATGCTCGGTTTCGGTCCCCGGCTGGGCGAGGCGGTGGAGGCCTTCGCCGATCTGCTGCACGGCGATGGTGCCGCCCAGCGATGATCCTTCGCCTGCCCCGATCGGTCCTGCTGAGCGCGTGCGCGGCCGCGGCCCTGCTGCTCGGCATCATCGCCATCGGCGTCGGTCCGGTTCCTCTGGATGTCCGCGCCGTCCTGGGTGCCTTGTTCGGCGATGTCGATGACGCGACCACGGCGATCGTGCTCTCGATCCGCTTGCCGCGCGTGGCGTTGGCGCTCCTGGTCGGTGGTGGGCTGGCGATCGCTGGCGCGACCATGCAGGGCCTCTTCCGCAATCCCCTAGCCGACCCCGGCCTGATCGGGGTGTCGAGCGGCGCGGCGCTGGCAGCGGTCACCGTGATTGTGTTGGGTGATGGGTTGTTCGGCGGCATGGCAGGACGCTTCGCCCTGCCGATCGCTGCCTTCGCGGGTAGCCTCGGCACGACCTGGTTCGTCTACCGCTTGGCGCGTTTCTGCGGCCGCACCCACATCGCCACCATGCTGCTCGCCGGCATCGCCATCAATGCCCTGTGCGGAGCCGTGATCGGTGTCCTGGTCTACGTGGCCAATGACGACCAGCTGCGCAGCCTCACCTTCTGGCAAATGGGTAGCCTGGGGCGGGCCGGCTGGCCCGAGGTGTGGATGTGCCTGGCGATCATGCTGCCGGCGATGATCTGGCTGCTCACCCTGGGACGTTCGCTCAATGCCCTCGTCCTGGGCGACAGCGAAGCGCAGTACCTGGGCATCGATGTGCAGCGTTGCACCCGGACCGCCATCATCCTCTGCGCCCTGCTGGTGGGCGCCGGCGTCGCGGTCAGCGGGGTCATCGGCTTCATCGGTCTCGTCATCCCACATCTCATCCGTCTGCTCATCGGCCCCGATCATCGTGGCGTGCTGCCAGGGGCGGCCTGCGCCGGAGGCGCCTTGCTGGTCGCTGCCGACATGGGGGCGCGTACCGCGGCGGCTCCGGCTGAGCTGCCGGTCGGTCTGCTCACCGCCGCCATCGGAGCCCCATTCTTCCTCGTCCTGCTGCTGCAGCAGCGGCGTGGTGCGGTATGAGCCAAGGACTCGTCGCGGCCGGGGTGGAGGTGTTGGCGGGACCTCGACGTCTGCTCGATGGCGTCGATGCCACCGTCGCCCCCGGCCTTGTCCTGGGTGTGCTGGGCGCCAATGGAGCAGGCAAGAGCACCTTACTGCGCTGCCTGTCGGGCGGCCAGCGCCTGCATGGCGGCCGGGTCGAGCTCGATGGACGAGCGCTGACGGCGTGGTCGGCGCATGATCTGGCCCGCCGGCGGGCGGTCATGAGCCAGGAGATCACCCTCGCCTTCCCGTTCCGGGCGGCTGAGGTGGTGGCGATGGGGCGGGACGTCTGGCGGGAATCCGACCGGGCCACGGCGCGGGTGGCCGACGAGATGCTGGATCTCGTCGGCATGGCGGATTGCGCCCAGCGAATCTATCCGACCCTGTCCGGGGGTGAGCGCCAGCGGGTGCAGCTGGCGCGTGCGCTGGCCCAGATCCACGGCGGGCGCGATCCGGTGCTGCTGCTCGACGAGCCGGTGTCGGCCCTGGATCCGGAGCATGCCATCCGCGTCCTCGCCCTGATCCGCGCCCGTGCCCGTGCGGGGGCGGCCGTCCTCGTCGTGCTGCATGACCTCAATCTCGCCGCCGCCTTTTGCGATCAGGCCGTGTTCCTCCGAGCGGGTCGCCGCTATGCCGCGGGATCCGTGGTCGATCTCTACCAGCCCGAGATCATCGCCGGGGTCTTCGGTATTCAGGCGTCGGTGGTCACCCACCCCAGTGGGGGTCATCCGATGGTCATTCCGGTCTATCACGGATGTGACACCGTAGAGCGGCGTCCCACACATGCGCTGACCTCGCAGGCGTGCTGCGCATGAGCGTCCTCATCCTCGGTTGCGGCCAACTCGGCTACGCCGTCGGCACGGCACTGGTGGCCATGGGCATGGCGGTGCATGGCGTCCGCCGGACCCCGATGGCCGAACCGTCGCCGTTTCCCATCCACGCCACCAACGTTGGACATTCCGAGGATCTGGCAGCCCTGGCCGGGCGTGTGCCCAGCAGGATTGATACCATCATCGTGTCGGCGTATCCGGCCTTGCGCCATGATCAGCCCGACCCACTGCCCGCCTGCCTAACAGCTTGTGGCCGGCTCTGGTCGCGAGCGCGCCTCATCTACACCAGTTCGACCCAGATCTACGCTGATGCCGCGGGCGCCTGGGTCGATGAGTACGGCGCCTATGCCGGCAACGATCCCGCCCACGCCTTTCTCTCCGCAGAGCAGCGCGTTCTGGAGCGTCCGGAGGGCCTGGTGCTGCGCCTGGGCCAGATCGTCAGCCGGGGGCGGCTGCTGCAGATGCGCTCGCGCGTCGCATCCCCATCCGTTACCGTTCCGGGTGATCCTGACCGCTGGCTGAACTACATCCATGAGTACGACATCGTCGATGTCATGCGGATCGCCTGCCACGATGACCGGCTGCGCGGCTGCTACAATCTCGTCCACCCATCGCCGATCCGCGTGCGCGATTGGCTCCTCACCATCGCCGCCGTGCATGACATGCACATCGCCGTTCACGGCAGCGACGGATCGATGCCGAATCGACGCATCGACGCGCGTCGCATCCGTGCCGCCTGCCCATCGATCGGCTGGCACGATCTCCGTGGCACCCCGTGCCTTCCCTGACACCGCAGAGGACACTATGACCGACCACCTGGGCAAAGCCCATGCCGCCTACAGCGCTTTCGCCGCCGGCTTCCAAAGCCTGATTTTGGGCACCGCCACTCCCGATGGCCTGCCGACCGCCTCCTACACCCCGTTTGTTCGTGATGGCGACGGCTGCTTCTGCATCTTCGTCAGTGGCCTGTCCGATCACACCGGCAATCTCGAACGCACCGGGAAGGCGAGCGTCCTGCTGATCGAGGATGAGTCGGCGACGCCGATGATCTATGCGCGTCGGCGGCTGACCTTCACTTGCACCGCCTCGTCCGTGTCGCGCGGCAGTGATGACTGGAACGCTCTCGTGGAGCGCTTCTCCGGTCGCTTCGGGAGCATCGTCCAGTTCTTCCGTTCTGCGGCGGATTTCCGCATCATCCGCCTGAGTCCGGAGAAGGGATTGTTCGTCATCGGCTTCGGCGAAGCCTACCGAGTCGGCGGCGTGCGCATGGAGACGCTCGAGCATATCAACGACGGAGGGCATGGTGTGACCCATCCCCCCGCTCGTTCCGACGGCATGGTCGTCGGTCAGTCGTAGGCCAGCAACCGCCGCTCGCCGGTCAGGCTACGCACGTGGGTCGCGTCCTGGGTCACCTCCAGGCAGCCGAGGTAGGCGCCGGCGGCATCGCGCATAGCGAAGTACTGGATGTGCACGAACCTGGCCTTGAAGTCGATCCAGAACTCGGCCTTGGACTGCCGCCCGCTGCGGAAGTCGTGCAGGATGCGATCGACGATGTCGACACTCTTGGGCGGATGGCAATGCTGCACCAGGCGTCCGATGATCACCGGGGTGCGGGCGAAGACGCGGTTGGGGCCTTCACTGAAGAACCGCACGCGGTCCTCATGGTCGACAAAGGTGATGTCGACCGGCAGATACCGGAACATGGTCACGAGTTGTTGAGCGGTGAGCACGCCGGTGGAGAGGTCGACACCGGCACCAACTGGGAGAGATGCTCCGTCGGGGCCGGGGACCGCGGTAGGCGGTTTCCAGCCCTGGCGCGGTTCGACTAGGCACCAGCCGTATTGCGGGCTATCAGCGTGGATGCACGCCCAATCATCGGCCGTGAAC
>JAFLCQ010000090.1 GCA_017302815.1 Planctomycetota bacterium
GGCGCGCGCGGGCTCCGGGGACGCCGCCGGCCGCCGACCCCGCCAGTTCGAGGGCGCGTTCGGGCGGCAGCCCGCCCTCCAGGGTCGTGGCCAGGGTCGCGAAGAGACGGGCCTGGCGGTGCCAGTGGAGCATGGCACCAGGGTAGCTCAGGAATCGATGAGGACATCTCTGCCTGCGTCGATGGCGCTGACAGGTGCGAGGCTGGTCTCTACGGACCCGACCATAGCCTGACCTCATGAGTCCGATTCATGTCACGGGCGTTGGTTGCATCGGATGTCTCGTTGTTGCATGTGCGGGCAGCGGCGCCGGTGCCGGCAACGGTGGCCACGGCGTGCCGCCGGTCGATGTGACTGCGCCAACGGTGTCGATCGTGATGTCGCCGCCGGCCGTCCTCGCCGGAGGGCAGGTGCTGGCCACGGTGTCCTTCAGCGAACCGGTGGTCGGATGCTCGGCGGACGATCTGGTCATCGGTGGCGGTGTTCCAGGTGCCTTGACCCGGGTCGATGCGAAAACCTATACGGTAGCTGTGACTGCGGATGGGGCCGGCGCCATGACGGTTGACGTGTCGCTGGACGCTGGCGCATGTACCGATGCTGCAGGCAATCCGCTGGCCATTCCAGGGTCGGCGTCGGCGGCGATCGCGTACGCACCATGGGCGAGTGCCACCGGCACGGACGCCTCCGGGGTGTGGGCTGACCTGGCGGTCTCCGGACATGGCGAATCAACCGTCCAGCGCCTGCGCCTGATCGCTCCGGGGACCTTCCTCATGGGGAGTCCTCCGGATGAGGCTGGACGGAACTGGGGCTATGCGTCGGAATATGAGACGCAGCACCTGGTGACGCTGACCACGCCGTTTTGGCTTGCCGACAGCGAATGCACGCAACGCGCGTGGAAGGCGATCACGGGCGATACGCCATCCTATGCCCAGCCGCCGGCGATCTCCGTCGAGGACCTGGAGCTTCCCGTCGAGCAGGTCAGCCATGATGCCGTCATCGCGTTCCTCGGCGCCTTGAACGGCGCCACGGCAGGGCTTGAGGCACGTTTGCCTACGGAAAGCGAATGGGAATATGCGGCTCGGGCCGGCACGACGACGGCATTCAGCCTTTCCGCTGTGTCCACGGCCACAATCAACTGCCGCCCATGGGCATCGGATCCATACATCACCGACGGTGTGTATCGCGGACGTACGGTACCAGTGCGATCGCTGACTGCCAATGCATGGGGATTGCATGGCGTGCATGGCAATGTTGCCGAGTGGTGCGCGGATTGGTGGCAGACGGACTGGGGTTCCGTCCCAGTTGTCGATCCCCTGGGGCCTGATGCAGGCATTCACAGGGTATTTCGTGGTTGCGGCGGCTACGCATCCTCCGCGCTGTATTGCCGATCCGCTGGGCGGGATGCGATGCACACCACGTTCACCTCGGCAATTCTGGGTTTCCGTTTCGCAGTATCGGCCAGGCCGAGCGGTAGCGGTTAGCTTGGGTGGGACCGCGCTAGCGCGATGATGGCGCGATCCCGGGCGGCAGCAGCCGCGCCAGGTCGGCGGGCAGCGGGGCGGTGAAGCTCATCTCGCCGCCGGAAGGATGCGGGATACGCAGGGTCCAGGCGTGCAGGGCGTGGCGGCGCAGGGCCGGCTGACCGTCCTCGACGTGCAGCGGCCAGGTGCGGCTGCGGCCGTAGAGCGGATCCGCCAGCACGGCGTGGCCGAGATGCGCGAGGTGGACGCGGATCTGGTGCGTGCGTCCGGTGACCGGGCGGCATTCCAGGGCCGACCAGCCGCTGCCGCGGTGCAGGACGACGAAGGTGGTGCGCGCCTCCTTGGCGTCGCCTTCGCCGGGCTGGCGCACGGCGCGGCGGCGGAAGTCCTTGGGATGGCGGCCGATCCAGCCGTCGCAGGCCATCCAGTCGGCGCGCGGGCTACCCGCGGCCAGGGCGAGGTAGCGCTTCTGCACCCGGCGCTCGGCCCAGGCCGCCTGCAGGAAGGCGAGGGCCTGCGCGGTGCGGGCGACCACGATGACGCCGCTGGTCTCGGCATCGAGGCGGTGGACGACGCCCGGCCGCCATGGTTCGCCGCCATCCCGGGCGTCAGGCCAGCGGCCCAGCACGGCGTTGACCAGGGTGCCGCGCAGGTGGCCGATGGCGGGATGCACGACCATGCCGGCCGGCTTGTCGATGACGACGATGTGCTCGTCCTCGTGCAGCACCGATAGCGGGATGGCCTCGGGGACGGCCTCCATCGGCTCGGCCTCGGGGACCTCCAGCGACACCAGCTCGCCGCCGGTGAGGGAGCGGCCGGCGCGCGCGGCGCCGGGATGCACCGAGCACAGCCCGTCCTTGATCAGGCGCTGCACCAGCGATCGGGTGCAGCCGGGCAGGGTGGCGGACAGCCACAGGTCGAGGCGCTGTCCCGCCGCATCGCGCGGGACGGTGAGTTCGTGGAGCACGCCTGCATCCTCGCCAGCCGGCCCGCGAGTCCAATCCGCCGTCGCCACCTCTCCAGACAGGAACCTGCAGGTTGCAGTCGGCTGTGGCATGGCGGATACTGGCCGCGTGCTCCGGTCCGCGCCGCTCCTGGCCCTCCTCGCCTGCGTCCCTGTCCTGGCCCTGCACGCGGCCGAGCAGCCCAACGTCCTGGTCCTCCTCAGCTATCATCGCGGCATGCCGTGGGAGGACGGGGTCGTGCGCGGCATGCAGGAGGCCCTGGCCGGCATCGGCGAGCCGGTCTACGTCGATCTCGACGTGAAGCGCTTCCCCGACCGGGCGCGGGTGCCGGCCGTGCTCGCGGTGGCGCAGGGGCTGGTGGCGGCGGCGCGGCCCAGCGTGGTGGTGGCGGTGGACGACCACGCCTGGGAGACCGCGTTGGCCGAGCGCGACCGGCTGTTCGCGGGACTGCCGCTGGTCTTCTGCGGGGTGAACTACTGGGATGGGGCCACGCGTCCGCCCGACAGCACCGGCGTGGTCGAGGGCACCGATCCGGCCGCCACGGTCCGTCTGGCCTTCCGCCTGCACCCGCAGGCGCGGCGCCTGGTGGTGGTCAACGACCCCACCGAGACCGGACGGCAGAACCGCCTGCTGCTGGATCGCGTCCTGCCTCCCGAGATGGGCGGTCGCGAGGTGCTGTGGCTCGGCGACGGGACCTTCGCCGATACCGACCACGTCCTGGCCGGGCTCGACCCGCGGCGCGACGTCGTCCTGGCGATGAGCTCCAACCTCGACGCGGCCGGGGCCGTGCGTTCGTACGACCAGGCTGCTGCGCGCATCCGCAGCGTCTGCCCTGCCCCGGTCTACGCGGCCTGGGATCTCTACTACGACAAGCGCATGGTCGGCGGCTACCTCCTCGACGCCCCGACCCATGGCCGGCGTACTGGCGAGCTGGTGGCGCGCATCCTGCGCGGCGAGCATGCGCACGACATCCCCGTCGACACCCGTCCCAGCACGCGCCTGTCGCTGGACGATCGCGAGCTGCAGCGCTTCGGCGTCGACGAGCGGCTGATCCCGGCCGAGGCGGAGATCCTGCACCGTCCGGAATCGTTCTGGCGCGCCTACGGGGCCACCGTCGCCGTGGTGACGGCGGTCTTCCTGCTCCAGCTGGGCACCATCGCCGGCCTGCTGGTGGCGATGCGCCGCCGGCGATTGGCCGAGGAGGCCGCGCGCGAGGGCGAGCTGCGGCTGCGCCATGGCGCCCGCATGGACGCGGTCGGCCAGCTGGCGGCCGGCGTCGCGCACGACTTCAACAACGTCCTCACCGCCATCCTCGGCCATGCCGACCTCCTGGCCATGCGCCTGGAGAAGCAGTCCGAGCTGCGTCCGCACGTCGAGACCATCGCCGGCGCGGCGCAGCGCGCTGCGGGCACCGTGCGCAACCTCCTCGCCTTCGCCCGCGGCCGCTCGGGCGGCGCCAAGTCCTGCGACGCCAACCGCCTGGTGCAGGATGTGGTGTCGCTGCTGCAGCATGCCATCGACCGGCGCATCGCGGTCAGCTGCGACCTCGATCCCGGCGCCGGAGCGGTGCGCATCGGCGGCGACGAGCTGCAGCAGATGCTGATCAACCTCGCGCTCAACGCCCGTGACGCCATGGGCCAGGGCGGCCGCCTGGAGCTCGCGACCCGCCGGATCGACGTGCAGGAGGACGCGCGCAGTCTCGGTCTCGAGCCGGGCTGGCACATCCGCATCACCGTCGCCGACACCGGCATCGGCATCGCCCCCGAGCATATCGAGCGCATCTTCGATCCCTTCTTCACCACCAAGGACGTCGGCAAGGGCACCGGTCTCGGCCTGTCGGTCGTGCATGGGGCGGTGCGCTCGGCGCATGGCGCGATCCGGGTGGCGAGCCGCGTCGGCGAAGGGACGACCTTCACGATCTGGCTGCCGGCCTCGGACCGGGTCAGCAGCGCGCATGTGCCGGTGGTGCGCGCCCCGCGCGCCCTGCGCGTGATGCTGGTCGATGACGAGCAGCTGGTGCTGAGCGTGGTCGGCCAGCTCCTCGAAGCCTGCGGTGCGACCGTGCATTCCTTCGATGATCCGCTGCGCGCCAGCACCTGGTTCGCGGGGAACGGCAACGATGTCGATGTCGCCCTGCTGGATGGCAACATGCCGGGCATGACCGGCTGGCAGCTGGCCATCCGCCTGCGCGAGGCCCGTCCGGATCTGCGCGTGGTCGCCCTCACCGGCGCCGCCACCGCCGAGGCGACGGCGGCCTGGCATGCGGCCGGCGTCAACCGCCTGCTGCACAAGCCGGTCACCCGCGAGCAGCTGGCCGAGACCCTGCTGCAGGTGGGAGGCGAGGCGACCCCGACTCCAGGCGCCTGATCAGTACCAGGGCTGCGGGATCGGAGCGGCGCCGCCGTCGACGTCGAGGCGGGCCATGCGCAGGAAGAAGCCCCACGCCCGGCCGCCATTGAGGGCCATCAGCACGGCCAGGCGGTGGCGCCCGGCGGGCAGCCGGCGCACCGTCTTGTGGCGATCCTGGATCGCCGGGTTGGTGCCTGCCATGTCGGTGTGCACCTCCTCGTCGTCGACCCACAGCCGGAAGGGGCCGTCATAGCCGAAGCGCAGCTCGACCTCCATGTCCTCGGGCAGGTCGACGTGGCCGGTGAAGCCGACGTGGCCGCTGTTGCCCTCCCATTCGCCATGGCAGTTGACGAAGTCCTTGCTGGCGAAGGGCCGGTCCTGCGCCTCGGGATCGTCGTCGGAGGGGCGCGGCAGGGCCAGGATGTCCTCGCCGGGACGGATCGGGCTGCGCTTCCAGCGCAGGAACCACGGGGTCAGGGCGGGCAGGCCGGCGATGGGCAGGGGGCCGAAGACGGGCACGGCCATGCCGCGCGCGTCGATGACGTTGCAGATCGGATCATGTCCGCGGCCGTACATCAGCTGCAGCCCGGCGAGCGCGGCCCCGGTCAGGCGGAGGATGGCGCGGTCGCCGTCCAGGACGACGCGGTGGATGGCGTGGACGTCGCGGTGCTGGCGGTCGACCAGGGCGAAGCCGTGCGCCAGGCCCGGGCAGCGCAGGCCGCCGACGACGTTGGCGAAGCGCACCTCGACCGCCGCGGTGAAGGGCGGCCTGCCCTCGACGAAGCGCACCGACGCAGGCTGGATCGCCGGCTTCTCGCCGCGGTCGCCCAGGGCGAGACGGGCTGCCACCCGCGCCATGCGCGTGGCCAGGGCGGGATAGCTGGTGGTCGCGATGTGGATGAGGTCGTCCAGGTCGAGATCGACCGCGGGGACGACATCGCAATGCGCGATCGTCTCGGGCAGCCGGCGCTGCTGCTCCTGCACGCTGTTCCACATCGCCGAGCGCTGGTCGTTGTCCTCGACCACGCGGCCGATCTGCACGATCACCCAGGGCAGCTCCGGCTGCCCGAGGTCGGCGCGCACGGCGGCGACCAGCTCCTGCATCTTCGTGGTGTAGATCGCGGCCTGCTCGGCCCCGGTGTCGCTGCAGCCCTGGTACCACAGGACGCCGGCGATGGGCTGGCCGACCGCGCGCAGCGACAGCCGCATCGAACCATAGAGCGAATCGCCGCCCTTGTCCTTGAGGTCGGGGCTCCATTGCGCCATCGAGGTGCCGCCGTGGGCGGTGGCGATGAGGCCCTGCGGCACCCCGCTGCGCTCGTGCATCAGCCGGCCGAAGGGGATGCCGACGCCGGCGCCCTTGATCGCCGCCGTCTTGGCCTTCTCCGCCGCCTCGGGCGTCATGCCGCTGCCGCCGTGGCAGCGATCGGGCGATTCGGCGAGGAAGTGCAGCGGGTCGCGGGCCTGCTCCCAGACCCGGGCCATCGAGAAGTTGCGCACCAGCGGATGCGGCTCGGGGGCGTCGCACAGGTTGCCGACGCCCTCCATGTTGCTCTGGCCGGCCATCAGCCACAGGTCGCCGACGTAGACCTCCTTCACCACCGCCTTGGCGCGGCCGCAGGCCAGTTCGACGGTGTAGGGGCCGCCGGCGGGCAGGCCGGCGATGGTGGCGGTGAAGCGTCCGTCGCCCGCCTCGCCGACGCGCCGCTTCGCCTGGCCGCGCAGGATGGTGGCGCCGCGCTTCACCGTCGCGGTGACCGGTCCGCTCAGTCCGGCGTCGAGACTGCCGGTGATGGTCGCGGAGGCGCCCGCGGGGGTGCGCTGGAGGACGTGTCCGGGGAGGAGGCCGTGTTCGATGCGCATGGGGAGGGGCTCCGAAGGCGGGGCAGCGTGGCGGGCGGGCGGCGCCGTCCATGGGCCATCGCCGTGGCCCTTCCAGCCGCCTCCCGCGCCGCACCATGCGCGCGCCCATGCACCCGGATGCCGCCGTCCACGCCCTGATCCGCAACGAGATCAAGATCGAGAAGCGGGTCGAGGGCGAGGAACGCGTCTTCCGCTTCGCCACCGGCCGCCGCCACGGACTGGGCTGGTTCCTGCCGCGCTATCTGCGCGCCATCGGCCCGCGCTGGCCCGACGAGCTGCTGGACCGCTGGTGCGAGGACGGCCGCTGCACCGTCGATGGGCAGGTGGTGGGGGCGTGCTGGCAGGTGGTGCCAGGGCGCCAGGTGGTGCTGCGCATCGCCGCCCCGCCCGACGAGGGCCACCGGCCGCCGCCACTGGATCTCCTGTTCCATGACCGCCACCTCGTGCTGACGAACAAGCCCACCGGCCAGCTGGCGCACCAGGCAGGCAAGCAGCTGTCGGGGACCCTGCTCAACCAGCTGCAGGCCTGGGCGGTGCAGCAGGGCATCGACCCCAACGAGGTGCGGCTGCTCAACCGCATCGATCGCGAGACCAGCGGCATCGTCGTCGCTACCCTCGATCTGGCTGCCCACCAGGCGCTGGCGGCGCAGCTCGATGCCAAGCTGATCCGCAAGACCTACCGTGCCATCTGCGCCGGCGTGCCGGAGCCGCGCGATGGGCATTGGCGCGAAGCGCTGGGTCCGCTGGGCGAGCACACCATCCGCCGCGGCGTCATCCCGGACGGCCAGGACAGCCATACCGAGTACCATGTCGACGAGGTGGCGTGCGATGCCGCCCACGCCGTCCTGCGCATCGACCTGCATACCGGGCGCCAGCACCAGATCCGCGTCCATGCCACCCACCATGGCCACCCCCTGGTCGGCGACTGGGTCTACGGCCAGCCCATCGCCGAGCTGCCCGGCCAGGCCCTGCACGCCTGGCGCATCGCCTTCGCCCACCCCGTCGGTGGTGCGCCGGTGGAGGTGGAAGCCCCGTTCCCGCCGCAGCTGGCCGACCTGTGGCGCGTCCTCGGCGCCGGCGGACGGCCCTCCCCCATCCCGCTGACCCCCGACCAGCGGTCGAAGCTGGGCATGGGGGGGTCGTGAATCACCCGCCATCCCCGACACTCCGGCCCCTTCCCCCCGTGCCGCCGGCGCCATACCAGCCCACCGCCATGCATCACACCACATTCCTCCTGCCCTCCGCCATCGCCGCCATCCTCGCCCTCGCCGGTTGCGGAGGCGGTGACGAAGCCACCGATGACGGTTCAGGCGGCGGCATCAACCTGCGCATCACCAGCGCATCGCTCAGCAGCACCCCTGGCGCGCCGGTCAAGAACACCGCCGTCACCGTGACGGTGGAGGTGGCGAACAACGGCAGCAGCGACAGTCCGGCCACCACCTACAGCTACACCCTCGACGGCACCACCGTGACCACCGCGCTGCCCGCGGTCCCCGCCGGGGAGAGCATCGAGGTCAGCTTCGATGTGACCTCGGCCGTCGCTGGCGAATTCCCGGTGGCCGTCACCCTCGACCCCGCGAACTCGGTCAACGAGCGCAGCGAGAGCGACAATACCGCCTCGGTGTCGGTCACCTGGAGCAACACCTCGCTGCGCAACATCGTGGTCAGCGCGGCCTCCATCGACGACGACACCCTGCTGGTCGGTGCAGACGCCGAGCTGTCGTTCACCCTCACCTACGACAACGCCTCGCTGAGCGGGGCGACCCCGGTGACCTGGCGCATCGTGCGCGACGACGATGGCGATCTGACCCAGGTGCATGCCGGCGTCGCCACCCCGGTCATCGGCGATCCGCTGTCGCTGACCATCACCTTCGACGACCCCGGCATCTCCGGCGAGCGCGAGTACATCCTGCAGACCGACTACAACGACACGGTGCCCGAGAGCTCGGAGGTCGACAACCTCTTCGCCTTCACCATCACCTGGTCGGCGCCAGGCTGACCGGATCCGGGGTGGTCATGCCGGCTGCCGGGGCTATGACGGCCGCATGGCCGTCAAACCCATCTCCGATCGCGGGCGCCACATCGTCCTCGCCCTCTCCCGCCGCCATGGTCCGGTCCGCATGGAGGAGCTGGCCCGCGAGCTGGCCCGCCTGGGATCCATCGACAACGATCTCGCCGAACTCGTCGCTGGCGGCACGATCTCGGCCCGCGGCCTGATGACCGAGGCGCAGATGAAGGCCGAGCTCGACCACGTCTGGCCGTATCTGGTGCAGGCGCAGCGCTCCGGCGCCGAGTTCCGCTGGCGCACCCAGAACGTCTTCGCCTACGAGCTGACCAAGGTCGGGCGCGACATGGTGCCGCTCCTGGCCCGGCTGAAGGGCTGAAGCCAGGGCCCATCCCCCATGGCGCCGGCGGGAAAGCCGCGATAACCCTGCCGTGCCCGACATCCTCGCCTTCGTCGTCTACGCCCTCCTGGCCCTGGCCGGTTTCGGCTTCGTCATCGCCATCCACGAGTTCGGGCACTTCCTTTTCGCCAAGTGGGCCGGGGTGCGGGTCGACGTCTTCTCGATCGGCTTCGGACCGGTCATCCTGAAGAAGCACTACCGCGGCACCGACTACGTCCTGTCACTGCTGCCGCTGGGCGGCTACGTGAAGATGCTCGGCCAGGAGGACGTGCCTTCGGGCCAGGCGCAGCCGGCAGCCGATCCGGCCAGCTACCTGTCCAAGAGCGCCGGCTGGAAGGCCCTGATCCTGCTCGGCGGCGTGCTCTTCAACCTGATCAGCAGCTACCTCATCCTGCTTGGACTGGTCGCCTGGGGCATGCCGGTCATCCATCCCGTGGTCGGCGATGTGCGGCCGCAGGTGGTCGACCATCGCGGCATCGCGGTCGAGAGCCCGGCCGCGCGCCTGGGCCTGCAGCGCGGCGACCGCATCGTCGCGGTCGACGGCGAGCACGTGCGCGCGATGGACGATGTGATGACGGCGGTGATCTTCGCCGGCGGACGCCCGCTGCAGGTGGAGATCGAGCGCGGTCCCGAGCGCACCCGCCTGGTCCTGCCCGCCGCCGGCGCGCCGCCGGTCGAACCGGTCTTCGACGGCCGCTTCGGCCGTCCCAGCCTGGGCATCGAGATGCCCGAGAGCGGTCGCGCCGTGCTGGTCGCCAACGCCCCGGCCGGGGGCATCCGCCGCTTCGACCGCATCGTCGCCATCGCTGGCGAGGACGTCTCTGGCCTCATCGGCCAGGATGTGCAGGACCGGCTGCTGGCGCATTTCGCCAAGCCGGTGGCGGTGACCGTCCTGCGCGGCGGCGAACGCGTCGACCTGACCCTGACCTACGCCGGCGACGGCGACGCCTTCGACGTCGAGGCCGGGCTGCCGGTGACGGTGCGCGCCCTGCCCGATGGCCCGGCCAAGACGGCCGGACTGCGGGTCGGCGACTGGGTGCTGGCGGTGGATGGGACGGCGGTGTGCGGCGCCACCCACTTCCTCGCCCTGGTGCGGGCGGCGGTCGATGCCTCGGGCGGCTGCACCCTGGCGGTGCAGCGCGATGGCCAGCGGCTGCATTAGCATCTGCAGCCCAGCCACGCGTGCCGACATACCCAGGTCGGCCATCTGCATGGGGCAGCGCAAGTGCAGGGATCACTCACTGCCGGCAGAGCAGGCGTCCCACGGTTGCACGTGCTCCGCGAAGCAGCAGGCTACTTGAAAGCGCTGCTGCTCCCAAGCGCCACAGAGCTCCCTGGCTGCTACTGTCCAAGGCTCCACTGCAGGCGACAAGATGACATGAGACGGCACAAGCACGCACCTTGTAGCGCTCTGTGCGGAACTGCACGCAGGCGACAGGGCAGCGGGACACGCGTTGGGGAGCGAGCATTGGGGTGGAGCAGGTGGCAGCATCAGCCCGCGCAATTGCACAGAGAATGCCACCACCAAAGCACCAGGGCGTGCCAGGCACCCGCCCCGCCCGGACCCACCTGTGGGTCAAACCCCCACAGCCGCTGGTAGGCTGCTGCCCGAAGCACGATGCACTTTGGCGACACATAGTCAGCCTCGCGCATGTAGAGGTGCGGGCCTGGGCGCGACCCACGCCCCCCGGCTACTGCCCGCCCCTCTGCATCCACGATGCCGCCCGCGTCGCGCATGAAGACGACCTTGGCGCGCTTGGCCGCCAGCTGGCCCGCCGTGGCATCGACATCGAGGCGGTCATTGCCCGTGCGAT
>JAFLCQ010000091.1 GCA_017302815.1 Planctomycetota bacterium
CACCGCCTCCGCGTCGGCGACGTCATTGCGGCGCAGGGCGTGGGCGATGAAGCTGCGCGCCATGCGCGCCTCGTCGGGGCCGCCGCCATGGGCGCAGCGCAGGGCGAGGTCGCGGGTGAATGCCCACCAGTCGGCCCACAGGGCGCGGTCGGCGGGATCGGACGAGGCTGCGAGGGCGCGGCCGAACTCGTAGGTGTAGCGGCCGCTGGTCTTGATCTCCAGATTCCCGCCGGTGATGCGCCCGACCAGGCTGTAGTTCTCCGCCGACTTGCCGCTGCCGCTGTGGAAGCCGATCGAGCAGCCGAAGGCGCGGCACACCGCCCAGGCGGCGGCCACGCGGCGCTCCAGCTCGGCCTGGTCGGCGAAGGGGAAGTTCTTCTGGAAGCCGAAGGCCGGCGCGACGTAGTCGGCGCGCACGTCCAGCGTCTCGCACAGGGTCAGCGCCACCGCCAAGGTCGCCGGCGTGGTCAGTCCGGGCAGCTCGTCGATCGACAGTTCGCGGACGTAGGCGCGGCCGTGGCGGAAGCGGGCGCGCGCCGCCTGGTAGGCGCGGTCGCGACGCTGCATCTTGAGCATCGCGCCCCACAGGCGGGAGAGCTCGGCGTCGAGGGCCGCCGCGTCCAGATCCACCCCGGCCTGCGCTACGCGGGCGGCGATGCGCGCGCGCATGGCGGCGTCGGGAGGCGCGCAGGGCGATGGCGAGGTCAGCTCGGGCGAGAGGTCGAAGGTGATCGACGAGGCCAGGACGCAGCCGGCGGCGAGGCCGGCCTCGCGCGCGTCGAAGCGCCCGCCCACCGGCTGGTGGTCGGCGTTGAAGCCCCAGGCGACGCGGCGGCGGTGGAAGCCGGTGCGCAGCTTCGACAGCACGGCGCCGTGGCTCATGCCCTGCACGCTCTGGCCCTGGTGGCCCTCGGGCACCGAGGCGCCGATGAAGGGGAAGGGCACGGTGTCCAGCGTCCCAGCACGCATCGCCGCCACGTCCCATACCAGCTCGCGCGGGATCGAGTTCTGGTTCGCCACCATGGGCAGGCCGAGGGCCGCCATCGCCCACTCGACGGCCGGCCAGTGCAGGGTGGTGAAGCGCGCCCCGACCCCGATCGAGCGCCGGCGCAGCCCGCCGCCATCGCCGGGGAACACGGTGCTGCCGGGGTCGGCCTCCAGGATGAGGTCCTTCAGCCGCAGCAGGTTCTCCCAGGTCGCCGGCCAGGCACGCCGGCCATCGGGCAGCATGCAGCCATGCTCCAGCGGCAGGTCGACGTCGGCCAGCCAGGCGGCGTCACCGCTGGCGGGATCCTCGGCCAGTTCCAGGGCGCCGCCCGGCACCGGCACCCGGCTGAGTGGATTGCCGGCCACCGTGCCGGCCGCGATGCGGGCGCGCAGGGCCTCCCAGTCGAGGCACCAGTCGGGATGGATGGCGGGGTTGATGCTGATGGTGTTGCCGTGGTCCAGCAGCCAGCGGGCGAGTTCGTCCATGGTGCGCAGCCTGCGCCTGCGGGCGCGGTCGGGAAGCCGGGCTTCGGTGACCGTGGTTGGGGACTTCCGTGACATCCCGGCACACCGCCTGCCCACATTGCGGTCGGGGCGTTGCTGCCGGGCGCCGGCGTCATTATAACATAGGTAGGCATCACCCAGGCATCGTGATACACATGAATACAATCGATGGCAAACCGCAAAACAGCGACATACTGGCGGCAACCGCCATGCCTCGTCCGTCGTATCGTCCTAGCGCTGAGCGTGCGTCCCGACCGGGCGGCTTCACGCTCATCGAGCTTCTGGTGGTCATATCGATCATCGCCGTGCTGGCGGCCATGCTCATCCCGGCCATCGGGGTGCTGCGCGACCGCACCAAGGCGGCGGCGACCCGCGACGCGGTGATGGGCCTGTCCATCGCCATCACCAGCTACGCAGCCGAGGACTCGCGCCATTTCATGCCCACGCCCGGGGCGGGCAATCTGCTGCGCTATGATGATGCCGACCCTGCCGCCAACCTGAGCCAGCTGGAGCTGCGCGGCTACATCATCAGGCACGCCGATCTCGACAAGGATGCTTCCAGCCCGACGTACAAGGCACTGCTCGATGGCTGGCGGCGGCCGATCTACTACCACCTCGACGGACCCTTCCGCAGTGGCGGGACCATCGACGCCTCGCGCATGAACGGCACCGCCGACTGCCCGGCCACGCCCAAGCCCGACGACTGGAATCCCAAGTCGGTCGAGCCCTGGGCCTACGTCTGGTCGCTGGGCAAGCCGAAGGCCGACCTCGCCACCGACGCCCTGTCCGCCAACGTCGGGAGCTGGATCTACGTCCAGGGGACGAAGTGAGGCGAGGGTTCACCCTCATCGAACTGCTGGTGGCGATCTCGATCGTCGCCGTCCTGGCGGGCATGCTCATGCCCATGCTGGCCGTGGTGCGCAATGCGACTAGGCGCTCGGAGACGGAATTCGTGCTCAAGCGGGTCGACACGGCATTGCGTCAGTTCAAGGCCGACTGGGGAGTGGTTCCGTACCAGACCGGCTATCCCGAGCCGGTGCCCGACGGATCCTCGGGCGGATTTCCCAACCGGCTGTACTACCACCTCGGCACCGACATCGACTGGAGCGGTCCGGCGCCGAGCGATGCGCAGCGCGTCCGCGACGACATGGATACCGCCGAGGCGCGCTATGACGAGACGACCGCGTCCACGCTGAAGTTCACCAACACCGACAGCGGCGACACGGTCGGCACCTCGCGCCTGAACCGGCAGGCCCGCGAGCAGGTCCGTCTTGGTGCGCTGTCCGGGAACCTGGACATGTGCGGCGTGGTGATCACCAGTTCGGCCGGAGCCGTGGTCACGGATCGCAGCGCCACCGCGGTGCTGACCTCGCCGTCGAGCTCCTCGATCGCCAACGGTCCGGGCTGGGCCTGCGACTATCTCCAGGGCCAGCTCGACAAGCGCTTCCATCCCGGCACCGCCATTGTGGACAGCTGGGGAAGTCCGCTGATCTATATCCACCGTGTGCTGCCGGCGATCAGGACCGCGGACAACTCCTATCCCATCCTGCGCTTCGGCATGGGTGCGAACAGCATCCACCCCACCTCCGCGAGTGGCCCCGGGCCGAACCTGCGCGGGGCCCTGAACCGTCCCCAGCTGCTGTACGCCGGCCGCATCAGGCTCGCGGGCGTGGCGGGAGACGGCCGCGATCTCATCGCGGTTCCGCCGTGGTTTCCCGATCTGGCGGACCGCATGCGTTCGGACGTCCGCTATTTCGCTGCGGCTGGCTTCGAGAACGACTTCGAGCTGTGGAGCGCCGGTCGCGACCGCGTCTTCGCCTACATGCGCAACGACACCGCGAATCGCGACAACATCGCGGTGGTCCCGTACAACAAGGGATTGTCGCCATGAGCGCACGGGCTGGCTTCACCCTGGTCGAGCTGCTGGTGGTGATCGGCATCATCGCCATCACCCTCAGCCTGGTGGCCTTCGTTCCGGAGTTGGAGAAGAAGGACGGGGCCGTCCGTTCCGCCGCCGAGGAGCTGGCGGCGACCATGCGTCATGCCCGCAGCATGGCCATGCAGCAGAGCGCGGTGTATGCTGTGGCGTTCAACATCCGCAATGGCAAGGGGACCAGCGGCCGCGTCCTCAACAACTGGGACGGAGGTCACTGGTACCGGATCGCCGGAGTGAACGAGGTGCCGTTGTCCGGCTATGGGGAAGCCTGGGGTCTGAGCGCGCAGTATCCACGCGGCACCGACTACTGGTCTGGCAAACCTTTCTCCCAGCACATCGATGAGATCCAGGCCTGCTGGTCCGGAGATCGCCATACCCTGGCGCCGAAGCGGGTGCGCTTTCTCGCCCTGGCGGACCAGGACAACGGCTCGCGCATCGAGATGTCGGATTCGAATGGCAGCAACTGGCGCGCGTTCCCTTCCACCTACCCCCGTCCGTGGTATGGCTTCTGGTCCTCTGCCAACGGCCGCCTCTATCCCTGGGGGGGATACGATACGACCCTGCTCGACGCATGGGGCCGGCATTGCAGCGGGTTCCGTTTCGAGGGCAACGAAGGGGCGATCACCGGCTGTACCAACCCGGCCGATGTGCTGTCGACGACCGGCACGGTGGTGAAGATCCGCACGGCGGGCGAGGCCCGGCCGCTGGTCAATGGCGACTGGTTGGATTACGTGATCGCCTTCTATCCGGATGGAACCGTCGACGAAGGCGTGCAATTCGAGGGGCGCAGGCTGATTGGCGACCTGTCGCAGTACAGCCTGGGCCAGAACAACCCCTACGATTCGCCGACGACCAACTACGTCAGGCACACCGGGATGTTCGCGATCACCCTGTGTCCGGATGCCGAGCAGGACACGGACCAGTTCGCGAGCGCCAAGGATGCGCTGCGCTCGATCTGGCCCCTCTATCGTGTGACGGTGAACCGCCATGGATTCGTCCAGGTCGTCCGTGTCGGGCGTTCCATCCCGCCGGGAACCACCTTCGATACGCCGATCGACTTCCAGACCGTGGGCACGGTGTACAGCCGCTATCGCAACCTTGCGGCATCCGATGCGCAGGGGTCCCCGACCTACCGCCCGGTGATGGATTTCCTCACCGCCGATCTCCTGACCAGCACGCTGTCCACCCGACCGACTTCGAGCTGGTGGATCACCTCGCCATGAACATGCGTTCTGCCAAGGCTTTCACCTTCATCGAGGTGCTCTGCGTGCTTCTGGTCGTGGTCGTGGGCGTCGGCGGGGTCGTGGCCCTGGTCGCTTACGGCATGGAGGTCGCATCCAGGGCGCGTGGCGAGACGACAGGCTTGGCGACGGCGATCAGCATCGCCAAGGATGCGGATCCACGCCCCCTGCTGGCGCCTGAACTGCAAGGCGACTGGACGCCGCCCACGCCGATCGCGCCGACAACGTCCGTCGATCTGAGCCACGCCGGCGACCTCAAGTTCGAGTCGAAGGGGTTCATCAACGGCTTCTACGTCGTACGGACCGAGACCTCGACTTATCCGACCGACGTCCTGGCCGCCAGCGGCGGTGTCGTCTATGCGCGTTCCTGCCGGGTCGAGGTCAACGTCTACGAGACATTCAATGGCCGTCCCGTGACCGCCTATGTCACGCGTCTGGTCCGTCAGCGAGGGCGGCCATGACCATGCGCCAGCCGGCACGGAGGGGCGGCCGGGGATTCACCCTCATCGAACTGCTGGTGTGCACCGGTATCGCCATGGCCATCGCGGCCGTCGCGCTGTCCGCCTTCACCCAGATCCGCAAGGCGATCGCGCGCTCGGAAGCGCTCCTGGGCCTGCACCAGGAGGCGCAGGTGATCTACACCAGCCTGGAAGCGTCGTTCGCCGGGGCGCAGCAGAACTGCGCCGTGGTCATCTACCAGGAACCGGGTGGCATTTCGCTGATCTTCATGCGCGGCAAGGAGCAGAAGGACGATTATCCATCCTTTCTTGACGGCAACACGTCGCAGGGTCAGAAGCTCGACTTCAGCACGCAGTTGGTGTGGGAGAAATGGGAATGGAAGCGTGCGACCTCGTGCGTGCATGCCGGGGTGAACCGGCCGATGCAGAAGAACATCTTCAAGCACGGGGCGCGCAGGTTCCGGCCCAGCGCCGTCCTGCCCAATGGCCACGACTACCGCAACTCCACCTTCTGGATCCTGCCGCAGCCGCGGCGCTACCTCGATCCGACGAACCCGCTCGGCGGGCCCGATGTGCCACCGGCCCCCCAGGTGGGGCGTCTTGATGACAACCTGTGGTTCCCGGATCCGGCAAACACCGCCAAGTCGCTGCTGAGGATCGGTGCCGATCCGGATCCCAATGACGTCGGCGACTTCACGGATCTCCAGGCCGCGACCAGGGCGCCGTCCTTCCGCAACGTCACCGACTGGGCCTTCCAGATCCTGAAGCACGACGAGAGCCTGGATGCGGTGCAGTCGGTCACCCTCAGCGACGGGACGACGGTCGTCGTCCCCGAGATATTCACCGAGGACGGCAGCCTGCGCCGGACCGTGCTGCAGGGGGTGTGGCCCGATGGCAGACTGGGCAGCGGAGCCAGCCGCAATCTGGCTGCGCTGGGACCGACTCAGGATCTGGTGGGCAGCGATCTCGCGAACCGGCCTCGCCTGCTGCGCCTCCGCTTCACCCTCACCGAGCCGACCTCGGGAGTGTCGCAGGCCTTCACCTTCTCCTTCTCCTGGCCGGGCCTGGCCACCTATTCGAGGCCGTGAGGAAAGGCATGCCATCCATCGATCCGGTCCGGCGCGGTTCCATCCTGTTGTTCTGCCTCGCCCTGGTGGCCGCCCTTGCCGTTCTCGCCTATGGCTTCGTGCGCGTGGCCCAGCTCTCCCGCGCCTCCGGCGACAGCTCGAACATGCAGCTCCTCGCCCGCGAGACCGCCATCGCCGGCACCCACCATGCCATCGAGCAGATCATCCGCGACTTCGTCAATGAGCCGCTGAGCAAGATGGATGCGCCGGCCATACGCGTCTTCGCATCCCATGATGCGCCGTGGGGGAACTCCAACAACATGGCCAGCACCGAGACGGGAGCGACCGTCACCACCGGTGGCGCTCGTGGCATCAACCGCAGCGACATGGCGGCGATCGACGCCTTCGACAAGACCATGCAGTCGTTTTCCAACGGCAGCGCCAACGAGCGCATGGTCAAGGAGGGCTACATGGCGACGAATGGCCGTGGCCGCTTCTATGAACCGGAGTTCTACAATCTGCCGCCGACATCACCGACGGCCTACGACCCGGCCCTGACCGGACCCGAATCGACGCCGCTCCGCCCGAACGGGGCGATCCGGTTCGCGACGTCCTATGCCTCTGCGGCGCCGCCGGATCGCAGCCAGGGCATCTTCTACGACGAGCGTCTGCGGCCGGTGTCCGGTGCGCCGGGGATCGCGCGCGACAAGGCCCGCTATCGCCTTCGCTACGCGATCGTGAACAGTGACCTTGAAGGACAGCTGCTGGTCACTGGCGATCCGGCTGTCGGCCACGCGCTGGTCTCCCAGCCGGATCCGCGTTCGGTCGCCGACCGCGCGCTGGCGCGGATCATCCGCAACATGCACAAGGTCCCGGCGATCGTCGACGCCCACGAATATTTCAGCCACGGCGAGGCGAACGTCCGTTTCCAGCGCGGCGGTGCGAGCGCGGGCGTCGCTGCCGAGCATGTGTTCGTAGGTCGTGGTTCGGCCGACAACGTCGATCGGCAGCGTGGCGTGAACGACAGTTCCCCGTCGACATTTCCGCTGATGTACCGTCTTCCGGACAAGCCGGGCAGATTCGGCAACACCAGCGTCGCCCTGGGCAACACGGATGGCGAGTGGCAGGCGCCGACGCTGTTCTCGACCTCGACCGGAACGCCAACCGTGTCCGGTTCCGCGGTCGGCGGCGAGCGCATGCCGAATGTCAGCGACGTCTACCAGCACAACCTCGTCGGTCCGCAGTATTCCTTCCTCCACTGGCTGCATGCCACCTACGGCAACGGCGACGAGGGCGTCAATGACCGTGGCATGGCGTGCTTCGACCGCTACACGCCCTTCGGCCGTGGCGTGAGCGCGGTCGACCATGCGGCCGGCGAGACCCCCAGCCGTTATCGTGGCTACACCGACACGCCATGGTGCGTGAACGTCCTGACCGCCACCCCGCGCCTGGTCTACGCCATGATCGCCGGATACATGCCGCCGGGTGCGATCCAGCTGTCCTATGCGCGCACGGCGCCATCAGGCTATGTGCTGGCTGCAAAACCGGTCGTTCCACCGGCGGTGCCACCACCGCTGCCATACATGGCTGGAGATACCACGATCTATGTGACCGGAGGCGCGAACCCCATCGTGGCCGGCGACCTCGTCACCTTCAACATCGCCAAGGATCCGGCGACCTACCAGGTGGTGTCCTCGGTGGGCAATCCGACGACATCCTTCGTGATCGCCGCCCCCGGCCTGGTGGACAACGCGGCCTTCACGCCGGATGCCGATGAGCACCTGCCGGGCGATCCAGTGAACGTGGTCGTCAAGGCGACCCGCGTCTACAGCGCCACCCGCACCAGGGACCTGTTCGTGGACGCGCTGAGCCCAGCATTCTCGCGCTACCCGGCACCGGCCAGATCGTCTCCCGCCATCGCCCCGGACTACCACGTCGACGACTTCTGGAAGCTCTCGCCGGTTTCCGCCATCACCACCTTCCGTGACCCGGCAAACCGCTATCCGGGCGTGCTGGCCATCAATGGATACACCGGGACACCGGCCCATGCCGCTGGAACGGCGGACATGATCGGGCAGATGCAGCACGACAGCCTTGGCTACTACCTGCGATCCAACAAGGATGCGACCTCCAGCATCCTGTCTGCCACCGATGCCGAGGACGCGCGTGTGCTGGCCGGCCGCTACCGGGCCGTGCGTTCGCGCTTGTCCACGTATTCAGAGCTCTCGACCCACGCCTACAAGCCGCTGTGGTTCCAGGCGAGCCATGGAAACACGGGTGGGTTGTCGCCGACGACTCCTGACACCAACACCCAGCTTGGGGACAGCACGGTTGCGCCGCACCAGGACAGCATCTGGGAAGCAGTCGGCCAAGCCATGGCGGCCGCGGTGTCCATGGTCCAAGGCCAGCATTTCCTGTATCCGACCTGGAAGTCGACGACGGCGAACGGGCGTACGCCTGCGACCTGGTTCGACGGCGGCACCTGGGCGTCCACGGGCCTCGGATCGGCGGCGACGACCATCGAAGCCCTGGACCGCCTCTTCGTGACCAATCTCGGCAGCAACTTCGATGTGCCCAACAGCCCGACGCCCGTGAAGGTGTGGGCTGCGAATTCGTCCGGAACGCTGGTCTCCTTCACCCCTGAATGGAATCTGGCCAGGCTGAACGATGCGAATCCGAAGTGCATGCCTCCAATCATGGCCACCAACCCCGCCCTGATGCCCACCACATCGCTGCCAATCTACAGCTTCGAGGCGTACACGGCGACCCAGCGTTCGCAGGTGGCCGAGTTGATCGTCAACGACATGCGCATGAGCTTCTTCGGTTCGAGTCCATATTATGCCGACTTCCGCGTCCTCGATCTGAACGGGGATGGCAAGGCCGCCTGCTCGGTCTACCAGTGCCAGAAGGCGTCTGGCGACCCCGAGCACGACCTCGGCATCGACCAGTACACGACCGCCGTGGACGGCAACGGCATCTCGGATCCCATCCCGGCGTCATTGCGCCAGCCGGCGGGCGGGGACAACATCGGCCGCTACTTCTCCAACACCGGGTGCTTCTACCTGGGCAAGAGCCGCTTCTGGCATGTCATGGTCCGTGGCGAGGTGTGGGACAACATGTTGAACTGTACCGTGAACCGGGCGCAACTCGACAGCGTCGTGTGTGTCGATGCCACCGGACTCGCCAACGAGGTCGGATCCGGGACCAAGGATCCGGCGAAGGGCCAGTGCTCGACTCATGTGATCTACCAGAGTTGGATCCTGAATGGTGAACGGGAGTTGATGCCTCGTCGGTACTAGCAGGAGCAGATCCACGCGTCGTGCCAGGGTGCGGCCGGAGGGGCCGCCCGCACGGCCCGATCGTGCGCAACGTTCGTGACGAACGGCAGTCGGTGTCAGCGCAGGTGCTGGGCGTCCCGTGGCGTCCCATCCAGGTCCGGGGCGTGGCGTCCATGTCGCATCCGATGCGCGAACATACGATTGCCAGCGTGAATGATCATATTCAACGCAGTCCAAGGTCCGAGGCCCATACAGCATGCGTATGTCGGACGTTGGAGACGCGACGCCGCCGCCGTCCGCCGCACCCAGAGGATGAGCGTTCCCGAAAGCGACGGCATGCCGGTATCCCCGGTCTGCGTCGAGGCTTGCCGACCTCGGGCCACGGACCTCGGCGCTCGGACTACCGGATCCAGGATGATCGGTCATGGGTTCTGGTCGTGGCCTGCATCTGCGCCCTCCTGCTGCCCTCGGCCCAGGTCCTCGCTGGAGAGGCCAACGGCGCTTACGCCAAGGTGAAGCCCGAGCGCGCGGCGGTGATCGAGAGGCTGGAGGCGGGCGCGACCACGGCCCCGGCCAAGCTGCCCTGGCGCCTCTTCGTCCCCGCCCTGCCGGCGGACGGTTCCAAGCTGCCGCTGGTCGTCTTCCTGCACGGCGCCGGTCGGCGCGGCACGGACAACCTGGGCCCGATGGAGCTGGCCTGGAACTTCATCACCCCCGAGGCGCAGGCCAGGCATCCATGCTTCGTCGTCGCTCCCCAGGTGCGCGACGGCCGCCGCTGGGTGGACCAGGACTTCAACAAGGGCAGCTATGACGCCGACGCGGTGCTATCCACGGAGGAGATGCAGGCTACTCTGGCCCTGGTGGGCCAGTTGGTCGCTTCGCGTCCGATCGATGCGAAGCGCCTCTATGTTGTCGGCCAGTCGATGGGTGGCTATGGCGCCTGGGATGCGCTGGTGCGGCGTCCCGACCTGTGGGCGGCAGGCGTGCCGATCTGCGGCGCTGGGGATCCGTCGCGCGCGGGCAGCATCAAGACCATCCCGGTCTGGGCCTGGCATGGCGAGAACGACACCGCGGTGCCGGTGGCCGGATCGCGCGAGATGATAGCAGCCTTGCGCCAAACCGGCGCGCAGCCGCAGTACACCGAGATCGCGAAAGGCGGGCACGGGGTGTGGAATCCGGCCCTGGCCGATGCGAAGCTCTACGACTGGCTGTTCGCGCAGCGCAGGCCGTGAAGCCACCACATGGAGGAGTCTGCATGCAACGTCTGCTTCCGTTCGTTGTGGCCGCCTGCGCCATCGCCGGCGAGGCCGCGCCCGCACCGCCCGCGGCCTCGTCGCCTGTGCAGTGGATGCGCGCCAACAAGCAGCTGCGCCAGCCCGCTGCCGCGGCGATCCCC
>JAFLCQ010000092.1 GCA_017302815.1 Planctomycetota bacterium
CCTCGGCGGCCGGCCACGCCTCGCCGGCCGGGGCGGCGGGTCCGGCGGTGCCGGGCGCGCAGACTTCGAACCAGATGCTGCGCCAGCGCGGCGACAGCGGGATGGTGATCGACCCCTCGCCGCGCGTCACCGGCACCTCGCCGAGGCGTCGCCCCTCGGCATCGAGGGCGAAGACCTGCAGCGCCGTGTCGGCCAGGGCGGTAAGGCGGATCTCGCCGCGCAGGCACTCGACCCGGGTCGGTCCCTTGCCGGCATCCGTGATCGACACCCCGTCCTTGCCCGGGGTCAGCTTCAGACCGGTATTGGCGACGCGGCCGGCGGCGACCAGCAGCATGCGCTTCGCGGTGGCGATGGGCTGCGCGTCCACCGCGGTCAGGGCGACCGCGGCATAGGCGGTCTCCACCCGCAGCGCGAGGTTGGAGGTGGCGTTGGCCGCGCGGTAGCCGGCGAAGCCGCTGATCGCCTGCGTGCGCGGGCTGTCGACCAACTGCGTGCCGGTCGCCCAGTCGGTGCGCAGCGCGCCGTTGTCGCTGACGTATTCGGCGTCGTCGGCGCTGCCGGCGACCTCCAGACCCCAGCGCTTGGCCGCCGCCAGGTACATGCGGTAGAGCCAGCGCGCGTCGGCGATGCGCTCGCCGAGGACAGCGGCGTTGGGCAGGACGAGGAAGCGGTCGTCGCACCAGCCCAGGGTCCACTTCCCGTCGGCGCTGAGCCCGACCGGGGTCGCACCGGCCGGCAGGCTGTCGACCGCTATGGCGGCCTCGACCGCGGGCAGCGTCACGCTGCGCGGCGCGGCGTAGGGCCACGACACGATAAAGGCCGCGTCCTTCAGCGCCTCGGTGCGCAGCGCGGGCTGGAGCAGGCGTGCGGGCGCCGCGAGGTCGCGCTTCTGGCGGTAGCGGTCGCACCACGGGTTGTCGCCCAGCACCACCGCGTGCTTGGCGTTGCGGTAGTCGCCGCTGGCGGAGCGCCCGGTGGTGAAGACGACATCGGCATCGCCGGCATAGGCCGTGTCGAAGAAGGCCGTCTCGACCTCGTGGATCAGCGGCAGGAACAGCGAGGCGCCGCCGACCGTGCCGCTGCCGCCGTTGATGCCGGCGGCGTGCAGATTCTGCTCGTGCACGTCCTCGTCCGACAGGGCGATGTGCGCCTTGTAGCGCGCCTTGGGCAGATCGCCGCGCAGGATCATCGCCGAGGCAGCGCGGTTGATGCCGATCCAGGTCGGATCCAGGCCGGTGGAATAGCCCTGGTCGATCTTCTTCTTGTAGCCGATATAGGCATAGGTCTGGTCGAAATCGGGCATCGGCACACCGACCCAGCGCTGCACGAAGCCGAACTGGGCGCCGCCATCGACGCGCTGGAAGGCATGCGCGGTGGCGACGCCGAGGTTGACGTCGGCGCGGCGCGTCCACGAGCCGCCAGTCCACTCACCGTTCCACGACGGCGCGCCGGCGACCTTGATGCGCGGCAGGTTGACGTACCAGTTGTTGCTGCGCACGTCGACGCCGTCGAGGGTGATGCCCTTCACGCCGGGGCGCGCGCCCCAGGCCAGGCGGGGGTTGGCGTAGAGATGCGCCGACACCATGCCGGTGGCGCGCACCTCGGCGCGCTGGTTGATCGGCCCCTGCAGCTCGTGCGAGCCGGTGACCAGGCCCCTGAAGCCGAGCGAGCGGATGTGCGCGCTGGTGGTGCGGTGCAGGGTCTCGGTGCGGTCGGCGAGATAGGCGTAGAAGTCGTTGAGGCGGCAGGGTCCGCGCGCCTTCGATCCGTTGCTGCGATCCCACTCCTGCACCGGCGCCAGGGCCGGACGGTGCACGGTGCCGGCGGCGGGATCCTCGTCGGGATGCAGGCCGGCCTTGCCGGTGGCATCGGTCCAGCGCTTGGCCAGGGTCTCGCGGTCCTTGTAGCGCTCCACCAGCCAGGCGTTCCAGTCGGCGACGTGCCACGCGCGCACGCTGTCGTTCACCGTGAAGCCCCAGTCCCAGAACGGGCCGTTCTCGTTGAGGGCCTCGACCAGCACCACGCCCGGCTCGGCGCCCCAGGCGCGGCCGGTGTGCGGGTTGACGTGCGACAGCAGGGCGGTCGCGGCCTTCTTCCACACCTCGACCATCGCCGGGTGCGGCCACACACCCTTCCAGCCGAGGTGGTTGCCCCCCTTGGCCAGCTCCTCCCAGCCGGGCATGCCGGTCTCGGCGGTGAATGGGCGCTGGTCGACGAGGTCGAGATGGACGTAGATGCCGCGCTTGAAGCAGGCCGCCGCGATGCGATCGAAACGGTCGATGCCCTGCGGATCCAGCTCGATGGCGCTCTCCGGCACACCATCCTTCTTCTGCCGCAGGTAGCCCAGGCCGAAGCGCGGCATGTCGTTGTGATGGAAGCGCACCAGGTTGTAGCCGCTGGCGGCGAGGGTGTCGGCGACGCGCTCGATGTCCTCGTTGCCGTCCGGGAAGGCGCCGGCGTAGGTCAGCGTCGTGCCCCAGAAGCGCGCCGGGGTGCCGTCCTCGAACTGCAGGCGGCCATCGGGCCTGGCCTGCACCCAGCCGCGCTTGCCGGCCGGGGCGTCGAGCAGCCAGGCGCGCGCGTCCGCCACCGAGCCTTCGGCCGTGCGTGGATACTGCGCCTGGCGCCACGCCACCAGGTCGGCCTCCGCAGGGACCTCCTCGGGCGGCGCGCTGGCCACCACCTGCCCGGGCTGCACCGCCAGGGGCGACGGAGCCAGGGCGGGGTCGGCGGCGCAGGCCAGGGCGGCGGCCAGGACGGTGGTCAGCAGGGGCAGGCTGCGAGGCATGTCGTTTTCTCTAGGGTTGGTTACTGGGCGATCTTGAAGATGCCGACGCCGGCGGCCCACAGCTCGCGCGTGTCGGCGTTGTAGCGCAGGATCTGCGGCTTCTTGAAGGCGATGTCGCCGGTGATCTCCTGCCAGCTCGCGCCGCCATCGACGGTGCGGTAGATGCCACCGCGGTCGCTGCTGTCCCAGGTGGTGCGCGAGATCCAGAAGCGCTTGGCGTCAGCCGGATCGGTGGCGATGCCGACGATGGTCGCGTCGCCGGTGAAGCTGGTCAGCTTCTTCCAGCTCTTGCCCTGGTCGGTGCTGCGCCACAGGTTGTTGCCCCCGACCAGCACCACGCCTTCCTTCGACACCTCGAGGTTGAAGGGCCACGGCTCGTTCTTGAAGATGTGGGTCCAGGTGGCGCCCTCGTCCTCGCTCATCCAGGCGCCGCCACCGTTGCCGCACACGCTGTAGTAGAGGCGCTTCGGGTTGGTCGGATCGACGACCAGGCCGTAGTAGAGGCGCAGCCCGCCGGGCTGGCCGGCGCAGCGCGTCCACGACTTGCCGCCATCGGCGGAGCGGAAGATGCCGCCGCCGGGCAGGTTCTTGGCCGGCTCGGGATCGCCGTCCATGCCCAGGTAGAGGATGTTCGGATCGGTCGGGTGCTGCGCGAGGGCGCGCGGGAAGCTGCGGCCCCACATGCAGTTCACGTTCGGGACATAGTCGGGCAGGCCAGCGTTGCTGATCGTGAAGCTGGCTCCGCCGTCGGCGCTGTAGTAGGCGCGGTTGGCGCACTTCGGGTTGCCGAAGGACTGCCAGGGCGAGGCGGTGGTGACGATGCGGTCCTGGCCGTCGACCTTGGCCACGCGCACGCGCCAGAAGTGGCCGCTGGTGTTGACGTCGTACTTCAGCGGCCACAGCTGGCGCCACTGCTTGCCGCCGTTGTCGGTGACCAGCAGGCCCTCGTCCATCGCGGTGGCGTAGGTGCGCTCGCCGAGGAACTGGATATCGGTGGCGCAGGTGTTGTCGGCGCCGGTCGAACGCTCTTCCAGGGTCTTGCCGCCGTCGCCGCTGAAGATGTTGCGCCAGTTGCCGGCGATGAAGAACTCATCGGCGTTCTGCGGGTTCACCGCGATGTTCTTGATCGAGCTCAGCCCGCTGGTGCCTTTGACCCACTCCTTGTTGCCGACCTCGTCGGGCTGGGTCGGGTTGCCGGTGGTGTCGTTGTGCACCAGGGTGTTGTGCGCCCAGGTGGTGCCGGCGTCATCCGACGCGTAGAAATGGCCGCTCCACTCGATGGTGGCGATGGCGTAGACGCGCTGCGGGCGGCTGGGCGCGACGACGATCTCGCGCACCGCCAGCTTGGCGTCCTGCTTGTCCGAGAATGCGACCGGGGTCCAGGTCTCGCCGCGGTCGACCGAGCGCAGGGCTCCGGCCTTGTCGGCGGCGAGCCACAGCACCTTGGGATCGGGGGTGGCGCTGACGCACACCGCCGACTTCGGGGCAGGCAGCGGTTTCCAGGTGATGCCGGCGTCGTCGCTACGCAGCACGCCCAGCTTGGTGTTGGTGACGTAGACCGCGCCGTCGCCTGCGACCGCGACCGACGACAGCACGTCGCCGCCGGTCTTCTCGGCGCCCTGGCGCAGGCCGGTGACCTTGCGGAAGTCATCGCCCTGGTTGTTCGCCGACCAGCCTTCGGCGTCCTTCTCCCAGTCGGTCACCAGCACGGTTTCCTTGCCGTCGGCGGCGGCGCCGGCTTCCAGCGTGCCGGCCGGATCGGTGTGCAGGGCCACGGCATCGACCTGGATGCCGCCCTTCCAGCCGGGCTGGAAGGTGCGCACCGCGATGTGGATCATGCGCACCGAGTTGAGGTCGCTGAGCTTGCTGAGATCCAGCGGAACTTCGACCCAGGCGCCGGGCTTGCCGTCGATCCACTCACCCTGCTGCCACTTCCAGCCGTCGCCGCTCTGCACCACCAGCTGCATCTGCACGGCGGGGGCGTCGGCGGGCAGCATGAATCGGGCGGTCATGCGCTTGTACGCGGACCAGTCCTTCGCCTTCTCGCCGGGGCCGTAGAACTTGCTGATCCGGCCCATCGGATCCTTGCCAGGTCCGTTGGCGTCGTAGGAGATGCGCAGCGAGGACGCGCCGGTGTAGGCGGGCGGCGGGGCCGGTTTGGGGAACACCTCGCGGTAGGCCAGCTCGCTCCAGGTCCTGGCGCCGTCGCTGGTCTTCCACAGCTTGCCGGTGTGCGAGCCGACGTAGACGACGTCGGCGTTCTTCGGGTCGATGGCGATCGCGCGCACGGTCCCGTCGCGCTTCGAGCGGATGTCCAGCTTGTCCTTGGCGCTGTCGGCGACGAAGGTCCAGCTCTTGGCGCGGTCGCTGCTCTTGTGCAGGCCGCCGTCGGTCAGGGCGTAGACCAGGTCGGGCGCGGCAGGGCCGGTGGCGGTGCTGTAGACCGCATAGTCGGTGATGCCGTTGTTGGCGAACTCCCACTGCTTCGCCTTGTTCTCCGTGCGGTAGAGGCCGGCGCAGTCGCCGCCCATGTAGATGACGTTGCCATCGGTGGGATGCCACGACACCGCGAAGTAGTAGGCGCCGCCGCCCCAGCCGACCGCCTGCCAGGCGGCGGGGGCATCGCCCGCCAGCAGGGGCGAGCAGGCGGCGAGCACGACGGGGAGCAGACGGAGGCGGCGGGGCATGGGGGCTCCGGGGTTCGGGCGGGATAAAAGGATAACGTTGACCAAATGTTTCTGTGACCGCTGCGCCGAGTCCGACCATTGTCGGATCGCCGCTGCGGCCCGCAACGCATTGCCGAGGCGTCGTTTGTGGTGTGTGGCGCTGATCCGGCCGGATCAGTCGCCCATGCACGTGCCGACCGAGCGCGCCGCGCGCACGCTGGCATGGTCGGCGGGGACCAGCTTCAGCTTGCCCGCCACCTCATCGAGGGGCACCGGCACGATGTCATCGCCCTTCACGGCCATCATGAAGCCATAGCGCCCCTCGGCGAGGAGATCGGCGGCGGCGGTGCCCAGGCGCGTGCACAGCAGGCGATCCGAGGCGGACGGACTGCCGCCGCGCTGCACATGCCCCAGGGTGGTCACCCGCGCCTCGGTGCCGGTCAGGCGCTGCAACGCGCGGGCCAGGCGGCTCGCCTTCGGTTCCTGCACCGTGTGGTAGGTCGCCTCGACCGGCGCCCCCGGGCCGCGCTTGATCATCACCGTCTCGGTCGGGCTGTAGTCCTCGTCGGTCTCGGCCGCCTTGCGTGCCCGCGCCTCGGTGTCCTCCTGCTTGCGGCGCTCCTTCTCCTTCTCCCGTTCCTTCTCCTTCTTCTTCGCCTTCTTGCCTTCTTCGGCCTCGGCGAGCGCCTTCGCTTCGGCGACGCTCAGGGCGCCTTCGGCCACCGCGACGATGGAGAAGCGCTTGCCGTGGCGGCTGCGTTCCAGCAGGTGCTCGGCGACCCGCTCCTCGTCGTAGGGGATCTCGGGGATGAGGATGACGTCGGCGCCGCCGGCGATGCCCGAGCCGAGGGTCAGCCAGCCCGCCTTGTGCCCCATGATCTCGACCACGATGATGCGCTGATGGCTGGTCGCGGTGGTGTGCAGACGATCGATCGCCTCGGAGGCGATGTCGAGCGCGGTGTCGTAGCCGAAGGTGATGTCAGTGTTCCAGATGTCGTTGTCGATGGTCTTGGGCAGGGTCAGGACGTTCAGCCCCGCCTCGCGCAGGCGGTTGGCGTTCTTCTGCGTGCCGGCGCCGCCGAGGCAGACCAGGCAGTCGATCTGCATGCGCTTGGCGTTCTCGACTGCCACCTCGGTCATGTCGCGCACCTTGCCGCCCATCGGCATCTTGTGCGGCTTGTCGCGGCTGGTGCCGAGGAAGGTGCCGCCCATGGTGAGGATGCCCGAGACCGCGCGGTCATCGAGCGGCATGGTGCGGTTCTCGACCAGGCCGCGGAAGCCGTCGAGGACGCCGACGCATTTGATGCCATGGCAGCCGATGGCCGCCTTGACCACGCCACGGATGGCCGCATTCAGGCCGGGGCAGTCGCCGCCGGAGGTGAGGATGCCGACGCAGCGGGTCTTGGATCTGGCCATGCCTGTGGAATAGCCGCCGTCACCGGAAGGGAATCCCCCGCTGGCGAACCATGGGCATACGAGGGTTTTCCGGTTACCGGACGGGACGGGCGGATCGGCTCCAGCTGGGCCGCATGAGCCGATCCGCCCACCCAAGGGTGGACACCTGGGCGGATCCGCCCCGATCCGGCTCCGCAGCGCTGGCACGCCATGTGCACTGGCATCCAGCGGAGACGATCGCCATGCGCAGCACCGCCGGCATGACCCTGATCGAGGTGACCGTGGCATCCGTGGCCCTGACCACCGGCATCTTCGCCGTCTTCGGCGCCATGGGCACCTCCAGCCAGGTGCGCAACCGCGCCAAGATGCAGGGCTACGCCATCGAGAGCATCCAGGCCGAGATCGAACGCATCCAGACCATGAGCTTCAACAGCGTGGCCACCCTGGTCCCGGCATCGTCGGGCATGAGCTTCGCCGTCACCGGCCTCACCCCGCCAGCAGGCCGGGCGAAGGCGGGCAGCGTCATCCGCGAGGCCGACTCGACCTCCACCCGGCTGCATCTCCGCTTCACCGTCGACTGGGCGGACCCGACCGGGGCGGGCCAGGTCGTCATCCATTACCACCACATCAACCGTGGAGGCTGAGCCATGAGCAACGCCATCCGTTCCGGCCTCACCCTCATCGAACTGACCATCGCCGCCACGATATTCGCCCTCGTCGCGGGCGTGGCCGGACAGAGCCTCATCTCCGGCACCAACATGACGACCGAGATCGGCCGCAGCTCGGCGGTCACCGAGGACACCAACCGCATCCTGCAGCGCATCGCCGGCCAGCTGCGTTCAGCCGACTACAACTGGATCTACGACAACTCCAACCAGCCGGTCCCGACCTGGATCTTCAAGGTCTGCACCGGCCTGGGCGTCGATCCCGACAAGCCCCTCGACATCGGCCCGGTCTTCAACCAGACCTACACCATCGCCTACGACAGCATCAACGGCACCCTCACCGCCACCCTCGCCGACGTGGCCACCGGCAAGGTGATCCGCCAGGAATACGCAACCGACCTGCGCATCCCGGACGGATTCCGGGTCGGCCAGCTCGGCACCGATGTGCTGGTCAAGGGCAACCAGCTCAGCCTGGCGGTCGCCCGCTACGTGCGCGACGGCCATGGCGACGTCGTCAAGGCCGCCGATGGCCAGCCGCGCATCTTCGAGAGCAGCACGACGGTCTTCCTGCGTTCGACGATCTACGCCAACACCAACCTCACCACCACCGCGACGAACAGCGGGACCGGAACCGGGACCGAAACCGGGTCCGAGACCGGCAGCGAGACCGAGACCGGCAACGAGGAAGGGAGCAAGGATCCGACGCCGCCCAAGGTGACCCTGAACGACGACACCAGCACCAAGACGTCGAAGGTGAAGATCGAGGGCGTCCAGACCACGGTCAACGACCTGATCATCGTCGGCAGCGTGGTCTCCGGCAGCCAGGAGACCGGCGACGTCCTGAAGCTGGGATCCTTCTCCGTCACCTGGAACAAGCAGTCCCCCTACTCGTCCATCTCGGTCGAGAAGGGGTGGGATCCCTCGACCTGGTCGGGGAAGAGCACCACCCTGTCCAGCGACCAGTTCAAGATCTCCGGCTGGGTCTCCGGATCGATCACCTTCACCGTGTCGATCACCAGCGATGCCGGCGTCACCACCACCCTGTCCCGGACCTACTGAGGCGATCATGCGCATCCCAGCTCCGCACCGTCGCGGCTCGGCGATGGTCATCGCAGCCGTGCTCATCTTCATCCTCGGCAGCCTCGCCATCACCCTGACCGAGACGACGGTCGGGAACCTCAAGGGCGAGCAGCGCCGCACCGACGATCTGGCCCTGGCCATGGCCTCGGAATCGGCGGCCAACATCGCTCTGGACTATCTGCAGCGCAACACCTCCAAGCTGCGCACCGACCTGGATGCGACCCTGCGCGCCACTGTGCTGCCGACCATGAGCGATCTCGAAGCCGCCAAGCCCAATGCCGAACTGACCGGCACCATGGGCATCTCGCAGGTGCACGGGATGGACATCGGCGCCCGCTGGTGCTTCGTCGGCCAGCGCGCCGTCATCAAGGAGACGGTGGACGGCACGCCGCGCCTGAAGGTCGTCAGCATCGGCACTCCCGACAGCATGACCCAGGACGTCTACTTCATCCGCGCCTGGGCGACGCAGGGCAACAGCAGCAACATCCAGAGCTACCGCACCCGCCGGGTGGAGATGCTCTTCGTGCCCTATCCCCAGGAGGTCTTCGTGCGCGCCATGTTCGCGCACAAGGGCTACGACTTCCAGGGCAGCGCCACCACCGACAGCTGGATCTCCAGCGCCGGCTCCTACGTCGAGAACGGACGCCGCAACGGCACCCTCGGCAGCGAGGGCGATATCTACGTGCAGAAGCCGGACAACATCGGCGGCGAGCAGAACATCCAGGACTTCATCAACTATCCCCTGCCGCCGGTGGAATACGACCAGACCATCCCGCTGGAAAGCCCCGACATCCTGACCAGCTCGACCACCTTCGACGCCTCCTCGTCCGAGAAGTACCGCTATTCGGCCATCGACTTGGACAGCGGCGCCCAGATCACGATCAAGGGTGCGGTGACCATCTACGTCGACGGCCCGGTCTCCATCGCCCCGAAGAAGACCGTCGCGCCCATCGTCTATGCCGATGCCAGCTCGACCCTGACCATCGTCCAGAACGACTTCAAGACCGCCGACGATCCCGATTGGAGCGGCATCGACAACTCCCTCGACCAGATGAATGGCGGCGAGAGCATCGGCGATCCGACCAAGCCGTCGAAGCTGCTGTTCATCTCCGCCTACACCGGCGAGTTCACCTTCAACGGCGGGGCCCAGTTCGGCGGCGTCCTCTACATGCCCAACGCGACCCTCAAGATGAACGGCACCTTCGACTTCTTCGGTTCGGTCATCGCCGAGGCCTTCGCCACCAAGGCCCTCACCGGCGAGGACGACCAGGGCAAGGTGAACGGCACCTTCTCCTTCCACTACGACGAGGACCTGGCCAAGCTGAAGCTGCCGCTGCCGGGCCGCATCGGCGTGGTCGGCTGGTTCACCAACAACCCGGTCGTGGGTGGACCGTGAGGATCCTGGCCTGCGCCGTGCTGGCCTGCGGCCTCGCCTGCGCCGAGGCCGATGCGCTCGCGGATGCGCTCAAGCTCGCCGATGGGGACGCCTTCGCCGGCGACCGCATGGAGCAGGCGCTGTCCGCCGCCCCGGTCGGCAAACGCCGTCCGCTGGTCGAGCGCCTCGCCAGGACCGGCCGCGACGACGTGCTGGCCGTCCTGCACCGGATGATCCAGGACGAGGATCCGCAGGCTGCGGCAGCCGCCATCACGGCCCTGGCCGCGCGCTGGCCCACCACGATGCAGGATGTCGAGCTGATCCGCACCCTGATCACCGGCACCGGGCCGGCCGCCGACGCCGCCTGCGCCTACGCAGCGACGGTGAACGACGACGAGGCGCTGTCCGCCCTGGTACAGCGGGCCGGCACCCGCGGCAATGACCAGCCGTCCGAGCAGGCCCTGCGCAAGCTGCTGAACCTGCCTGGCGGCGTCGGCCCCGAGGGCTGGGCCGCCGCCGTCGAACTGGAGCAGCAGCGCTACGATGTCGCGCTGAGCAACGCCGAGAAGCTCCTGGACGGCAACGCCATGGACGGCATCGCCGCCATCACCCTGGTCGCCGGGCTCCGTCCCATCGGCTCGCGCGCGACCCGCGTCCTGCTGCGCGCCGCCGAGCATCCGGACCAGACCGTGCGCAATGCCGCCCGCTCGGTGCTGACCACCTGTCCGACTCCCGCTGCGGCCGCATGGCGCCAGCAGGCCGCAGCCGAGCGCGCGGCGGCCGATGCCGGAGCGGCGACGGCGACGATCGAGCCCGCACCCGTCGAGCC
>JAFLCQ010000093.1 GCA_017302815.1 Planctomycetota bacterium
GCTGCGCGCGCTGGGCGCGGTCGTCCAGACGCAGGAGGGGGTCGCCTGCCCGCACCACGGCGCCGGCGGCGGCAAGGACCTCGGCGATCACCCCGCCCACCGGGCTGGCGACGCCGATCTCCTCGCTGGACGATTCGACGATGCCCGAGCCCGACAGCTCGGACGCTCCGCCAGGACGGCTGGGTTCGGCCACCGGCTGCGCCGCCGGCACCGGCCGCGAGCCGACCCGGACGGTGTAGAGGGCGAATGCGACGCCGGCCACCGCGACGATGGGCAGGACCAGGGTGGGACGCAGGTTCATGTGGCGGCTCGCTGCTCGGGGGTGGTGACGGAGACGATCCGGCCGTCGTCCATGCTCGCGATGCGGTCGGCGAAGGGGAATATGCGCGCGTCGTGGGTGACGATGACCAGGGCGCGGTCGCTGCGCATGGCGACCTCGCGCAGCAGGGCCATCACCCGCTGGCCGGACTCGTGGTCGAGGGCGCTGGTCGGCTCGTCGCAGACCAGCAGGCGCGGCTCGTGCACCAGGGCGCGGGCGATGGCGACGCGCTGCTGCTGCCCGCCGGACAGCTGCGATGGCAGGGCCCTGGTGCGCGAGCCCAGGCCCACCGCCTCCAACGCCGCCGATGCCCGGCGCAGGGCCTCGTCGCGCCGCACGCGGTTGATCAGCAGGGGGATGGCGACGTTCTCGGCCGCGCCCAAGGTGGGCAGCAGGTTGTAGGCCTGGAAGACGAAGCCGATGTGGCGCCCGCGCCAGGCGGTGCGTTCCTCGACTCCCATGCCCTTGAGGTCCTGGCCGAACACCAGGCAGTCGCCCGCGTCATGGTCGAGGATGCCGGCGATGCACGAGATCAGGGTGGTCTTGCCGCAGCCGGAGGGGCCGACCAGCATCAGCAGCTCGCCGGGCCGGACGTCGAGGTCGATGCCGCGCAGGGCCTGCACCCGGCCCTCGCCGGCGCCGAAGGCCTTGGCCACGCCACGGCAGGAGACGGCGGGGGCGTCCATGTCAGCTCCGGAAGACGATCGCGGGTTCGAGGCGCATGACCTTGCGCAGACTGACCAGGGCGGCGCCGGTGATGATCAGCACCACCGCGCCGGCCGAGATCGCCAGCAGGATGCCCGGGGTGCGGAACTCGGCCTCGGTGCGCCGCAGCAGGAAGCACAGCAGGGTGGCGATGCCGGTGCCCAGCCCATAGCCGATGCCGCCGACCCAGCCGGCCTGGATCAGGGTCATGCGCACGATGAGGCCGCGGCCGGCGCCCATCGCCTTCAACGCCCCGAAATAGCGCAGGTTCTCGAGGACGAAGCTGTTGAAGCTGAGGCCGGTGATGGCGCTGCCGACGATGAAGGCCAGCACCACCATGAGGCCGACGTTGACCGGGATGGGGGTGTTGCGCAGGAAATACCACACCGACTTGCGCTTGAACTCGTCGGCGGTCATGGCCAGCAGGCCGGTGCGTTCGCTGATCGTCCGGCACACCGCCTCGGCGTCGGCGCCCGGCGCCGCCTTGGCCAGCACGAAGCTCAGCTGACGGCGTTCGCGCGGGGCGAAGGCCATCGCGCGCTTGTAGGTGGTGTAGATGGTCGGCGATGACTGGAAGGTGCGCGAGATGCGGCAGATCCCGACCACCACCGCGCGGTGGTCGTTCAGCTCCAGGGTATCGCCGATGGTCAGCGGCCGGGTTCCGCCGCCGGGCAGCGGCTGGGCCAGTCGCCGCGCCGCTCCTCGCTCGTCGACGATGACGCCGTCGGTGCGCCGCAGATCGGCCAGGCTGCCCAGCGCCATCTCCGGCGGTCCGATCGCCAGCGAGGCGTCGTCGATGCCAAAGACGGCGCAGTTCTGGAAAGAGCCGTCCGGCAGCTTCGCCCGCAGGCTGCCCTTGTAGAACGGCACCGCCCAGTCGACGCCCGGCACGCTGCGGACGCGCCAGAGGGCGCTGTCAGGCAGCGGTTTCACATCGTCGATGAACTGGACCTTGGGGTCGGTCACCCAGATGTCTGCGCCGCCGGCGTCGCGGATCGTAGCGGTGAAGCGGTACATGATGCCGGTGAACATCGATCCGACGAGGGTGATCAGCAGGCAGGCGAAGGTGATGCCCAGCAGCACCCCGAAGTGCTTGCCGCGGTCGCCGACCAGCATCTGCAGGGCGACGCGGTTCATGCCTGGGCCTCGGCGCGGATGCCGGCGAGTGAGAAGCGGGTGATGGCCTGGGCCAGCAGGGCGATGTCCTCGGGCGTCGTCGGCAGGGGGCGGCCGAGGCGCTGGATGACCGGCTGGGCGATGCGGTAGAACAGGCACTGCCCGACCACGCTGGCGGTGAGTCGCCACACCAGCGCGTCGTCGGGGCTGCGGCCGGTGAGGTCGGCGACGATGCCGCGCAGCCGGCGGTGGGTCGGGGCGATCATGGTCGGCACCACCACGTCCATGAGCGGGCTCGGATTGACCAGCTCCTGCGCCCACACCCGCGCCATCCAGGCGTGCGGCCCGCTGGTGAGCAGGCGGGTCAGGATGGCGGCGATGAAGTCGTGCAGGCGCGTGGCGGCCTCGCCCTGTTCGGGCGGCAGGGGGAAATCGCGCTCCAGCGCCTCGCGGGCGCGCTCCAGCACCTCGCGGTAGAGCCGTTCCTTGCCTCCGAAGTGGTAGTTCACCGCGGCGATGTTCGCGCCGGCACGCCTGCAGATCGCCTGCACCGTGGTACGGCCGAAGCCAACGGCGGCGAACTCCTCCTCGGCGGCGGCGATCAGCCGGTCTCGCGTCGGGTCCGGATCCGCGGGCATGAAATAAGTATTTCAAATATGCATTTGAAATCAACCCCGACGAAACCCCGGCCTGGTGGCCGGGGTGGCGTTCAGCGGCCGTAGCGCTGCAGGGCTTCGATCAGCGCGGACTCGGCGGGCCAGGGCTGGCGGCGGGCGTCGGCGATGGCGTAGATGGTGCGCGAGACCTTGAGGTCGGTCAGGGGCAGGACGGCCAGCTCGCCGCGCCGCGCCTCCTTGCGCACGTTCGGCTCGGGAAGGATGGTCAGGCCGAGGCCGGCCATCACCATCGCCTTGATAACCTCGGTGCTCTCGTGCTCGAGGACCACCTTGAGGTCGACGCCGCGCTCGCCCAGCGAACGGTCGAGGATGCGGCGGGTCTCGGTGCCGGGCATCACCAGGATGAAGTCGTCGTTGACGTAGCTGGTGATGGTGCGGCTGCGGCCGGGGTGGTTGATGGGCAGGACCAGCACCATCTCCTCGTCCCACAGGCGGGTGCAGTTCAGCCCCTCCTGCTGGTCGCCGAACTCGATCGGGCAGACCGCGATGTCCAGCTCGCCGCTGTGGATCATGTCCGGCAGGCGCTCGGAGGTGCGGCACATCAGGCGCAGCTGCACCCGGCGGTTGGCCTGCAGGTAGGCGCGCAGGATCGCCGGCAGGCTGTTGACCGCCACCGATTCGCTGGCGCCCAGGCGGACGCGGCCGGCAGCGGTGCCGGAGATCGAGGTCAGATTGCCGGTGACGCGGCCGAGCTCCTCCAGCAGGGGGCCGGCGCGGCCGACCAGCTCCTCGCCGGCCGGGGTCAGGCGCACGCTGCGGCCGACGCGCTCGAACAGCTTCACCCCCAGGGTGCGCTGCAGGCCGATGATCTGGCGCGAGAGGGCGGGCTGGGACAGCTCCAGCTCGACGGCCGCCTTGGTGAAGGAGCCGAGCCTGGCGACGGTGACCAGCGCCAGCAGGTGGTCGGTCGACGGCAGCTGCTGCTTGATCAGGCGGACGTTGGAGACTTTGCTGGCGTCAGCCGGCGTCGTATCGACCATGTGCCCTCGCGCGGACAAGGGTCGGCCGACCCGGCACCGCGTCAAGGAGTCGAGTGATGGGCAAGCACCACAACCGCGGCAAGGGCCAACCCGAGCGCGAACGCCTGCGCCAGCGGGGCGTCTCCCGGCGCTTCGAGCGCAATCCCCTGCCGGCGCGGCGCCTGCCCGAGGGACCCGACGCCGAAGCGGTGATGAAGGCCCTGCAGGCCAGTGACGGCGGTTCGACCGCCAGCCAGATCGCGGCGACCCTGCAGGCCGACGCCCGCTCGGTGTCCATCACCATGAAGCGTCTGGTCGAGCAGGGTCAGGTGCTGGAGGTGCGCCCCGGCCGCTACCGCGCCAGCGGCAGCGACGGTGAACACGCGGCGATCCTGGTCGAGGATGGCGACGAGCTCTTCGCCAAGACCAACGACGGCGTCCTGGTGCCGCTGCACAAGCGCTACCGCCTGGGCAGCCGTTCCGGCGACGTGGTCCAGGTGCTTATCGCGCAGGATGGCTTCGCCCTGGTCACCCGCGTGCTGCGCCGGGGAGGACGTTCGGTGGTGGGCACGGTGCTGTTCGCCCCTGGCGGTCCGCGCCTGATCCCCGACAACCGCCGCGAGGGCCAGATGCCGGTCCTCACGACGTACCCGAAATTCCACGATGAGTACAACGCCGGCGACCGCGTCGTCGGCAGCATCGAGATCGACGCCACCGGCCAGGCCGGGGTGCACATCGAACGCATCCTCGCGGACGAGACGCCGGAGGTCGCCGACTTCCGCCACGTCTGCCTGGTCCACGACCTGCCGGGCGACTTCCCCAAGGAGGTCGAGCGCGCGGTCGCCGGCTTCGGCGACACCTGTCCGCTGCAGGGGACCCGCGAGGACATCCGGCACAAGCTGGTCTTCACCATCGACCCCGCGACCGCCAAGGACTTCGACGATGCGCTGTCGCTGGAGCCGCGCGAGGGCGGCGGCTGGATCCTGGGCGTGCACATCGCCGACGTGTCGCACTTCGTGCGCCAGTTCTCGCCCATCGACGCCGAGGCGGCGCAGCGCGGCACCAGCGTCTACCTGATGAACCGCGTCATCCCCATGCTGCCGGAGAAGCTGTCCAACGGCCTGTGCAGCCTGGTCCCGGGCGAGGACCGCTACTGCCTCACCGCCTGGCTGGAACTCGACCGCAACTGCCGCCTGGTCGGCACGCGCATGGCCGAGACCCTGATCCACAGCCGCCACCGCATGGCCTATGAGGAGGCGCTGGCGGTGCTGGAAGGACGCGACAGCAGCGACCGCTGGCCCAGCGATCTGCGCGAGACCCTGATGCGGGTCTCGACCATCGCGCAGCAGCTGCGCATGGATCGCGTGCGCAATGGCGCGCTGAACCTCTATTCGGTCGAGCACCGCTTCCAGCTCGACGTCGAGGGCGAGCCCATCGAGGTGCAGAGCGAGGGCACCGACATCAGCCACCAGCTGATCGAGGAGTGCATGCTGCTGGCCAACCGCGCCGTGGCGGCCTGGCTGAAGGGCAAGGGCTACGACTGCGTCTACCGCGTCCATGCCGAGCCGGACCCCGAGCGCCTGCAGCTCTTCGCCACCGCGCTGGAGAATCTCGGCCTCGATTCCAAGCGGGTGCAGGCCGGGCGCTACGGGCTGCAGGCGGTGCTGCGCGACCTGGAGAAGCAGCCGCCGGCCTCGCGCCTGGTGCTGAACTTCCTCTGCCTGCGCGCCTTCTCCAAGGCGATCTACCAGGTCGACAACCTCGGCCACCACGCCCTCGCCTTCGACGACTACTGCCACTTCACCAGCCCCATCCGCCGCTACCCCGACCTGCTGGTGCATCGTCTGGTCAAGCATGCGCTGGGCCTGCCAGGCTACCGCCAGGTCGAGATCCGCCGCGACTACCTGGACGCCATGGCCCGCCAGAGCACCTGGCTGGAGCAGCGTTCCGAGAACGCCGAGCGCGACCTCTTCGCCCGCAAGGCCGCGCGCTACCTCAGCAAGCGCATCGGCGAGGTCTGCGCCGGCGTGGTCACCGGAGCCAGCGGTGGCGGAGCCTTCGTTCAGATGATAGAATCAGGCATAGACGGATTCCTGCCCATGCGCGCCTTCACCGACGACCGCTACGACTTCGACGGCGACCGCCTCTCCCTGGTCGGCCGCGCCAGCGGCCGCGTCCTCGGACCCGGCGCGGAGATGGATGTGCGCATCGACGCCGTCGACATCGAACGCGGCGACATCGTCCTCGGCCTGCCCGTGGAGGCCGAAGGGGCGCAGGAGCAGCCGCGGCGCGACCGCGAGGGCCGCCGCCGAGATGACGGCGACCGGCGCGGGGACCGCCGCAAGGGCGGCCGGAGGCGCTGATGCCCGAGGACCGGCGCATCCTCGACCAGGGCGATATCGACGCGCTGCTCAGGCAGTTCGCCGATTCCGGGGCGCGGATCGCCGATTCGGGCGACATCCGGTACCGCATGCGGCTGCAGCAGCGCGGCGGCGTGCTGTGGCTGGCGATCGACGGCGTGGTCATGCAGCCGGTGCCGACCGAGTTCAGCGACCGCCTGAAGCAGGTCATCGACAGTGGCGGGGTGGCCACCGCCCTGGTCGACCTGCGCACGTGCACCTACCTGTGCTCCAGCGCCCTGGGCGTGCTCGCCATGCTGCTGCAGGGCAACCGCACCGTCGACGGCAGGGTGGTGCTGCTGGGCGCCAGCGAGAAGATCCGCCGCATGATGGAGATCATCGGCCTGGGTGAGCACTTCGTGAATGTCGAGCGCGAGGAGGATGCGGCCCGCTATCTCCTGCTGCTGCCGGGCGGCCCCGGCTTGGCACGGCCGCGCCGCCCGTAGGGTGAAGGCATGCCCAGCATGCAGCAACCGGCCGAGATGACCTTCCTCGCCTTCCTCAAGGGACTCGTGGTCGAGGCCCAGGTGCAGCTGGGAGTGCTGCCGCATCCGGTCACCGGCGAACGCGGGATCAACCTGGCCTACGCCAAGGCGACGATCCGCATCGTCGAGATGCTGCGGGAGAAGAGCCAGGGCAACCTGACGCCGGAGGAGGAGGACTACCTCCGCGGCGCCCTCACCGGCCTCAAGAACCGCCTCAAGCTGGCCGAGGATCAGGCGGAAACCCTGCGCCAGTAGCGGCTTGCGTCCATGCCCCGGAAGGCGGGCGAGGACTGCGTCGCGTGCATCCCGTTACCTGCCAGGGCTTTGCCAGGCGAACACGGATCCGGGCCCGCTAGGATGTCGGCATGGACAGGCGCAGCCCGGTGTTCACCGATGAGGCCGAATGCCAGGACTGCTACAAATGCCTACGTGCGTGCCCGGTCAAGGCGATCAGCGTCGCCGGCGGCCATGCCCAGGTGCGTGCCGAGTCGTGCATCGCCTGCGGCCGCTGCGTCACCGCATGCCCGCCCAAGGCCAAGCAGGTGCGCGATGACATGGAGGCGGTGCGCGGCCTGATCCGCGGCGGCGCCCCCGTGGCGGTGTCCCTCGCGCCGAGCTGGGTGGCGGAATTCCCCGATCTCAGGCCCGGCCAGATGGTCGCCGCCCTGCGCGCCCTCGGCTTCGCCATGGTCTCCGAGACCGCCCTCGGAGCGCGCGCGGTCAGCGCCGCCGTCGCCCAGCTGCGCAACGTATCGCCGGAGCGCCTGTGGCTGTCCACCGCCTGCCCCTCGGCCACGGATTTCGTGCGCAAGCACCGCCCGCATCTGCTGCCGGCCCTCACGCCGCTGGCCTCCCCCGCCCTGACCCATGCGCGCATGCTCCAGGCCGCCCATCCCGGCTGCCGCGTCGTGCTGGTGTCGCCATGCGTGGCGAAGAAGCGCGAGGCCGATGAGCATCCCGGCCTGCTGGCGGCGGCCATCACCTTCGCCGATCTCCGCCGTTGGTGGAGCGAGGCCGGGATCGCCGCCCAGGAGATGCCCGATGACGGCGCCTTCGTCCTCGGCCCTGCCGGCGAGGGCGCGCTGTACCCGGTCGAAGGCGGCATGCTGACGGGCGTGCGCCGGCATGGCCGCGGGGACGATCCCGGCCTGGCCGCCTGCTCGGGGATCAGCGATCTCGATCTCGCGCTCGCCGGCCTCTCGCCCGAGGACGGGGCGATGTTCGTCGAGACCCTGGCTTGCGTCGGCGGTTGCGTGAACGGGCCGGGCATGACCCCTGGCGGCCAGGTGCTGCGCCGCCGGGCCCAGGTCCTGGCCCGTCCTCGCCAGGGCGACGGAAGCCCCGTTCCGCAGGTCGCGACCGATCTGGCCTGGCCGGACCTGCACGACCGTGCCGACCAGGTGGACGAACGGGCCCTCGCCGCCGCTCTCGAGCGCACCGGCAAGCGCGGACGCGAAGACGAGCTCAACTGCAGCGGCTGCGGCTACGAGACCTGCCGAGATTTCGCCCGCGCCCAGCTGGCCGGCCGCGCCGAGCCCAGCCAGTGCGTGACCTGGATGCGGCGCCTGGCGCAGCGCAAGGCCAACGCCCTGCTGGCGGCCATGCCGGCCGGCGCCGTGCTGGTCGACCGCGAGCTGCGCATCGTCGAGTGCAACCAGCACTTCGCCCGCCTCACCGGCGTCGAGGACCGCTGCGTGCCGGGGGCGCAGATCGGCGACGTCGTCCCCTTCGCCCGCCTCTTCCGCCACGTCTTAGACGGGAATGGCGACGTGCTGGAGCGCGACCTGCGCCTGGGCGGTCGGGTGCTGCACGGCTCGGTCTTCGCCGTCGACGCCGGCCAGGTCGCCGGCGCGGTGCTGGCCGATGTGACCGAGCCGGCGATGAGCCGGGCCCAGGTCGCCTCGCGGGCCAAGGAGGCGATCGAGAAGCACCTCGCCACCGTGCAGCGCATCGCCTACCTGCTGGGCGAGAACGCGGCCGAGACCGAGGGCCTGCTGACCCAGATCGTCGACGCCTACGAACCGGAAGGCGGGGATGGCGCCCGCTGAATCCCCCGTGGCGGGCCTGTTCATCGACGCCGACTTCGCCCAGGTGTGCAAACGCGGCCAGGGCGTCGCCGGAGACACGGTGGTGGTGCGGCGCATCCCCGAGGAGGGGCGGCTGGTGGCCGTCCTCGCCGACGGCCTGGGCAGCGGGGTGAAGGCGGCAGTGCTGTCGACCCTCACCGCCACAATCGCCGCCAGGCACACCAGCGATGGCCGCGACGTGCGGCGGTCGGCCGAGCTGATCGCCCGCACCCTGCCAGAGTGCTCGGTGCGCCGGATCGGCTATTCGACCTTTACCATCCTCGACGTCCTCGATGACGGCCGGGCGCGGGTGATCAACAGCGGCAACCCGCACTCGGTGCTGGTGCGCGGCGGCACGCCCTCGAGCTACGCGGTCGAGGTGATCGATCTCGGCGACGAGCGCCTGCTGCGCGCGGCCGAGCTACGCCTGGGCGAGGGCGACCGTCTGGTGGTGTGCTCGGACGGCGTCACCCAGTCCGGCATGGGGCGCGCCGACCTGCCCTTCGGCTGGGGCGCCGATGGCCTGACCGCCGGGCTGGTCGAGGCGTTGGGTGCCGACCGCCGCCTGTCGGCCCGGGCCCTCGCCGGGTCGGTGGTCGAGGCGGCGAGGCAGGTCGACGGCGGCGCGCCACATGACGACACCACCTGTCTGGTGGTGCATCTGCGCCGGCCGCGCCGGCTGACCGTCATCACCGGGCCGCCCTACGACGCCGAGCACGACGCGCAGGTCGCGGCCATGGTCGCCGAACCCCTCGGCCGGGTGGCGATATGCGGCGGCACCACCGCCGAGATCGTCGGCCGCGAGCTCGGCCGACGCGTCGACATCGATCTGAAGGCCATCGACCCCGAGATCCCGCCGATGGGCGAGCTGGAGGGGGTCGACCTGGTCACCGAGGGCATGATCACCCTGTCGGCCTGCCAGCGCCTGCTGGAGGGCGGCCCGCCCTGGCCGGCCGGACGCGACAACGGCGCCACCCGGCTGGCCGATCTGCTGATCGACAGCGACATCATCGATTTCGTGATCGGGACGCGGGTCAACGAGGCGCACCAGGACCCCACCCTGCCGGTCGAGCTGGGCATCCGCCGCAACCTCATCAAGGGCCTGGCGGCGGTGCTGCGCGACCGCTACGCCCGCCAGACCTCGCTGCGCTACGTCTGATGGTCGTCCGGTCGTCCGGTCGTCCGGTCGTACGGTCGTCTTGAAGCAATGGCACACGGAGGCGTGCAGGGCCGGACGGCGGCATGACCGTTGCCTTGACGGCCCGTCTTGGAGACTCCCGCCCTCCCATGCGCCACCTGCTCCTGCTTCTCGCCGCCGTCCTCTGCTGGGCCGGGGAATCCGCCCCAGCCGCCGCCCCCGCCTACCAGGACGTGATGATCGAGAATGCGCATGCGCGCGCCGTCCTCTCGACCTTCCGCGGCAACCTGGTGCGCTTCGAGCTGGCCACCTCCAGCCGCATCGCCCTGCCCGCGCACCTGCAGGCGCTGGTGCAGCCGGTGCCCGAGGGCTGGCTGCCGGTCCTGCGCAGCTTCCAGCGCTATGGCGCCCACAACTGGCTGGCCGACCACGACGCCGCCGCCGGCGGCCTGGAGACTGCGGACACCGCCCCCTGGCAGGTGACGAAGCCGTCGCCGGACAAGGCCGTGTTCACCTACGAGAAGGCCGGCCGCCTGCGCTGGACCCTGACCTACCAGCTGGATCCGCAGCGCCCGGCCCTGGGTGTCGATCTGTCGATCACCAACCTGTCAGGGTCCCCAGTCACCCTCGCCCCCTCTGTCGTTCCGATCAATGGCGTGCATCAGGACTATGGGCCGGGCGAAGCCTACTACGGCTGCGTCTTCGACCACGTCGGCGGCGCCGCCGGCGCCATCACCAATCACGGCATGCCCGGCATCGGCGCCACCGCCGTCGATCTCCCCGGCAGCCAGGCCAATGTCGACTACCTGGGTGTGAAGAGCCGCTTCTTCGCCGCCTGGTGGTCGCCGCGCGGCATCGCCCCCGCTCCGGCGGCGGTCGAGACCGC
>JAFLCQ010000094.1 GCA_017302815.1 Planctomycetota bacterium
CCATCGCCGCCATCGCCGCCATGACGGCCTGCGTGCTGCTCGCGGCCTGCTCGTGGCGGACGCAGGGACCGGCCGATCTCGGCCAACGCATCGCGGTGCGCGTGGTCGCCGACCAGGGCCGGCTGCCGCGCGCCGGCCTCGAACTGCAGACCGCCGCCGCCGAGGCGGTGCACTACCGCACCGGCTGGACGGTGCGTGGCGACGGCGAAGCGCGCCTGGACATCTCGGTGGACAAGGACGAGTTCGCCGCCACCGCCACCGACGAGCGCGACATCGCCAGCCGCTGGCGCTACCGCGTCCACATCACCGCCCTCCTGGTCAGCCGCCACGGCACCCGGACCTGGAGCGGCAGCGGCACCGGCTACGCCGGCAGCCGGGTCGAGGAGCAGGCTGCGGTGCGCAACGCCGCCGAGGACGTCGCCGACGACCTCGCACGCTGGCTGGCCGGCCTGAAGCTGTAGGGCATTGCCCCTGTCCGGGGTCCGGGTCCGGAGTCCGGGGTCCGAGGCCTGCACATGCTTCCAGGGCGTGATCGCCCCTGGCACAACGGCGGTATGTCGATGCCGTCCTCGATGCTCCACGTGCCATGACCGCCCGAACAGTCGGGATTGCTAACGGTTTCCCGTAGCCGCACAGACCTCGGACCTCGGACCCCGGACCCCGGACCCCGGACCCCGGACCTCGGACCTCGGACCTCGGACCCCGGACCCCGGACCCCGGACTTCGGACTTCGGACCTCGGACCCCGGACCCCGGACCCCGGACCCCGGACAGGGGCAATTATTCACCGATGCTTCACCAACCATTCATACACGGGGCCACCCTGCCGGCTCATCACGAGTCACCCATCTCCCCTTCCAGGAGCCCCCGTGAAGCACGCATCCCCCACCCTCCTCGTCATCGCCGCTCTCGCCGCCGCGCCGGGCGCCCACGCCCTGTCGGTCAAGGACGATGACGTGAAGCTCGGCCTGACCCTGCAGATCCAGGCCCGCGCCGAGTACTCCGACGCCAGCAACAAGAATGCCGGCCCCGGCGGCACCGATTACGCGCCCGCCGAAGGATCCAACGGCGCTCCCGACGACCTCGACTTCTACATCCGCCGCGCCCGCTTCGGCCTCAAGGGCACCTGGAAGGACGACTACACCTTCGCCCTGGTCATGCGCGCCGACGGCGCCGGCTCGACGGCTGCGACCAAGAACATGGAATTCTACGAGGCCACCATCGGCCGGAAGATCAAGAGCGCCGACGGCTCGATCCAGCACGGCATCGAGTTCGGCTTCATGGCGCCGCACTACAACACCGCGGGCAACGTCCACTCGTCGAGCAGCTTCCTGTTCACCAACGACGCCATCACCGCCCAAGGCGCCCTGCTGGCCCCGCGCAACGCCGGCATCAAGTACCACCTCAGCGCCCCGTGGATCAGCGGCTGGGTCGACGTGCAGAACGTCTCCAAGGGCAGCCGTGGCGATGGCGATTCGGTCAACGCCGCCACCGGCTGGGACAATGCCAACGCCGACCAGGGCGAGGGCCTGTGGACCTCGGCGCGCATCCACATCTCGCCCGAGGGCGAGTGGAAGATGGACAAGGCGCAGGAGACCTGGGCCGGCAAGGAGGGCAAGGGCCTCCTGATCGGTCTCGACATCGCGCAGAACAGCAACGACATGTCCGGCTCCGACACCTACAGCACGATGGGCTACGGCATCGATGTGGTCTTCCACATGGATGGCCTCAGCGCCCTGGCCGAGTACCGCGTGGCCGAGAACGACCGCGACAGCGACACCCCCGACAGCGACACCAACCCGACCAGCCAGAAGTCCTCGGCCTGGCGCATCCAGGCCGGCTACGCCCTGCCCATGGGTGACACCGTGGTCGAGCCCGCCATCCGCTACAGCGTCTTCGACAGCAACGAGGACGACGACAAGGAGGGCGCGTCGTTCGGATCGAAGGACTACGGCAACTCCGGCTCGCAGATCGAGGTCGGCGTGAACTGGTACCTGCACGGCCACGCCAACAAGCTGCAGCTGACCTACCTGAGCTGGACCGGCGAGGAGGGCGCCACCGCCCCGAACGACAAGGAGCCCTCGGCGGACATCCTCCGCGCGCAGTGGCAGCTGGCGTTCTGATCCCCGCCTGAATCGGCTGTAACCAGCTATCCAGACGACCCCGCCGGCGATGCCGGCGGGGTCGTCGTGTTGTCGTATAGCGACCCACGTGCCATCCTCGGTGATTCCCCTAACAACTACAAGGTTCCCCGATCTCTCAGAATGTCCTTGCTGCGTGGACGCTAACATCGTATTCACAGGAGATACACGCGGCCTTCATCATCCCGATGCCGGCCGCTCCACCCCCCAAGGGAGCCGTCTCCGTGAAGCACACCGTCCCCGCCATCCTCGCCATCGCCGCCCTCACCCCGGGCCTGAACGCGCTCGACGTCAAGGACGACGACGTGAAGCTCGGCCTGACCCTGCAGCTGCAACTGCGCGCCGACGTCTCCGAGGCCGAGGATGCCGCCGGCAACGACTACGATGTGATGACCGGCGGCGCCAACGGCGGCGACGCGGTCGACTTCTACAACCGCCGCATGCGCTTCGGCCTCAAGGGCACCTACAAGGGCGACTACCGCTTCTCGGTGGTCTTCTACGGCGACAAGGCCCAGACCAACAGCCAGACCATCCGCCTCTACGAGTCGACCATCACCCGGGTGTGGAACGACGAGGCCAACGGCCTCAGCCACGAGTTCAAGGCCGGCCTCAGCAACGCCTTCTACAACGGCGCCCTCGGCTCCTACGCCTCGGCCTCGTTCCTCTTCGCCGGATCGCGCGCCTCGGACGGCTTCGGCGGCTCGCGCGGCTACGGCGCCGGCTACCTGCTGACCTCGAAGTTCGGCCGCTTCGGCGCCGACGTGCAGAACAACATCAGCGACGACTCGGGCACCACCGGAACTCCGGCGGTCGTGACCCAGAGCGACGGCATGTTCTACAGCGCCCGCGTCGAGATCAGCCCGCCCGGCGAGCTGAACATCGCCAAGCCGGCCGAGACCTTCCTGGGCAAGGAAGGCAAGGGCGTGCTGCTGGCTGCGGACTATATGTCCAACGTCCGCGCCGCCAATGCGACCACCAGCACCGGCTATGGCATCGAGCTGCTGGGCCACTTCGACGCCATCACCGCCCTCGCCGAATACCGCACCCTCTCCAGCGAGAACCACTCCACCGACCTGACCGTCGATGGCGAGGTCTGGCTGGTGCAGGCCGGCTACGCCATGCCCCTGGCCGGCGCCGTCATCGAACCGGCCATCCGCTACCAGGTCATCGACAAGAACACCGATGAGGACAACGAGGGCACCTCGTACGGCACCAGCCTGGACTACGGCAACTCCGGCACCCAGATCGACCTGGGCGTGAACTACTACATCCACGGCAACAACAACAAGGTGCAGCTCTCCTACACCATGTGGGAAGGCGAGGAGGTCGAGGGCGGCGACGCCGCCACCGCCGACATCCTGCGCGCCCAGTGGCAGCTCTGGTTCTGATCCCAGCAGACCCTGCGCACACCGGCAATCCCCCGTCCATGCGGACGGGGGATTGCTTTTTCCCTACCAGCGCGCTTGCGAGCCCAGCCCGCACTGTGTAGCTTGAACAACACGTACCAAGGAGCCTTCCATGATCCCCTTCCGCGCGCTTCCCGCCATCCTCCTCGCCTGCGCCTCGCTGGCCTGCTCGGCCGAGGTCGACCTGGAAGCCCTGGCCAAGGAGACCGAGGTGGCCGCCGCGGCGTCGGCCAAGGACAAGGCGACGCCTGAGATCATCATGGCCAAGACCCGCGAGGCGGCCGCCCTGCTCGAGAAGGACGGCGATGCGGCCTTCGACAAGTTCCGCGGCAAGGACAGCCCCTTCGTCTTCTGCGGCACCTATGTGTCGGTCTACGACGCCAACGCCGTCGTCCTGTTCCAGCCCATCAAGTACAAGCTGGTCGGCAAGTCGCTGGCCGACCTGCGCGACGCCAACGGCAAGCAGTTCATGGTCGACATCATGAACGTCGCCAAGGAGAAGGGCGAAGGCTGGGTCGACTACGTGTGGCCGAAGCCGGGCGAGAAGACCCCCAGCTACAAGGTCGGCTTCATCAAGAAGGCCGTCCACGGCGACAAGACCTACGTCATCAACATCGGCACCAACGACCTCACCCCCGAGCAGGGTGCGAAGCTGGTCGCCGGAAAGTAATCCGCGATGGACCGCCTGCTGTCGCGCCTGCGCCTGCGCACCCAGCTGATCCTGCTGTCGGTGCTGTGCGGGATCCTGGTGCTGGTGCCACTGGGCCTGGCCGCGCTGGCCTGGCGCCAGATCGGCGCGGCCCAGGACAGGCAGCAGGCGGTGCAGCGCCTCGACCTGCTGGTGCGCGAAGCGCGCGCCCGCCAGGAGGCCTGGCTGCGGCGCATGCGCGGCGAGGATGCCGACGCCATGCGCGCGGCCCTGGACGAGGCGCACCGCCTGGCGGCATCCGCATCCCTGCCGGCGACCGAGCGCGAAGCCTTCACCGCCCGCCTGCAGGCCTACGACGAGGCCTTCACCGCACTGCGCCAGGCCCGCACCACCGAGGCGGCCGAGGAGCAGGCCTTCACCGCCTCGACCGTGTCGGTAAGCGACCAGGTCGCGCGCATGCTGCTGGAGGTCCTGAAGCTGCGCGGCGTGCTGCAGACCGAGGGCGAGGATTTCGGTCCCGCCGAGCTGGGCGTGCTGAACCTCATCCGCGAATGCGACATCGGGGTCAGCCGGCTGTCCGCGCTGTACCAGCTCTTCCTGCGCAGCGAGGACACCGCCCATCTCGACGCCTTCGCCGCCCGCATCCAGCGCAGCAGCGACTTCGGCAAGGCCATCGACGGCCTGCGCCTGAGCGCCGGGGTGGTCAAGGGCATGGATCTGCCCGCGCTGATCCGGGCCATCGATGCCGAACTGGGGAAGTGGGCGGAGATGCCGCCGAAGGCGAAGAACATCCTCGCCGCACGCCGCACGGCCCTGCAGCAGGCCGGCGAGACCGGCGAGGACATCGCCAGGCTCACCGACCGCACCGCCGAGCAGGCGAAGATCGCCGCCGAGGCCACCTCGCGCAAGGCGGCCATCACCTGGCTGGCGGTCTGCCTCGCCGGCTTCGCGGTGTTCCTGCTGGTGTCGATCGGGGTCCTGCGCTCGATCACCCGCCGCTTCGGCCGCGCCGTCGAGCTGGCCGAGCAGGTCGGCTCCGGCGACCTGGCGGCGCGCCTGGATGTCGGCGTGCGTGACGAGTACGGCCGCATGGCCGAGGCCCTGAACCGCGCCCTCGAAGCCATGGCGGTCGCGGTACGCGCGATCGCCGGGCATGCCGGCAGCCTCAACCGCCAATCGCATTCGCTCAGCGGTCTGGCGGGCACGCTGGATTCCGGCGCCCAGCGCACCGCCGGCCGGGCGCAGCAGGCCTCAAGCGCGGCGCAGGAGGTCGCCAGCAGCGTCGGCACCGTGGCCACCGCGGTGCAGGAGCTGGACGCCAGCGTGAACGAGATCGCCCGCTCGGCCGAGGAGGCCTCGCGCACCGCCGGCGAAGGCACCGAGGCCGCCTCCACCGCAGCGGCAGGCATGGCCCGCCTGGCCAAGGCCGGCGAGGAGATCGGCAGCATCCTCGGCCTGATCCAGGGCATCGCCGGGCAGGTGAACCTGCTGGCCCTCAACGCCACCATCGAATCGGCCCGGGCCGGCGAGGCGGGCAAGGGCTTCGCCGTGGTCGCCGGCGAGGTCAAGGCGCTGGCGCGCCGGACCCAGGACGCCGCCACCGAGGTTGCGGCCAAGATCACCGCCATCCAGGACGACGTCCGCCACAACGCCAAGGCCATCGCCCAGCTGCAGGAGCTGATGCAGCGCATCAGCCAGATGCAGCAGTCGATCGCCTCGGCGGTGCAGGAACAGGCGGCAGCCACCCAGGAGATGGGGCGCGGCATCCAGAACGCATCCAGCGCCGCCCAGGACATCGCAGCGGCGGCGACCAGCGTGGCCGACGGCACGCGGGAGACCGGCTCGGCGGCCAGCGACGCGCAGAAGGCCGCCAGCGATCTGCTGCGCCTGGCCGAGCAGCTGCAGCAGGCGGTCTCGCACTTCCGCGCCTGAGCCAGTCAATCCGCAACGCAAATCCATGGCAGGCAAACGTCTGCGCCGGGGGATCGCCGCTTCGGCCCAGCCCCGGGGCTGGGCGCGCAGCGGATAGCCCCGGTTGGCCGGACGACCCGCCTCCGCGAGCGACTGATACATCCCAAACCCCCGCCGTTCCGCCACCTTGCGGGTCCACCCGGGCGTACCTACGGTGCCACCTCGGTACCCCGCCGGGTGCCTGGAGATCCTCATGAGCCTGCGCCGCCTGAGCCTGAGCCTCACCGCCCTCGCCTGCCTCGGGCAGCCGCTGGCAGCAGCGGACTCCAACCAGCCGACCCCGGAGTTCCAGGCCGAGAAGGCGCAGCTGGAGGAGATGCTCTCCAGCCGGCAGCTCGACCTCTTCGAGCTGCAGTTCATCCCCGGCAAGCTCGACCGCGTGGTCTTCCGCGACCGCCGCGGGCGCGACTTCGTCTACAACTACCTCACCTTCAGCATCCGCAACCAGGCCACCGTCGATCCGGCCGAGATGGCGGCCCGCGCCAAGGGCTACAACGAGGTGCTGCAGGCGATCGCGCAGCAGTACGAGCAGGCCAAGGTGCAGACCGAGGGCGGCGTGAAGCTGGCCATCGACGGGGTCGAAGGCCAGGATGGCGTCGTCCTCGAGCGCACCGAATCGAAGCTGCGCAAGCGCACGGTCTCACTCACCGCCGCCGCGGTCGATGAGAACGGCACCCGCATCCGCCTGCTCGACGAACCGCCGGGCAGCGGACCGCAGGAGCAGTTCGCCTTCCCCGACCTCGGCGACATCAGCCAGGCCGAGGTGAACCAGCGCATCCTCGAGAAGGTCGAGGAGCAGGTCGGGCGCAAGCTGCTCTCCACCGAATCCCTGCGCAGCTTCCCGCTGCCCCCCTTCGACGGCGTCACCCGCGTCGAGGCGCCGGACATCAACGATCCCGCCCACGACATGCACGGCTGGCTGGTCGGCGAGGCGCACGCCGTGCTGATCTTCCCGCGCCTGTCCGACCAGGGCGACCGCTTCACGGTCCAGATCAACGGCCTGTGCAACAAGCTGCGCTTCCGCCACCCCGCGGTCGAGGCCGGCAAGCCCGAGAACTACTTCCAGACCCGCGTCCTGCGCCGCACCATGGTCCTGCAGTTCGACCGTCCCGGCGACGAGTTCGGCCGCGATCTCGACCGCTTCGTGCTGTCGTCGTACGGCTACCGCTGGGTCGAGTCCTTCCAGCGCACCGATGTCCGCCGCACCATCGCCTACGCCCGCTACTTCCTCGACAACCTCGCCGACGAGAAGGGCACGCTGAACACCCAGGTCCAGGACCAGTTCTGGCCCTACTACGACGAGCAGCGCGCCGCCCACGACAAGCTGCCCGACCTCAAGCCTGCCGCGGCGCCCAAGTGAGCACGGCCACCCACGCCCTCGATCCGGCCCTCCCCCCGGCCGCGGCGCTGCAGCGGCTGCCGCCAGGCGCGCAACGCCTGGCCACCATCGTCGCCACGCTCTACGACGGCAGCTGGGACGCCTGCGCCGAGGACATCCGCCGCCGGCAGGCCGGCAAGCCCTACCTGTACCGCATCGACATCCCCGGCATCGACGCCCTCGCCTGGCTGCAACGCCTGCAGGCCTACGAGACCGCCCGGGGCGAACGTCTCGCAACCAACCGACTCGAGAACGCGGAGAACCGCCCGTGACCGCCACCATCAGCCGAACCCTGCTCGCCGTCGTCGCCGCCACCGCCAGCCTGGTCCTGCCCGGCTGCGGCTCGTCGGGCGCAGCGCGCACCGCCCCGCCGGTGCCCCAGGTGCAGGCCATGACCCCGCGCGCCACCGCCGAGGTGCCCTTCGAGCGCGCCTGGGAGCTGCAGCTGCCCGGCCGCATCGAACGCAGCTGGATCGGCGAGCAGCTGCCGGATCTGGCGTTCTTCCAGATCGCCGACAGCCACGAGATCCACTGCGTCGACGCGCGCTCGGGCCTGACCCGCTGGGTCAGCGAGGGCTTCCGCCGCCAGATCCTGGGCGACGCCTTCGTCCACCACCAGGTCCTGCCGGGCGAGAAGGAGAAGGAGGTCATCGTCGATGACCGCCTCTACTTCATCGTCGACGACACCCTGTACTGCCTCGACATCGGCACCGGCCAGCGCATCTGGCACATCGTGCTGCCTTTCGCGCCCAGCACGGGCCCGATGGCCGCCGGAGCGACCGAGGGCAACCTGCGCGTCTTCGTCGGCGACTGGAACAACAAGGTCCAGGTCGTCGGCATCCATCAGCCGAATGGCGAGGCGCAGCGCAAGTTCCCCTACGTGGTCTGGCAGATGAACATGCCCGGGCCGGTCCTCGCCCAGGGCGTCGAGAGCGAAGAGCTGGTCTATCTCTCCGACTCGACCGGCGAGATCCACTGCTTCAAGCTCGACCGCAGCACGGTGTGGGAGGCCGCCACCGGCGGCGCCATCGACGGCGGCGTCACCACCCGCGGCCGCGTCCTCTACGCCGGCAATGACGGCAACGCCGTGCATGCGATCAACCGCCTCACCGGCGAGCGCCTCGGCCAGCTGAATCTCCAGGGACCGGTGCGCCAGCGCCCGATGTGGTTCGCCAACGAGCCCGAGCGGCTCTATGTCTGGGTGGACAGCCCCGATCACGCCATCGGCGGCCTCGTCGCCCTGCGCGCCCAGCCCGACAACGTGGCCTTCGCCGATGGCGGCAACAAGCACGCCATCGAGGTCGTGCGCCTCGGCGTCGAGTGGCGCGTTCCCGGTGCGACCAAGCTCCTCGCCAGCACCCCGCTGCAGCTCCTGCTCAGCGACGGCCGCCCCGGCATGGTCTGGGCCGTGCATCGCGGCAATGGCCAGCTGCAGTGGACCTGGGACCTCAACAAGGACTGGGGCGACGGCCGCGCCAAGGTCGAGCACATCGTCGTGCAGCAGGATCGCAGCGATCTCCTGCGCACCCTGATCGCCGCCGACGACAGCGGCAAGGTCATGGCCTTCCGCATGTACGGCTTCGTGCCCACCCCGGCGCAGGAGGCTGCCGGCCTGACCTCGCGCAACCTCGCCGACCAGGCCAACGCCAAGGCGAAGGGCGAGGCCAAGCCGGAGAAGGCCGACAAGCCGGCCGAACCGGCGCAGTGACCCACGGCGGCGCGGCCGTGGACAACGGCCGCGCACGTGTTCGCATGGACGCCTGAACGCAGGAGCGCCATGTTCACCGGCATCGTCGAGCACGTCGGCAGCATCGCATCGCTGGACCATGGTCCGGGCGGGACGCGTCTCGCCATCGACCTGGGTCCGCTCGCCGAGGGATCCCGGCTGGGCGACTCGATCTGCGTCAGCGGCGCCTGCCTGACCATCGATCGCCTGACCGGGACCCTGGCCGAGTTCGACTGCTCGCCCGAGACCCGGCGCAAGACCACCGTCGCCGGCTGGAAGGCCGGCCGGCGCGTGAATCTCGAACGCGCGCTGCGCGTGGGCGACCGCCTCGGCGGTCATCTGGTCAGCGGACACGTCGACGGGGTCGGCCGCGTGGTCGAGCGCCGGCGCGAAGGCGAGGGCGAACGCCTGACCATCGTCCTGCCCGACGGCGGCGCGGTGCGGGTGGTGGAGAAAGGCTCGCTGGCCATCGACGGCATCAGCCTGACCACCTGGGACTGCCGCGGCTCGCGCTGCTCGATCGCAGTCATCCCGCACACCCTCTCGCGCACCACCCTGGGCGACCTGCGCGCCGGCGATCCGGTGAATCTGGAGACCGATCCGATCGGACGCTGGGTCGAGTCGCTGCTGCGCCGGTGAGGGCCCGCTGCGGCCTTGGGGGTTGGGCGGGCGGCTTCCGGCCGCATGATGCACGGCGACCATGACGACCTCCGGCTGGTACCACATCGCCCGGCGCGACATCCGCGCCGCCGCCTCGGCCCCCCTGCTGTGGCTGATCCTCGCCGCCTGGCTCGGGGTGGTGCATGGCGCCTTCGCCCTGACCCTGCTGGAGGTGCACGGACGGTCCGGCGCCGCCGCGACGCCGCTCTACGTCGACGCCCTGTGGTGGGGCGGACTGGTCCTCGCCCTCTTCGCCCCCGCCCTGACCATGAACGCCTGGGCCGCCGAACGCTCGCAGGGCAGCTGGCAGCTGCTGATGACGGTGCCGCAGCGCGAGCTGGACCTCGTGCTGGGCAAGTTCCTCGCCGCCTTCGGCCTGATGCTCGTCCTCATCGCCGCGACCCTGGGCATGCCGGCCGTGCTGGCGGTGGTGAGCGACGTGTCGCCGCCGCATGCGCTGGCGTGCTATGCCGGACTCGTCCTCCTGGCGGCCTTCCTCGCCGCCCTCGGGACGTGGATCGGACTCATGGTCGAGGGGCCGGTGGCGGCCTACATCCTCACCTTCGGCGTCATCGCCGTGCTGTGGCTGGCCGGCGTCGGCGGCGATGGCGGCCCGCTGGGACCGGTCGCTGCCGCGATCGGGCTGGGCGGCCGCATCAGCTCCTTCCTTGCTGGCCGCATCGCCCTGGCCGACGCCGCCTGGCTGCTCGCCGGTGCCGGACTGTTCATCCTCCTCGCCCAGGGGGCGATCGTCGCCCTGCGCCAGAGCGGCAGCATGCCCTGGTGGCGCCGCGCCGGCATCATCGGC
>JAFLCQ010000095.1 GCA_017302815.1 Planctomycetota bacterium
GCTTCACCGGCGCCGGCCGCTCCGCCGCCCGCACCGCGGTCTCGATCCGCTCGTCGGACTGCAGCGAGGGGAAGAACTGGCGCAGCCAGCCGCTGCGCACCACCCGGCGGCAGAAGTCGGGCGAGGCGTCGTCGATGTCGCCGCGGTGCTCGGTCTCCGGCAGCTTGTCCAGCACGGCGCCGAGGGCGCGCCGCGCCGGTTCGTCCATGTCCAGCGTCGGCAGGTCCGCCTTGAGGGCGGCGATCGCTTCGCGCAGCTCGCTGATCTCCGCGCCGCGTTCGGCGGCAGGCACGTCCTGCTTCTTCAGCGCGCCGCCGGGAAGCACCACGGCCTCGGGGCTGCGCAGGTGCAGCCCGGTGAGGGGGCCTTCCGTCAGGCGCAGGCCGTCGCCCAGCCCGGCCTCCTTCGCCGTGCGCGCCAGGGCCAGCAGGGTCTGCAGGGCGTCGATGCGGCCATCCTCGATCAGCCGGCGCTGCACCACGACCATGCCGCAGGCCGTGTCGACCTGGGGCTGGCGCTGGTCATCGATGCCGCTGAAGGCCACCGCCTCGGAGGCGTCCTTGCCCTGCCACCACAGGCGCCCGTCGCGTTCGACCACCGCCGGGACCGCCGGCAGGCGGGCCTTGAGGTCGGCCACGGCCGGGTCCATCGCCGGGGGGGCGGGCGGGGCCGGCACGGTGTCGGCAACGGGTGTCGGCTGCACCACCGGAGCCGGCGCGGTGTCGGCGGCATGGGCACAGGCCAGGGCCAGGAGGGTGAGGCTGATCCAGCGCATGGCGGCTCCCGTTCAGGGCAGGGGCAGGAAGGGGGTCTGGTCGAAGCGGTCGTCCATGTCCTCGTAGACCGCGGTGACCTCATCGATGGGGATGTAGACGCGGAAGCGGTGGGCCTCGGAGGCGAAGCGGTCGACGGCGTCCGCCAGCAGCATCTCACGCCGGCTCTCGCCGCTCCACTCCGGTCCGCTCTTGGCGAGCTGGTAGATCTTGCGCGTCATCTCAGGCGACCAGTTGAGGCAGCGCACCTCGCCCACCACCACCTCCTTGCGCACCTCGACGATCTTGAGCAGGAAGCGCTCGCCGCGGCGCACGATCAGCGTCGCCACGCGCTGCTGCTCGCACAGCGCCTCCAGGACCTTGGTGATGGTGCCGGGGTTGTCGGTCCCCGGTACGATGATCTTCTTGTCGCCGCTCATGGATGTGAAGACGATAGGCGAACGCAGGGCTTTCCAATAGCGTTCAACCGTGCCTCGGCGTCGGCGTCGGCGGGGTGCGGGGCGTCAGCCCCGCATCCAACGTGGAGCGCGTCAGCGCGACCGGGCGCCGAGCGGTGGTGGGCGGATACAATGGCCGCAGGCCATCCGCCCACGGTTTTGGAGCGTCAGCGAGAAAACCGAACCCCGACAAAGCCCGAGGGGGCCCGGGGGACGGAGTCCCCCGAACTAAATTAGCTTCTCGCCGAGTTTCTTGGCCAGCTTCGCCCGCCACGCCGGGGCGTGGTCGGTGGCGGAGGGGGCGAGGCTGTCGACCAGCGCGGCCACCGCCGGATTGCGCTCCAGGCTGGTGGCGTTGGCGGCGACGATGGTCTCGCTGGTGATGATCTCCTCGCCGACCACGCAGAGGTTGGGCATCAGGGCCACGGTCGAGCCGCTGCGCACGATGTAGATCGCGGTGCGGCCCTCCTCGGCGCAGACCCGCTCGATGTCCTTGGGACCTGCCTCGAAGCGCAGGCCCAGGGCGGCGGCGTCGATGACGCTGCCGTACAGTTCGAGGTACATCGGGTCGATCAGCACGGGGGCGCCGCGCAGCTCGGCCAGCTTGGGATCGGCGGTGCTGTCCGCCCAGCGGCGGCTGGCGCCCATGGCGCGGATGCGCTCGCCGCGGGCGCGGTCCATCAGCACGCAGTGCCCGAGGTAGTCGTCGAGCCCGAGCGAGCCGAGGATGCGCACCTGCGAGGCTTCGCCTGAGAGGTGGGCGCGCAGCTCCTGCCAGTTGCGCACCTTGCCGGTGTCGAGGACGTCCAGCAGGGTGTTGTGGAAGGCGTCGTAGCAGGTCAGCGACAGGTCGCGCTTGTGCTTGCGCAGGCAGGTCGGCGTCACCTCGTGCTCGGTGCCCATCAGCACGCCGCGGTGGCCCTTCCAGGTGAAATCGCACTGGTTGAACACCGCGCGCACGGGCTTGCCGGGACGGGTGATGTCCAACTGCAGATGCAGGCAGAGGGCCGCCTCGCGGACGTCGCTGTCGGGATCGCATAGCCACTGCGACAGCAGGGCCTGCACGCCCTCCATCGGGGTGTAGCCCAGGCGGCTGCGGCCGTCCGGTCCGGTCCAGCGGCGCATGCGCGCCATGGCGGTCTCGACGTCGCCGAGGTCGTGGCCGGCGCGGTCGGCGGCGCGCACGGTGGCGTCCGCATCGCCCTTGTGGTCGTTCCACAGGTCGATCAGGCCCTCCTCGAACTTGACCCGGCGCTTGTCCTCCTTGATCAGGCGGCGCAGATGCGCGACCAGCTCGGGCTTGAGCCAGCCCAGCTGGACCAGCTTCTTCAGCACGTCGTCGAAGGAGCCGCCCTTGGGGGGGACGGCGATGAGCACGGGTTCGGGCATGGCGGAGCGGCGTTGTAGCGCCGCGGCCCCCCGGCGCTACCGCTCGCGGCGGGCGGGAACGCCGGTCAGGATGGTCTCCGCCAGGCGCAGGCCGTCGAGCCCGGCCGAGACGATGCCGCCGGCGTAGCCGGCACCCTCGCCGGCCAGGTAGAGGCCGGACAGCGAGCTTTCGAGGGTGTCGGGGTTACGCTCGAAGCGGATCGGGCTGCTGACCCGCGCCTCGACCCCGACCAGGGTGCCGCGGGTCATGAAGCCCGGGATGATGCGCTCGAAATGGGTCAGGGCTGCGCTGACGCCCTTGACCGTCTCGCGCGGCAGGATGCGGTCGAGGCGGCCGGGACGCAGACCGAAGCGGTAGCTGGTACGTCCGGGCGCCGGGCCGGCCTCGCCGCGCACGAAGGCGGCGGCCGACTGCGCCGGGCAGGCGTAGTCGCGGCCGCCGGCCTCGAAGCAGGCCTTCTCCAGGCGGTCGATGACGTCGAATCCGGACAGGGGGTCGTCGCGATGGGTGTCGGGCTGGTTGACGATCAGGCCGGCGTTGGCGAAGCCCGAGGCGCGGGCGAAGCGGCTCATGCCGTTGGTCGACAGCTGACCGGGATCGCTGGTCGCCGCGATGATCTCGCCGCCCGGGCACATGCAGAAGGTGGTGACGCTCTGCGCCCCGCTGCGCTCGGGCGGGCGCGAGACCAGGTTGTACTCGGCGGCGTGCAGCAGATGGCGCGGCAGGTCGCGGCCGGAGACGCAGCCATACTGCCCGAGGTCGATCAGCGACTGGTCGTGCTCGATGCGGCAGCCCAGCTGGAAGCCCTTGGCCTTGTGCTGCACCCCGCGCCGGGCGATGGCGGCGATCAGCGCGCGTGCGCTGTGTCCGGGAGCGATCACGGTGACGGGCGCTGACAGGATCTCGCCGCCGCGCAGGGTCACACCGACGCAGCGGCCGCCGGCGACGGCGATGTCCACGACCTCGCTGTCCCAGCGGAAGGCGCCGCCCTTGGCGATGATCATCTCGCGCAGACGGCGGCACATGTGCGGCAGGATGTCGCTGCCGATGTGCGGGTGGTGGCGGTAGAGGATGTGGCGCGGGGCGCGGGCGGCGACGAAGGCCTCCAGCAGGAAGCGCATGCGCCGGTCCTTGACCCGGGTGTAGAGCTTGCCGTCGCTGTAGGTGCCGGCGCCGCCCTCTCCGAAGAGGTAGTTCGAGTCGGGGTCGATCTCGCGCCGTTCGTGCATGCGCTCGATGTCGGCGCCGCGGCGATCGACGTCGCGGCCGCGGTCGAGGACCAGCGGCCGGCAGCCGTGCACGGCCAGCAGATAGGCGCACATCAGGCCGGCTGGCCCGCTGCCGACGACGATGGCGTCGGTCGGCCGGTCGGCGCGCAGCGGCAGGTGCCACAGCTGGTCGTCCTGGGCCGGTGGCGCGTCGAGGACGGTGATGCCCGGCGCGGCAGCGACCGGAGCCTCGTCGCGCAGGGTGGCGACCAGATTGTAGACGAAACGCAGATCGGGCTTGAAGCGCGCGTCCAGCGAGCGCCGGTCGATGCGGTAGCTCTGCACGTCGCTCACGGCCACCCGGCAGGCGCGGGCTATCCACGGCTGCAGATGGTGGTCTATGCCGACCGGATCCCGTCCGCGCAGCTGCGCGAGGGGGACCTCGAGGTGCTCGATGGCCACGGACAGTGAGGCGCTCATCGGTGTATCGTGATGCTGGTGCCGTGGCCGGGCGTGCAAACGACACGACCCGCAGCCTGGGGCCGCGGGTCGGTGCGCTGCACGCCGGCAGGACGCCGGCGATCAGTTCAGGGCAGCTGGTTCGGCTTGGTGCCGATGTGGGGGTGGCTGCCGCCCTTGTAGACCTTCAGGCGCTTCAGCATGTGGCGGCCCTGCACGGTCTTGGGGAGCATGCGCTTGACCGCGAGCTCGATCACGCGCTCGGGGTGCTTCTCCTTCAGCTTGCCCAGCGGCATCAGGGTCAGGCCGCCGAAGTAGCCGCTGTGGAAGCGGTAGATGTGGGTCTCGAGCTTGTTGCCGGTGACGGCGACCTGCTCGGCGTCGGTCACGACCACGAAGTCGCCATTGTCGACGTGGGGGGTCCAGTCGGCCTTGTTGCGGCCCATGAGGGCGGTGGCGATGCGGGTCGCGAGGCGGCCCAGGACCTGGCCCTTGGCGCTGGCCTGGTACCAGCCGCGCTGGATCTTGGAGGGGTGGGTGAAGGTGGTCTGGTGCATGTCGTGCGTCCCGGTGCCGTCTTACTTGAGCTTCAGGAGGTCTGCTTCGATCTCGGCGACGATGAGATCGATCTTGTCGAAGTTCTTCTCGCCGGCGGGCGGAGCGACCATCGGGGGTGCCCCGTTGTTCAGCTCCTTGAGCCGGCGGTTGATGATGGTCACGAAGTTGTAGTAGCCGCCGACCTTGGCGATGGCTTCGGCGTACTGCGTGTTGACCAGCGTCATGCCAGCTCTCCGTGGGAAGGGCGGCACGATAGTGGCCATCGGCCCGACGTCAAATGGACTGTCGCCGGCCCTTGTTCCGGGCCGGGGGTGGCGCCACTGGCGGAGCCCCGTGTCCGCCGCATGCTCCGCACCCCGCCGGAGCAATCGTGAGCCAGTCCACCCCGATCTTCACCGCCTACCACGACGGAAGCTGGAAACCCCTGCCGGAGTGCCAGCTGCCGATCAACACCCACGCCTTGCAGTACGGCACCGGCTGCTTCGAGGGTATTCGCGGCTACTGGGATGGCTCGAAGGTGAATCTGCTCTTCCTGCGCGAGCATTTCGAGCGCCTGGCGCGCAGCGCCGCCACCCTGCTGATGCAGGCCCCGTCGGTCGACGAGATGTGCGCATTGGCGGTCGAAACGGTGCGTCGCAACAAGCCGACGCAGAACATCTACCTGCGTCCGGCGGTCTACAAGAAGGGGACCGGCCTGGGACCCGTCATGGTCGGCGTGCCCGACGGCTACATGTGCTACATGATCGCCCTGGGCGACTACCTCGACACCGCCAAGGGGCTGAACGTGTGCGTCAGCTCGTGGCGGCGCGTGGCGGACAACAGCATCCCCACCCGCACCAAGGCGATGGGCGGCTACCTCAACAGCGCCCTGGCCAAGAGCGAGGCGGTGCTGAACGGGTACGACGAGGCGATCTTCCTCAACGACCGCTCGCAGGTCTGCGAGGGCAGCGCCGAGAACATCTTCATCGTCCGCGACGGCATCCTGCACACCCCCGACCGCACCGCCGACATCCTGGAAGGCATCACCCGCCGGGCGATCATCCAGCTGGCGCGCGAGAACGGCATCGAGGTGCAGGAACGCCCCATCGCCCGCACCGAGCTCTACGTCGCCGACGAGGTCTTCCTGGTCGGCACCGGCTGCCAGGTAAGCTGGGTGCGCACGATCGACAAGCGTCCGGTCGGCGTCGGCGCCAAGGGCGCGATCACCAGCCGCATCCAGAAGGCCTACGAGGACGCCGCCTATGGCCGCGACCCGGCGCGCGCGTCGTGGCTGACGCCGGTTATCTGATGCGTCTGATCGTCCGGTCGTCCGGTCGTCCGGTCGTCAGCGGGGGCGGACCATGCTGACACTGCTTCCGTCCATCGTCGACGGGATCGCGGTGCATGCTTCGGTCTGCTATCCGTCGGAGTCCTGCGGCCTGCTCTTCGCCGCCGCCGGATCGGACGCATGCACGCGCATGCTGCTGATGGAGAACATGGCTGACAAGCTGCATGCCGTCGATCCCGTGGAATACCCCCGCACGTCGCGTGACTATTTCGCGATGAACGGGGCCAAGGTCGCCAAGGCCGTGCGCGAGGCGGAGGCCGCCGGCGAGCGCTGGCTGGGCGTCTGGCACAGCCACATCGACTGCGGCTCCTACTTCAGTTCCGAGGATGCGCGCACCTTCGCCCCCGATGGCGTGCCGACCTGGCCCGAGCTGTACCAGCTGGTGGTCGATGTCCGCGTCCACCGCATCGTCGAGGCGCGCGCCTTCTGCTGGGATGGCCGCTGCTTCGCCCCCGTCGCCACCTTCCCCGAGTTCGCCAGGGAGCGCTGAATGGCCCGTTCGATCGACACCCTCGCGGTGCATGCCGGCGAGACACGCGACAAGGCCCACGACAGCCTGGTCACTCCTATCATCCTCTCGACCGCTTTCCCCTTCCAGAGCACGGCCGAGCTGCACCAGTACTTCCGCGGCGAGATCGCCCGCGGCGAGGAGTACGGCCGCTACGGCAACCCGACCCAGGAGGTTGCCGAGGCGCGCCTGGCGGCGCTGGACGGCGCCGAGGCCGCGCTGCTGACCAGCACCGGCATGTCGGCGATCGTCACCACCCTGCTGGCCATGGCCAAGCCGGGGATGCACATCGTCATCACCGCCGACAGCTACCGCAAGACGCGGGTGTTCGTGCGCGAGTTCCTGGCCAAGTTCGGGGTCGAGTGCGCGGTGGTGCAGCCCGACGTCGCCTCGATCGCGGCTGCGATCACCGAGCGGACGAAGCTGATCATCAGCGAGAGCCCGACCAACCCGTACATGAACTGCATCGACCTCGCCGAGCTGGCGAAGGTCGCCAAGGCCCGCCGCGTCAAGACGATGATCGACGCCACCCTGGCCACGCCGTTCAACCTGCGTCCGGTCGAGCACGGCATCGATATCGTCATCCACAGCGCCACCAAGTACCTCGGCGGCCACAACGACCTCCTGGCCGGCGTGGTGTGCGGACGCAAGGACTTCATCGACGCGGTGCGCGAGCACCAGGGCATGCTGGGCGCGCTGGCCAGCCCCTTCAACGCCTACATGCTGATCCGCGGCCTGAAGACCTTCGGTGTGCGCATGCGTCGGCACAACGAGAGCGCGCTGCGCATCGCCCGTTTCCTCGAATCGCACCGAGCGGTCGAGCAGGTGTGGTATCCCGGCCTGCCCAGCAACGCCTCGCACGCCATCGCCTCGCGGCAGATGGCCGGCTTCGGCGGCCTGATCAGCTTCACGGTCAAGGGCGGGCTCGAGGACGCCACCCGTGTCGTCGACCGCGTGCGCATCCCCTTCCTCGCCCCCAGCCTGGGCGGCGCGGAGTCGCTGATCGAGCAGCCGCCGCTGATGAGCTACTATGAGAAGACGCCGGACGAGCGCGCGGCCCTGGGCATCCGCGAGAACCTGATCCGCATGTCGGTCGGCCTCGAGGACTGCGACGAGCTGATCGACGATCTCGGGCAGGCCCTGGGCGGCTGAGCGACAGCCGGCTGCATTGAGCCGCGCCGGCCGCGCTGCACAGTCCGCGCCATGCGACCGCTCCTGCTCCTGGTCATCGCCGCCCTGCTGTCGGCCGCGGACAAGCCGCGCACCGGCACCTTCACCACGAGCTTCGCCGAGCGCCATCCCGAGGGCGTGTACGAGCGCATGCGGCTGCGCTACGGCTGGGGCGACCCCGAGGCCGGGGCGCTCTACGACATCGCCAAGGAGGAGTTCGAGGTCACGGTGCCAGCGGACTACGATGGCACCATCCCCTATGGCCTGATGGTCTTCACCAGCGCCGGCAAGGGCGGTGGGGCGGGGGGCTACAAGGAGCTGCTGGCCCGCAACCGCGTGATCTGGATCGGGGCGACCAATGTGCCCAACGAGCGCCATGTCGGCCCGCGCTGGGGCCTGTCGCTGGATGCGGTGTGGAACATGGCCAAGGCCTACCGCATCGATCCGCGGCGGATCTATGCCACGGGCTTCAGCGGCGGCGGCCGTTGCGCTTCGATGGTGGCACCGACCTATGCCGACGTGTTCAGCGGCGCTCTCTACCTGTGCGGCTGCAACCCTCCCGAATTCCCCTCCGAGAAGCCGATCGGCAAGCCGATCCGCGAACTGGCCCTGGGCAACCGCTACGCCCTGCTGACCGGCGAGAAGGACTTCAACAAGCCGGGCACCAAGACCCTGTTCGACAACATGCGGGCCCAGGGCTTCAAGCACGTCGACTATTTCGAGCAGCCCGGCCTCGAGCATGCCATGCCGTCGGCCGAGTGGTTCGAGAAGGGACTGCGCGCTGTCGACCGGCCGCTGGTCGAGGAGGCCAAGGCCCTGGTGGCCCAGGGCAGGGGGCTTGAGGCGAAGAAGCCCTACGAGGCCTGCCGCGCCTACCGCCAGGTCATCGAAGGCTATTCCATCGCCGTGGCCGAGCGCACCGAGGCGCTGGACCGCTTCGCCGCCATGAGTCCGCAGGTCGATGAGCTGTTGCGCGCCGAACTGGCCAAGCTCGGTCCGGCTTCGGCCGACAAGCAGCGCGCCTTCGCCCTGCGCGCGGCCGGCTTCCCGTGCGAAACGGACGCCAAGGCCCTGGCCGATGCCACCGGTGCCAAGGAGCTGGCCGCCATCCTGGCCCAACCGGGGGCCACCACTCCGGGCAAGCTGGAGAAGTTCCGTGCCGCCTGGGACGGATACGATTGCTCGGCAAAGGCGATGGAGGCCTACGACGGTCTGGCGGCCAAGGCGTTGGAGCCGGTCGCGGCGCAGCCCGCCGGCAAGCGCGGCAAGGCGCTCCTGAAGCTGCTCAAGGACTGGCAGCCATGCCCGACCCGCGAGAGGACGGCGGCGTTGCTGGAAGAGGACATCGCCCCCGAACTGGACTCCATCCTCGCTCTGGACAAGCCGCAGGCGCGCGCCGCCAAGCTGACCGCGTTCTGCAAGGCCTGGCCGGGGACGGCCGCCGCCGTCCGCGCCGAGGCCGCCCTGAAGGAGCTGACCGCGGCGCCGCGGAAGTGATCAGCCGCCGAGGTCGGCGCGGCAGCTGGCGACGATCGCGTCGATGGCCTCGATCTGCTTCTGCTTGAGCGGCATGGCCAGATCGCCGAGGGCGGCGCCCTGGACGGCGTTGCGGGCGCCGACGATGACGCCGCTGACTCCCTCGTGGCAGAGCAGCCAGCCGATCGCCAGCTGCGGGACGCCGAGTTCGTCGTCCTCGCCCAGCGCGCGCAGCTCGTCGACCGCGCGCAGCCAGCGCTCCAATCGCGGGCCGCGGAAGTCGTCGCGTTCGCCGCGATGGTCGCCGGGCGGGAAGGTCTTGCCCGCCGTCCACGTCCCCGACAGCAGGCCGCGGAAGAGCGGCGAGTAGGCGAGGAAGCCGACCCCGTTGTCGACGCACCACGGCAGCACCGCCGCGCCGGGCTCGGGCTTCACCAGCGAGAATCCGTTCTGCACGCAATGCAGTGGCAGGCCGGTGGCCTTCCAGGCCGCCAGCTGCGCGGCGTCGAAGTTGCTGACCCCGACGGCACGGATCTTGCCGCCCTTGATCAGGTCGGCGCAGGCGGCGGCGGTCTCCTCGACCGGCTGCGGCGCCGGCCAGTGCAGCTGGAACAGGTCGATGCGCTCGACGCCGAGGCGCTGCAGCTCCTCCTCGCAGTCGCGCACGACCTGCGCCCGCGAGCCGTCGGTGATGCGCTTCCCGTCGATGAGGTGGTGGCCGAACTTGCTGAACACCAGGGGACGTTGACCGGACGGCATGTCCTTGAGCACCCGTCCGAGGACCAGCGAGGCCTTGCCCTCGCCGTAGATCGGCGCGGTGTCGACCCAGTTGACGCCCGCCTCCAGGGCGGCGCGGATGGCGGCTTCGGACTCGGCATCATCCTGGCCGCCCCACATCCAGCCGCCGATGGCGAAGGCGCCGACGCCGATGGCGGTGATGTTCATGTCGGTGCTGCCGAGGGCGCGCTTGATCATGGCCGCGAGCCTTGCCGCCCAGCTGCCACGTCAACAGCCGCGCCCCCGGCCGGTTGCGGTCAGGGCGCGGGCCGCAGGATCCAGGCCATGTCCGACGCGATCCGGCGCTACGATGGTCCGGAGGGGGTGTGGTTGGAGGCCCCGCCGCGCACGGCGCCGGCCGCCGTGGCCTGGGGCATGGCGGTCATGGGCGTGTTCATCACCGGCTTCATGGTCTTCTGGATGACCGGGGCCTCGGGTGGCTGGCGCTATCGCGGGCCGGGGGACCTCATCCCCATCGTCTTCGGCCTGCTGGGACTGCCTGGCCTGGGCATCGGCCTGCTGCTGATCGCCATGGGCCTGGGATTGCGGCGGGGATGGTCGCGCTGCTGCATCTGCGTCGGGCGCGAGCGCGTCCTGGTCCGCGAGCGCCTGGGGGTGCTGCGGTGGACGCGCGCGGCCCGGCGGGCCGACGT
>JAFLCQ010000096.1 GCA_017302815.1 Planctomycetota bacterium
ACGGAGAATGCCGGCACACCCTGCGCATCGGGCACCTCGGCGGCGATGCGTCCGGTGGCGAGATCGAGGATCCGCCATGGCGCACCGCGCTGGCGCTGATCCTGCAAGGCCCAGCGACGCCCGTCGGGCGCGGCGACGACCGCCAGCCTGGCGGGTTCGGTGACGGTGCGGGCCTCGCGCAGCAGGGCCCCGCTGGCGAGATCCCACAGGCGCAGGACGCGATCCCAGTCGGCTGTAGCCAGCAGCCGGCCGTCGGGGGTGCAATCCATAGCCTCCGTCCCCAGCGGCGTGGCGCTGAAGCGGCGCCGCGCGCCTCCCGGCCACGTGAAGCCGGTCACACCGGGATCGACCGCCTCGCCCTTGCCTCGCTTCGGACCGCGGCTGTGCAGCACCTCCTGCCGGCCTGGCACGAAGAGCAGGCGTTCGTAGTAGGCTCCCGACTCCTCCGGCAGCACGGCATCGAGGACCCGGGCGCCATCGCCGAGGGAGAAGACCTGCAGACGGCGGGTTTTCTGCCCACCATCGGGAAGCTCGCAGGTCAGCGCCAACCAGCGCAGGTCGGGACTGGGCTGCATCACCTTCACCGCCAGTCCAGCAGGCAGCGCCAGCCGGGGGCCGGCCTCGCGGAAGGCCGGCTCGCTGGAGCCGGCGTGGAGCGCACGCAGCTGCCCGGCCCCCCAGACCCAGAAGACGTCGGTTCCGCCGATCCAGCCGTTCTGCTCGATCGATGCGGGATCGATGGCTGCGAGCAGGGTCACCGCCCCGTCCCGGCGTCGACCCAGGCCGACCTTGCCCGGTCCGGCCGGCATGCGCACCAGCTGGCCGCCGCCGGGCAGCGCTCCCAGGCAGTACAGCGCGTCGCTGCACGACGCCTCGATCCCGCCATCGGCTACGCGGTGGACCATCGCCCCATCGGAGGCGCTGTACACCCGCGTGCCGTCGGCGCTGAAACCGACCCCGGTGACCTCGCTGTAGGCGTGGCCGACCAGGGTCCGGACCTGCAGGCCGGAAGCGATGTCCCACAGCCGCACGGTCTGGTCGAAGGCGCTGGTGGCGATCAGCCTGCCATCGGGCGAGCAGGCCAGCGACCCGAAGCTGTCAGCGTGCCCCGTCTGCACCTCAAGATGGACGGATTCACCGGCGGTCAGCGCCGCGACCAGGGTGGCGGCGAGCAGGGCATGATGATGCATGCAGCGAATCTACGGTGTCACCAGGAGGTGAAACCCGTGATCCCCGCCGTGTGCAAGGATGCGACGTCCGCTCGCCGCTACCTACCCGGCCGGATTGCACGGTTGCATCCCCAGCGGCCGTCCCCTACGAACCCCGGGTGCAGCACACCCGTCCCCACCTGCCAGCTTCCGCCCTTGCCGCCATCATCGATGCCGCGCAACTCTCGGAGCTGCTGCGTCCTTGGCTGCCCGATGCCGGAGAGCGGGCATTTGTCGTGCGTATCATCAGCGAGGAAGGCCCCACCCATCACCGCTGCGCCAGCTACGCCCTGCTGCGCCTCCTTGCCACCATCGCCGCCCGCACCGGGGCTCTGCCGCCGACGTCGCAGGGACTGCCGGTCGCCATGCGCTTGCCTCCCCATCTGGCCGGCGGCTCACCGCCCACATTCCCCCTCGCTCTCGATCCGGAGGCCCTTGCAGCTGTCAGCGGCGGCGAAGCAGCCCAGAGCGCGGCTCTGGCCGACGCGCTCTGCGACGGTCCAGCCCATCATGTCCTCGCCAATGTCGCCATGGCCAACCTGGCCGCCGGCATCCTGCGGGCGCTGGAGCGGCGATGATCCTTCCCCCCGGTCTATCCCACGCCTTCCGCGCCGCCGCCGGCGAACTGGGATATGCCGCCGCAGCCTGGATCTTCGCCCGCGACGTGCACGCCGAGGCCGGAGATGCCGGGGTAGGAGCCCTGCGCGATCAGCTTGGTCGTGAATATCCCGTACTGGACGCGGTCTGCGTCAGCTGGCTGGCAGGGATCCGGGCACCAGTGCGCGAATCGGCTGCTTGCATCGCAGCCCTCGCCGGATGCCGCCGCCTGACCATCGTCGGCCTGGAGTCGGATGCCCTCGACGCCCTGCTGCCGGCCATGTCCGGTCTCGACGCAGCCATACTCACCTACGCGCCACTGCCGGCGGACTGGGATCGCGTGCTCGCCAACTTCGATGGAGCCCTGAGCGCCATCGACCTCGATGCCGTTCTTGCCAGAGCCGGCAGCGATTCTGCCCTGCTCTGCTTCGTCTACGGCGGCGATGACGGGCTGTTCGCGCCACCAGCCTGGCTGCGCCTGGACGGCCCTGATGTACGCGCTGCATTCCGCGCCCGCATCGCCTGGAACGTCTTGCCCACCCCGTTCGCTGTGTACCCCCGCTGGCTCGCCGAGGTCGTTCCGACCTCCTTCACCACGGTGGTCGCATGAGTGCAGCACTGCTGGTCGCCGTGCTGCTCGCGGCCCTCCTGGCACAGGCGGTATGGCCGCAGGCCAGGCTGCTGATCCTCACCCTCGGCGCCGCCGTCTCTGGACTGCTCGCGACCCTCACCGGCACGTCCGGCATGCAGCAGCTCCTCGCCGGTGTGCCCTGGGGCGTGCTGGTCATGGTCGTCGCCCTCGGCCTGCTGGCGGAAATGCTGGCGATGTCGCGCCTGTTCGGCGTCCTCGCCGGCCTGGCGGTGCGCGCCACCGGCGCCGATCCGCGCCTGCTGCTCATCGCCTGCGCCGGGGGCATGTTCCTGGTCAGCGGCCTGGTCAACAATCTTACCGCCCTCGTCCTCGTGCTGCCGCCGGTGATGGTGGTCCTGCAGCTGATCGGGGCAGACCGGCGTTATGCATCGTGGATGCTGGGACTCATGATCGTCGCCTGCAACCTCGGCGGCGCCTCGACCCCCATCGGCGACTTCCCGGCCATCCTGCTGCTGGGCAGCGGAGTCATCAGCTTCGGCGACTACCTGGTAGCTGCGATGCCGGTGTGCGCCGTAGCCATGGCTGCCATCATCGTCACGACGGCGCTGTGGATTCGGCCCTGGCGAGGGACCGAGGGCAGCGCCATCGCCACCCGCATCGCGATCTCCACCATGGATGGGATGTATCGCCGCGTGCACGTCGACTGGAAGGTGCTGGCGCCGGCAGCGCTGATGCTGGCGGGGATGATCGTCGCCTGGGCAGTGGTGCCCGGGATCAGCGGGGTGACTTCCGAACTGATCTGCTGGCTGGGAGTCATCGCCGCGCTGATCGGTCGGGCCCGCATTGGTGAACGCCTGCTGCGCACCCGCGTCGACGTCGAAGCCGTCCTCTTCCTGCTCGCCCTCTTCATCATGGTCGGCGCCGTGCGCGCCACCGGCGCATTCGAGCATCTCGCCGGCTGGCTGGCGGCGCTCCCGCTGGCTGCCGATCTCAAGCTGGCACTCCTCACGGTGGTGGCCGGGCTGGCAACCGGAGTGTTCTCCGCCGGTCCGAGCATGGCGGCGCTGCTTGAGGTCGCGCCCGCGCTGTCGGGTCAGCTTCCGGCGACCGCCATCTATGTCGGACTTGCGATGGGCGTGTGCGCCGGCAGCAGCCTGCTGCTGACTGCCGCCACCTCTGGACCTCTGGCCCAGTCGATGGTCGATCGCGCCGGCCTGGTCGATGCGCAGGGCAGGCAGATCCGTTTCGGCTTCACCGAATACCTGCCTATCGGCCTGATGGGATCAGCGATCATCCTCGCCGTCGGGGTCGGTGCCGTCCTCGTCCTCGCCGAGGTGGCGCCGCGGCTCGGTCTGCCCTGATCGTCCTCAGTTCGCGGCCGGCTGCTCGGTGGCGGGCGGCGGGGTGGTGTCGCGCGGGCACAGCGAGACCGCGCCGACCTCGTCGCCGTCCTCCAGGTCGATGATGGTCACGCCCTGGGCGGCGCGGCCGGTCGAGCGGATGCCATCGATGCCCATGCGCACGATCTGGCCCTTGCGGGTGGTGACCATGATCTGGTCGCCGGGGGCGACCAGCAGGCTGGCGACCACGGCGCCGTTGCGCTCGGAGGCGTCGATGTTGATCACGCCCTTGCCGCCGCGGCGGATCAGGCGGTACTCCTCCCACGGGGTGCGCTTGCCATAGCCCTTGCGGCAGACCGTCAGCACCTCGGCGCCGGGAACCAGGCGGACCAGCGACACCACCTTGGCGCCGGGCGCCAGGTCGACGCCGCCGACACCGCCGGTGTCGCGGCCGGTCGGACGCACGTCGGTTTCGCTGAAGCGGCAGGCCTGGCCGTCATCGGTCGCCAGCAGCACCTCGTCATTGCCATTCGTGATGACGACGTCGACGAGGTCGTCGCCGTCGGCGATCTTGATCGCCTTGATGCCGCCGTTGCGCGGATTGCCGTAGGCGGCCAGTTCGGTCTTCTTCACCTGCCCCTGGCTGGTCGCCATCAGCAGGAACTGGTCCTCGCGGAACTCGCGCACCGGGATGACCTCGGTCACCGCCTCGCCCTCGTCGAGGGCCAGGACGTTGGCGAGATGCTTGCCGCGGCTGGTGCGCGACGCCTCGGGCACCTGCCATACCTTCAGCCAGTGGCAGCGGCCGAGGCTGGTGAACACCAGCAGGTACTGGTGGTTGGTGGCGCTGAAGACCTTGGCGACCTCGTCGTCATCATCCTTCAGCTGTCCGCCGGTGACGCCCTTGCCGCCGCGGCGCTGCACCCGGAAGGTGCCGACCGGCATGCGCTTGATATAGCCACTGGCGGTCAGGGTGACGATGCACGGCTCGTCCTCGATCAGGTCCTCCATGTCGAAGTCGCCGACGGGATCGCCGATGACCGTGCGCCGCTCGTCGCCGTAGGCCGCTTCGATGCGCGCGAGGTCGTCCTTGATCATCTGGTTGCGGCGCTCGATCCGCGCCAGGATGTCGCGGAAGTCGGCGATCGCGGCGATCAGGGCGTCGCGCTCGGCGGTCAGCTTGCCGCGCTCCAGGCCGGTCAGGCGGCGCAGCTGCATATCGAGGATGGCCTGCGCCTGGCGGTCGGAGAATGACAGCTGGGCGATCAGCTGCTGCTTCGCCTGCTCGCCGCTCTCGGCGGCGCGGATCAGGGCGATGATGGCGTCGATGACGTCGATGGCGGCCAGCAGGCCGTCGACGATGTGCAGGCGGGCCTCGTCGCGGGCGAGCAGGAAGCGGGTGCGGCGGACGATGACGTCCTGCCGGTGCTCGACCCAGGCCACCATCATGCGCTTCAGCGACACCGTGCGTGGACGGCCGCCGTCCAGGGCGATGAGGTTGATCGCGAAGTGGTACTGGAGGTTGGTGTGCTCCCACAGCTGGTTGAGCACGATGTCCGGGTCCTCGCCCTTCTTCACCGCCAGCACCAGGCGGATGCCGTCGCCGACCACGCCGCCGGTCATCGCCTGCAGGCCGGGGATCTTCTCCTCCTGGTGGGCGAGGTTGATGCTTTCGTAGACCGTGCCCAGCTTGATGCCGTAGGGGATCTCGGTGACGACCAGGCATTCGCGGCCATCGATGGCCTCGCGGGTCACCTTCGAGCGCACGGTGACGCGGCCGTTGCCGGTCTCGTAGGCCTGGCGCGCGCCCATGTTGCCGCAGATCACCGCGCCGGTGGGGAAGTCCGGGCCGTGCACGAACTGCATGAGGTCGGCGACCTGGCAATCCGGGTGGTCGATGACGTGGGTGATGGCGCGGCAGATCTCGCCGAGGTTGTGCGGCGGGATGTTCGTCGCCATGCCGACGGCGATGCCGCTGCTGCCGTTGACCAGCAGGTTGGGCAGGGCGCTGGGCAGGACGGTCGGCTCCTGCAGGCGGCCATCGAAGTTCGGCCGATGGTCGACCGTCTCGTACTCGATGTCCGAGAGCATGTCGGTGGCCGGGGTGGCCATGCGCGCCTCGGTGTAGCGGTAGGCCGCCGCGAGGTCGCCGTCGATCGAACCGAAGTTGCCCTGGCCCTCGACCAGCGGATAGCGCAGCGAGAAGTCCTGCGCCATGCGCACCATCGCGAAGTAGACCGCGCTGTCGCCGTGGGGATGGTAGTTGCCGAGACAGTCGCCGACGATCTTGGCGCTCTTGAGGTACTTGCGCCCCGGCGTCAGGTTGAGGTCGCGCAGGGTCTGCAGGATGCGGCGGTGCACCGGCTTCAGGCCATCGCGGATGTCGGGCAGGGCACGATCGACGAGGACGCTCATCGCGTACGCGAGATAGCTCTCCTTCATCTCCTCGTGGATGTGGATCTCGCCAGTCGTGCCGGTGCCGTCGGGGGTGCTCATGTGGATCGGCGCACTATGGTCGGCCGGGGCTGGGCGCAACCCCTCCGGCGATCAGGCGGCACGTCCACAACTGACGTTCAGACAACGACTTGAAACGCAGCGGCCGACACCATCCGGTGCCGGCCGCCGCCGCCCTTGGAACGGGCCGTTTCAGTCGCCCAGCCGGACCATGCCCCAGGTCTGCGGCCGCGCCGCCGGGTTGTCCTTCTTGCTCCAGGGCCAGTAGACCTCGCGCTTCCCGCCGGCGCCGTTCACGGTCAGCATCAGGTCCATGCCCATGGTGGCCCCGGCCTTCGGCTGGTAGCCGGTGATGCGCGCGGCGGGGATGAGGGCCTCGTAGACGTAGCCGCCCGACGCCGCCGCGGCGAAGCTCTGCACGCCCGGGATGTCGTAGGCGATCTCGGGGATCTCCTGCGCGCGCTTCCAGCGGCCGAGGTAGGCGCGCTTCTCCGCCGGCAGCGGCACCAGCCAGAACTGGTGGTCGGTGGCGGCGAAGGCGCGCTCGGCGAAGCTGCCCTGGCTGTCGAGGAAGATCTCCAGGGTGTCCATCTCCCAGAACGAGCGGGCGTCCGTGCACTGCACCCGCGAGTCCTTGGCGCGCACCGCCACCGCCAGGCCCTGCTCGTTCCATGCCAGGCGGATCTCGGCATCGGCGGCGCCCTCGGCGCAGCCGACCACCCAGCCCGGCAGCAGCGCGGCGGCGGGCCACTCGCCGAGGTCGCCGTCGGCCTTCAGCGCCTTCAGCTTCGGGATGGTGATGACGCCGGGCTGCAGGGCGGCGCGCATCGCCACGCCATCGGCGGTCGCCACCTCGGCCCACGCCTCCTCACCCGGCTTCCAGCCCGCATCCCAGGTGATCCTGAACGGCAGGGTCTTGGCCGCGCCCGACGCGAGGGCGGCGATGGGCACGCTCGCCGGCTCGGCCTTCCAGCCGGCGGGCAGGCGCGGGGCGACGGTGCCATCGAGAGTGCGCTGCGAGCGGTTGACCACGGTCAGGGCGACATCGCTGGTGCCGGGACGGTTGCCCAGCGCCGGCACCGTCACGGTCAGCGCCGGTCCGACCAGGACGCGGGTGCGCAGGGTGGCGAGGACGCCGCCCTCGTCGATCTGCACCGCGACCTCGTATTCACCCGGCTTGGCGTCGGGGGCGACGGTGCACGCGACCTCCGCGCGACCCTGGGCGCCGGCCGCGACCTCGACCGTCGGCACGGGGCCGGCGGCGGTCCAGCCGGCCGGCAGCACCGCCTTCAGCTGCGCCTTCAGGCCGTCGCGGCGGTGGTTGCGCACCGCCACCGGGATGGTCACGCGGTCGCCGGCCGCGAGGTCGATGAGGCGCAGGCCGTCGAGCTCGTAGCAGGCCTGCTTGACCAGGCGGTCACCCGGATCGACGCCGACGCAGAAGACCGGAGCCGGGCCGAGCTTGACGCGGCGGCCGGGCAGGGCGTTGCCGAGGAAGTCGACCAGGCTGCCGGAGGCGAACTCGACCTGCGGACCCTCCTGCATGCCCACCGTCCACATGGCGGCGACCAGGCGGCCGTGGTCCTCGAAGAGGTAGCCCCAGGTGCCCGGGCCGGCCTCGACCGGGCCGAGATGCTTCGGGTTTGGCAGGATGCGGGTGAGGGCGGAGAGCGTGCAGTAGGACAGCTTCGGCTGCGCGAGGTCGTCCATGATGCCGCAGCCGTCGAAGAACACGTTGGCCTTGCTGTTGTCGAAGTCGTAGAACCAGAACGAGCGCTCGACGTTGTTGGCGAGGTTGATCATCCACGCGCGCTGCAGGTAGACCGCCTGCTGGAAGTGGCTGACGATGAACCCGGCCTTGGTGTCGTAGCCGAACTCGGTGAGCCAGAACGAGCGCTGGGTGCCGTCGGAGCGGCCGGCGCGATAGGACTCGCGCAGCAGGTCCTGGTAGGTCAGGCGGCGCTGCGAGGCCGGGCCGCCGCCGCCGGTGTTGGCGTTGCTGGCGCTGGTCTCGGGCGCGTCGACGCCGGTGTAGTAGTGGCCGTTGACGATCTGCAGCCCGGCGAAGGAGCCGTCGGCGACCATGCTGCGCACCTCGTCGGGATAGACGCCGGCGCGGCCGTTCTCGACCGCGGTCAGGCCGGCGGCCGACACCACCTGGCCGAAGGCCTTGTGGTAGGCGCGGTAGGCCGGCCAGCCGGCGGCGCGGTCGGCCTTGGCGCCGTGCTTGTTCTCCCAGTCGAGGTCCCATTCGTTGGCCAGCTCCCACACCGTGAGGTCGGGGAAGCCAGCGAGGATCGCCAGCAGATCCTTGCGCCACTGCGCCGGCACCTTGGGCGTGCTGCCGTCGGCCTTGGCGATGCCGCCGTCCATCAGGCAGGGCATCAGGCGCAGGCCGTGCGAGCGGTAGCGCTCGACCAGCTTGGGATACCACGGCCAGCCGGTGAAGGCGCCGTTCTTGTCGCGCGCGCCCAGCATCTGGTTGAAGCCCCAGGCGTAGTCGCGGATCCAGCGGATCCCGGCCTTCTCCCAGGCCTCGACCGTGCCGCGCCCGCCGCCGTGGGTGTTGAGGCCGTAGGGCGAGGCGTCGCGCGAGGCGTCATCGTCCTTCGGCACCGCGCCAATCGCCGCCAGGACCAGGCTGCGGCGGTCCTTGGCGCCGTCCTTCCAGGTCATCTCCGCATCCAGGCGGTAGAGGCCGAGGCGGGGCACCGCCAGGGCGATGCGCTGGCCGAAGGGGCGGTCCTCGACCGCCACCGCCAGCTCGCCGCTCTTCAGCGCCGTCGGCGCCGCGGCGCCGGAGCTGAGATCGGTCAGGCTCCAGCGCAGCGAGCCTTCCAGGCGGCCGGCCAGCCACGAGCGCACCGAGACCGACACGCCGGGCTCCTCGCCGGCGAAGACGTTGCCTTCGCGGCCGCTTGATACCCCGAGATCCAGCATCGGCGTGCGCGGGCACTCCTTGGGCACGTCCTTGCGCTCGCCCGGGGCGGGGTCTGGCTTCCAGCTCTTCAGCGCCCCGGTGGCCAGGTCGGTGTCGGCGAGATCGTAGACCGCCTCCAGGGCGGAGATGCGGATGCTGCGGGTGAAGACGCGCGCATCATCGCCCCAGTTGTGGGTGGCGACGCCGTTGATGCGGATCGGCTGCACCCAATCGGCCGGGATCGCGAAGGTCGACTGCTTCCACGCATCCTTGGTGTCGGGCAGGCCCCATTCGAACTTGCGGCCATTGGCCTCGCCGCGGTTCCAGCCGTCGGCCAGGGTGATGGTGCAGCCGGGCCCGCGATGCCACACGCTCAGCGACAGCAGGCGGCCCGGCACCAGCAGCGGCTTGGCCGGCTCGGCATTGTAGAACATGAAGCCCTTGCCGGGGAACACCGCCTCGACCTCGATGCAACGGGTGAAGCCGAGCCCGGACGGCGCGTCGTCGACCAGGTGGACCTGGCCGCCGGCCGAGACCCAGGCGCCCTGGACCCAGGGCACGTCGGCGCCGGTGTCGATGATGCGGCGGATGCCGGCCTCGCCGGCGGCGACGATGGCCGCGGTGGCGAGGAGGAGGCAGACGGTGCGGAGGTGCATGGGGACGTCCTCGGGGTGCTCAGCGGATCAGCGTGGCGGACGGACGGGCGTGATGCCGACCCGGCGAAATCTGGACAGGAGTCAGGACGACGCGCGCACGATCAGCTCCACCGGCAGGGTCACCTGCAACGAGGCGCCGAGGCGACGGGTGATCAGGCGGTGCAGCAGGGCGGCTGCCTGGTAGCCCTTGGCTTCGAGATCCTGGCGCACGGTGGTCAGCGGCGGTTCCAGGCGGGCGGCCAGTCCGAGATCGTCGAAGCCGGTGACCGCCACCTCGCGGCCGATGCCCAGGCCGGCCTCGGCGGCGGCGCGGTAGACGCCCCAGGCGACGTAGTCCTTCTGGCAGGCCATCGACCAGCGGCGCAGGCCGCCGGCGAAGCAGGCGCGGGCGAGGTCGTAGCCGTGCAGCCAGGGCTGGTCCTCGTTCCAATAGGCGGGATCGCTGGTCGAACGCGCGTGCTGCAGCAGATGCGTGGGGATCTGCTCGGCATAGCCGCCGTCGCGCATCGCCAGGGCCCAGCCCTCCTGGCGGTCGAGGTCGGCCTGGTGGTCGCTCTTCAGGGTGAGGTAGTGCACCGGCCGGCGATGCCGCTCCAGCAGATGCTGCACCGCCCGGTACATGCCCATGCGGTTGTCGATCTCGACCGACGGCACGCTGATCGAGCGGTTGCGCCGCTCGATGCACACGATGGGGACATGGCGCCGCTGCAGCTCGCCGATCACCCGGGTCTGATCGGCGCCGGGGTAGGGCAGCACCACCACGCCGTCGACGCCGAGACCCTCGGCGTGCTCCAGCACGGTGAAGGGCTTGTCGGGATCGTCGTCGCTGGACAGCAGCTGGAAGGAGACGCCGTTCTCGCGCGCCCAGCGCTCGATGCCCCCTTGCAGGCTGGCCGAGCCCTGGTCCGGCCGCGCCGCCAGCACGGCGGCGATGGCGTGA
>JAFLCQ010000097.1 GCA_017302815.1 Planctomycetota bacterium
TGCCACCGCGGCAGCCACCACGACCGGTAGCGGGAGCGCCGCCGCGGCCGGCGGCCAGCGCACCGGCCCCGCCCCTTCCGCCATCGAGCACGACACCGTCATCCTGGTCAACGAGCAGCGCTTCCTCGGCACCGTGCTGGCCAACCAGAGCGATCCCGACTGGGTGACGATCAACACCGGGACCGGCGCGCTGAACATCCCGCGCGACCGCGTCAAACGCGTGGAATTCGGACTCACCGCCCGCATGGGCCGGGTGAAGGCCGACGACCTCGCCGGCCTGGTCGACCTCGCGCGCTGGTGCCGGGCCAACGCCCGCAACCCCCAGGCCCTCGCACTGCTGAGCAAGGCGGTCGCGCTGCCCGGATGCGACCTCGAGACCCGTGGGCTCTACGCCCAGCTGGTCGACGAGATCGAGGGCGCCGACAAGGCCCTCCCCCTCTACCTCGCCTACCGCAATGGCGGCGGCAGCGATCCGGACATCCTTGCCCGCCTCAGCGAACTCGAGAAGGCGCGGACGGCCTGGGAGGAGCAGATGCGCGCCATGGGCCTGAATCCCGGCGCCAGCGACGAGAGCGGCCAGCCGGTGGCCGCCGCCACCGCCAGCGCGGTGGAAGAGGGCCTGGAGAAGAACAAGTGGACCCCAGACGCCCTCGACTGGTCGTCGCCGGCTAAACCCTCCCTGATCACCCTGGTCACCCCCGAAGGCCCGCGCCGGGTCATGCAGATCGACGTCGAGCCGCATCCGACCAAGCCCGAGGTCGACAAGGCGGCGGTCGTCCTGCGCAACCAGCTCAGCATCCGCCAGGGCGCGAAGCTGACCATGCTGGTCGCCAATCGCGGCAGTGACGACCTGCGCCTGGGCATCGCGGTGAAGACCGGTGGCGAGTGGACCTACTACGAGAGCAAGACGCAGGTCGCGCCCGCCACCCAGTCCGGTCAGGAGTTCACCCAGCTGTCCTTCGATCTGGGTGCATCCGATTTCAAGGCCAAGTCCAGCGACTGGGCCTATTCCGCGCGCATCGCCGGCCTCGACCAGCTGCGCGAGCTGCAGATCCTCGTCCACAACGGACGCAAGGAGGGCAGCGTGTGGATCGCCGGCATCACGTTCGAGGGCGGCGAGTAGGCGGCTGGACCAGGCGCCCAAGGCCGGCAGCATCGCCGGCATGTTCATCAAGCCCATCACCGTCCGCATCGTCGCCTACGGCACCAAGGCCAACGTCGCCGCCATCCGCACCCGCGCCATCGCCCTGCTGAAGGACGAGCACGGCAAGGCCGACCCCGCCCTGTGCGTGGAGATGGAAGCCAAGGACGCGCATGCCGAGATCGCCGGCAAGCGCTGGGAATCCGAGAGCGAACTCAAGAAGGCGACCCCCAGCCAGGCCGGTATCGCCATCACCCTGCCCGAGGTCAACGAGCGCGCGACGAGCGAGTGGTTGCGCGAGCTGCCCGCCGCCAAGTCCTGCATCGTCTTCGCCACCTGGACCAGCCCGCGCGAAAGCCTGGACTACCAGATGCTGATCGCAGATGGGGATCGGGCGACGGATAGCAGGGCTTCGACACAACAATAAATCGAGCCGTCAAATACCCCACGAACACTTTCGAGGCCTTGACAGTTCGTTGATTTCATATGGTTCCCGCACCACCTGAAGGAACCATCCATGAATACCGTGTCCGCGACCCTCGCCTGCTTGCTCGGCTGCATGTGCATTCAGCTGAATGCGGCAACAAGCGACCCCGCACGGGCAACATTGCTCGAACTAGGGGCATACCCTGGCCACAGCGAGAACCGTCGGGGCGTGATCAGCTACTACTTCGATAACAGGGCTCTGTGCCTCGGCGTAAACGGCAAGGACAGCATCGTCGTCAACACCGACGGCAGCGTGAAGATCGGCAAGACGCTCACGGTGAATGCCGATACCACCGTCAGCGTCAACACAACCCTCTTCGCCAAAGAGATCCGCGTCCAGGCCAACCCCTTCCCGGACTACGTCTTCGCCGACGACTACCGCCTGCTGCCGCTGCCGGAGCTTGAGGCCGCCATCAAGCGCGACCGCCACCTGCCGGGCGTGCCTGCCGCCGCCGAGATCGCCAAGGACGGCCTGCCGGTATCCGAGATCGTGGTCAAGCAGATGGAGAAGATCGAGGAACTCACCCTCCACGCCATCGCCCTCAACAAGGCCAACCTCGCCTTGCAGGCCGAGGTGCAGCGCGCCAATGAGCGCCTGGCCGCCATCGAGGCCCGCCTTGCGCAGCAGGACGGACGCTGACATGCGCCGCCTGTCGCGTACCGCCCTGGTCGCGGCCCTGATCTGCAGCACGGGCGGCCTGGCAGCAGCGGAGGAGACGCGCAGTTCCATGTTCCTGGTCGGAGCCAATCCCTTCGTCCAGCCCAGCAGCGATCCGGTCGTCGCCGGCTGGGGCTGGGACCCCTGGGAGGACATCAAGGACACGGTCAAGGACGTCGTGGATGACCTCAGCGACTACCTGGAAGACATGGCTGATGTGCCGGACACGGTGATCGATGTCAGCGGCGATCTGGTCGCCGACATCGCCAACTTCACGGTGCGGATCAAGGGGCCGATCCAGGGAGCACTGCTGGACAGCTACAAGGGCATGATCGACCATCGTCCGGAATGGATGGTCGACCCGCCCTGGTGGGTCAACGAACTGTCGCGCATCTACCTCGGCGTCAGCATGGAGGTGATCAACACCGGGGTGACCCTGGGCGTGGCGACCAACAGCGGCGACTTCGCTTGGAACAACGCCACCAAGGCCCTGGTGCTGAAGACGGTCCTGCACGAGGGTCTGGTGCGGGCCAAGCCGGGGGTGAAGTTCCTGGCCACCAGCGCGGCGCCGGAACCGACGCTGTCCATCCTCATCGACTCGGCAGTCGAATACGGCTTCGACCGGGTCGAGGACATGGCCAACGACCGCATCTCCCAGGCCTTCAAGACCGGCAATCCGGCGCAGCAGTCGGCCACCGCCGCCGTCGCCAATGGCGAACCGGTCGCGGTGGAATTCCAGGATGGCGCCATCCTCACCTCGGTGGTGGTGGCCAACTACATCACCATCGGCGGCACCACGGATGGGAGCCTGAGCGTGGTGGCTCCGATCTGCGGCGCCAGCAAGCCCGGCTACTTCGTCGCGGTCGGCGGTCCGGTCATCCTCAAGACCGGCACCGTGATCACCGGCAACACCGTGATCCAAAGCGCGAAGAACATTGCTGGCGTCTCAAGCGCGGTGAAGAATCGGGCGGAGGAGATCCGCGCCGCGGCTGCAGCCTCCGCGGTCTGGCACGACAACAGCATCCCCGCGGTCATCAGCGGCGCCAACGACGGCTGATCGCCCGGCAGCTCAGCCAGGACACGCAGCACCCCCGGCGGGATCCGCCGGGGGTGCTGCGTCTGCGCATCACGATACAAAGACAGAACCCCGGTGGTTGCCCACCGGGGTTCTGCAGTTTTCAACTACGTCCGATCGGTCGGATCAGAAGACGTAGAGGATCTCGCCGGCGAGGCCGATCGAGTACTCGGTGTCCTCGCTGTCGGTCTCGACAGTGGTGTAGGACAGCTCGAGGTTGGCGCCGAGCTTGTCGGTGCCGGCCGGGTTGGTCAGCAGGGCGACGGCCAGCTCGTTCTTGACGGTGTCGCTGGTCGAACCGCTGTCCTGATCCAGGAAGCTGTACTGGCCGGTGACCGACATCGGCATGGCGGTGGCCAGCTTGAAGTTGGCCAGGACCATGGCGCCGGTGGCCTGGTCATCCTTGCCGCCGTCGGTGTTGTTCACGGTCTGCGAGATGATCTCGGCGCCGACCGTCAGCTCCTTGGTCGGGGTCAGGGTCGCGTTGACACCGATGTGGGTGCCATTGCCGTCTTCGCCGTCGCCGACGTCGCTGTCGTTGATCAGCTCGAGGTTGACCGAGCCCATCTCGCCGAGGGTGTAGACGACGTCGAGACCGACGGCGTAAGCCTCGTTGTCCTGGGTGCCATCCTGGTTGCCAGCGCCGACGCCCTCGCCGAAGAAGCCGTTGGCGACGGTCAGGGCGACAGCCAGGTCACCCATGCTGTACTTGGCGTTGACGCCAACCTGGTCGACGCCGTACAGGGTCGGCAGGAGTCCGCCGTTGATGCGGTACAGGCCGGGGGCATATGCCGCGGTCCAGCCGTAGTCGCTGATGAACTTGCCGGTCTTCAGCTCAACGCCGTCGATGACCTTCCACACGCCGTAGGCCTGGCGCGAGGTCACGCCATTGTCATTGACGCCCGTGGAGCCATCCACGTCGATGTTCAGATCGACCTGGGCCGAGACCTTATCGGAGATGGCAGCGGAGACGCCCAGCTTGCCCGCATAGTTGAAGCCGGTGCTGCCGCCGCCGTGCTCGTTGTTGGTGATCGAGTAGACGGTGTCGACGAAGCCGTCGAACTTGACCGAGGGGCCGTCGGCGGCGATGGCGAGGGGGGCGGCAGCGAGGCACGCCAGGGCGGGCACCAGGGAACGGATGCGCATGAGGGACTTTCCTCGTAGATGGGTGTCTGCCGCCGGCCCGACGCGGACCGTGGCACCTGGGGAATGTAGTGCCGGGCCACAGTAGGCACCGGGGAAACCACTACCGTCACCTAGGTGGGGCGTGTTATGGGGACCACGAATCGCATCTCAACTGTTTATTTAAACCGCATTCACGAAGGCTTCATACCTCCTCTCCCACCCTTGGACTGCCGCCCGGCGACGCGGTTGCCGCATGGCGCTTCAATCCTAGGGTGCCGCCACCGATGATCGCCACCCCCGCCGATGGCCGTCCGCTGGATCTGTCGATCGCCGGAGTCGACAAGTCCTTCGGCCCGGTGCATGTCCTGCGCGGGCTGTCGGTCGGGATCCCAGACGGCCAGTTCGTGACCCTGCTGGGGCCCAGCGGCTGCGGCAAGACCACCCTGCTGCGCATCGTCGCCGGCTTCGAGATGCCCGATCGCGGCGACGTCACCCTCGGCGGCAACGACCTCCTCCGCCTGCCGGCGCACAAGCGGCCGGTCAACACGGTCTTTCAGAGCTATGCCCTCTTCCCGCACCTGCGGGTCGAGGACAACGTCGCCTTCGGCCTGCGCAGCCGCCGCGTCGCGGCCGCCGAGACCGCGCGGCGGGTGCGCGAGGCGATGGACACCATGCGCATCACCGAGCTGGCCCGGCGCTATCCGCACGAGCTGTCCGGCGGCCAGCGCCAGCGCATCGCCCTGGCCCGCGCCCTGGTCAACGAGCCCGAGGTCCTGCTGCTGGACGAGCCGATGTCGGCCCTGGACGCCAAGCTGCGCAAGGAGGTGCAGGCCGAGCTCAAGCGCATCCAGCGCCAGTACCAGATCACCTTCATCCTGGTCACCCACGACCAGGACGAGGCCATCGCCGTCTCCGACCGCATCCTGATCATGAAGGACGGCCGCATCGAGCAGGACGGCTCGCCGGAGGAGGTCTACGAGCGCCCGGTGTCGCGCTTCGTCGCCGAGTTCATGGGCTCGGCCAACGTCCTCACCGCCACCTGCGACGGCAGCGACACCGCCGCCTGCGGCTTCGCCCCCCTGCGCCTGGCGGCGCCCGCCCCCTGGCGCCAGGGCCACATCGCCATCCGCCCCGAGGACATCGAGGTGCGCGAGATCCAGCCGGCGGTCAACGGTGTGCGCGGGACGATCTCCGAGCGCCTCTTCCGCGGCGACCACTGGGAGCTGCTGGTCGATGTCCACGGCGAGCACCCCATGCGGGTGATCACCGAGCCCGACCAGGTCCACAGCGAAGGCGAGGAGATCTGGCTGGAGCTGCCCCCCGACGATCTGCTGGTGCTGCGCGACTGATATGGACACACACTGTCCGAGGTCCGAGGTCCGCAGTCCGAGGTCGTGGAATACCGACGCCGACCGGAGCGATGACCATCCTCACCACTCGGGTATTTGCATGCCCTACGCCACGGTCGCATGGATGGGTGCCGTGTGGACCTCGGACATCGGACCTCGGACCACGGACTGGCGGATGGTCCGCCTTTCGCCTGTGGCTGCCTGACCCATGGCCTCCCACCTCGTCGTCGACGGCTACCTGACCACCCGCCCGCGGCTCTACGGCCGCGGCGGCCTGCTCATCGCCGGCGCCTTCCTGTGGATGGGCCTCTTCCTCTTCGCCCCCCTGGGCGGCCTGGCCGGGCTGGCCTTCGCCCAGCGCGGCGAGTATGGCGGGGTGGAGTGGATCTTCAGCTGGGCCAACCTCACCCGGCTGGCGGGCTGGGACGAGTTCGGCTTCTCGTGGAGCCACCTCACCATCCTCTGGCGCAGCGTCTGGCTGGCCACCGTCACCACGCTGCTGTGCCTGCTGCTCGGCTTCCCGATGGCCTTCTGGATCGCGGCCAAGCGGCCGGCCCAGCGCCCGCTGCTGCTCGCCCTGGTCATGGTGCCCAGCTGCGTGAACCTGGTCATCCGCACCTACGCCTGGCAGCAGTTCCTCGGCTCGCAGATGCCGGCGGCCTGGCTGGCGCAGTCCCTGGGCCTGGTGCCGGAGGGCGCCGCCCTCTATCCCACCGTCACCGCCGTCTATCTCGGCATGGTCAGCTGCATGCTGCCCTTCACCGTCCTCCCCCTCTACACCTCGGTCGAGCGCCTCGACTGGTCGCTGGTCGAGGCCGCCCGCGACCTGCACGCCGGGCGCTGGCGCACCTTCCGCCACGGCATCCTGGCGCAGTGCATGCCCGGCCTGCTGGCGGCGACCATCCTGACCTTCATCCCCGCGTTGGGCATGTTCGTGATCAGCGACATGCTGGGCGGGGCCAAGTTCCTGCTGGTGGGCAACCTCATCCAGCAGCAGTTCGGCAGCATGAACGACTGGCCCTTCGGGGCGATGGCCGGCCTCTTCCTGGTCCTGGCCTCGCTGGTCGCCCTGTGGGGCCTGCGCATCGTCAGCGAGCGCGAGGCGCCGCACCACGGGGCACGGCGATGAGGAATCTGCCGCGCTGGATCTCGCCGGTGTCCTGGATCGGCCTCGCCATCCTCTACATCCCGCTCCTCGCGGTCGGCATCCTGTCGTTCAACGCCACCCGCTACGGCCAGCAGTGGGGCGGCTTCACCACCGCCTGGTACGCCATGATGGCGACCAACGACGCCATCCTGGCGGCGGCCTGGAACAGCCTGCTGGTCGGGGTGGCCTCGACCGTCATCGCCACCGTCCTCGGCACCCTGCTGGCGCTGGGCCTGCACCGCACCCCGTGGCCGCGCTGGTTCCGCCGCGGCAGCGACCTGGCGATCAACCTGCCGGTGGTCACCCCGGACATCATCCTCGCCATCGCCCTGGTCGGCGCCTTCGCCGTCCTGCGCGAATGGTGGGCGGTCTTCAAGCCCGGCCTGGTCACCCTGATCGTCGCCCACGCCACCTTCCAGATATCCTTCGTCACCCTGGTGGTGTCCAGCCGCCTGGCCACCATCGGCCGCGACCAGGTCGAGGCCGCCCGCGACCTCTACGCCAACACCGGCCAGATCTGGCTGCGCGTCCTGCTGCCGCAGCTGATGCCCGGCATCATCGCCGGAGCACTGCTCGCCTTCACCATCTCGCTTGATGACTTCGTGGTGTCCTTCTTCGTCTCGGGGCCGGACGCCACCACCCTGCCGCTGCTGATCTACGCCTCGGTGCGCCGGGGCGTGACGCCCGAGATCCACGCCCTTTCCACCATCATCGTCGCCGGCACCATGCTGGCGATCATCGCCGTGGCCTGGATGCAGGCGCGGCGCGACGCGAAACCCACGGAGTGACCATGCGCCTCACCGCCATCGCCGCCATCCTGCTGTCCGCCGCCGGCCTCGCCGCCGAGGACAAGCCGGTGCGCATCTTCATGTACTCGGAGTACATCGACCCCGCCCTGGCCGAGACCTTCAAGGCCAGGACCGGCTACACCCTGGACGTGCAGCTCTACGAGGCGCAGGAGGAGATGATCGCCAAGCTGCAGACCGGCGGGACCGACCAGTACGACGTGCTGGTGGCCACCGGCCTGCTGGTGAAGCAGATGGTGGCGCTGAAGCTGGTGCAGCCCCTCGACCAGGCGCTGATCCCCAACAAGGCCAACGTCGGCAAGCAGTTCCTCGACACCGCCTTCGACAAGGGCAACACCTACAGCTATCCCTACTTCTGGGGCACCTCGGGCCTGATGTACGACCCCGCCAAGGTGCAGGGCGAGCCGACCTGGGCCTGGGTCATGGATCCGGCCAAGGCGCCCGGCCCCTTCACCCTCCTCGACGAGGCCCGCACCACCCTGGGCAGCGCCCTGGTCTGGCAGGGCAAGAGCATGAACAGCCGCGTCCCCGCCGAGGTCAAGGCCGCCAGCGAGGCGGTCGGCGCCGCCAAGCACAGCCCGAAGTGCCTCGGCTTCGCCGGCGGCGTCGACGGCAAGAACCGCGTGGTGGGCGGCGAGGCGGTGGTGGCGATGGTCTACAACGGCGACGCCGCCCGCGGCATCGCCGACAAGCCGGGCCTGCAGTACGCCATCCCCAAGGAGGGCGCCGAGATCTGGTGCGATCTCATGCTGATCTCGGCCAAGGCCCCGAACAAGGCCGGAGCCCACGCCCTGATCAACTTCCTCCTCGATGCCGAGGTGGCGGCCCAGAACGCGAACTTCATCCAGTACGCCTCGCCGGTCGAGGCCGCCAAGCCCAAGATCAAGCCGGAGCTGCTGAACAACCCGGCGATCTATCCCAGCGCCGAGGTGATGAAGCGCCTCACCTACCTCGAGGACCTGGGCAAGGACTCGCGCATGTGGGACGCGGCCTGGACCTCGGTCAAATCGCAGTGAGGCATTGCCCCGGTCCGGGGTCCGGGGTCCGGGGTCCGGGGCCGTCGACGGTAGGCATGGCCGCCGAAACCAAGTATTGGCATTCCGCGCGATCCGCGTTGGACTGTTCCTCCGTGGGACCCCGGACCCCGGACCCCGGACCCCGGACGCAGCCATGACCCCCGATCTCGCCACCTGCAAGAAGCTCGCCGCCGAGGGCTTCAACCTCATCCCGGTCGTCCGCCGCCTGGTCGCCGACGACCTCACGCCGGTGGGCGCCCTGTCGCGCCTGGCCGACGAGCCGCACGCCTTCCTCTTCGAGAGCGTGGTCGGCGGCGAGCGTGTCGCCCGCTACAGCATGCTGGGGGTGCGGCCGAAGGCGCGCATCGTCGGCGACCTGTCCAGCATCACCCTCATCGGTGCCGACGGCCGCAGCGAGCGCCTTGACGGCGACCCGTTCAGCGCCGTGCGCGCCTACCACCGCCGCTTCAAGGTAGCGGCGATCCCCGGCCTGCCGCGCTTCACCGGCGGCCTGGTCGGCTACTGGGGCTACGACGTGGTGCGCGCCGCCGAGCCGTTGCCCAACTGCCCGCCGGACAAGCTGGGGCTGCCGGACGTGCACCTGATGCACTGCGACACCGTCCTGGTGTTCGATCACAGCTTCAACCACCTGCTGCTGATCTCCCATCTCGACCTCGCCGAGGGCCGCTCCGTCGAGGCCGAGTACGCCCGCGCCGGCCGCGAGCTGGACAACCTCCAACGCCGCCTGGAGGCGCCGGCCCCGGTGCGCCTGGTCGAGCCGCAGCCCGCGGTCGAGCCGGAATGGCACGCCCACACCCCGGTGGCGAAGTTCCACGACGCGGTGCGCACCATCCACGAGCGCATCCGCGCCGGCGACAGCTTCCAGGTCGTGCTCTCGCAGCGCCTGACCACCGCCTGCCACGTCAGCCCCTTCCAGGTCTACCGCAGCCTGCGCAGCCTGAACCCCTCGCCCTACCTGTTCTACCTCCGCCAGGGCGACAGCGCCCTGGTCGGCGCCAGCCCCGAGCTGCTGGTGCGGGTCGAGGACCGCAAGGTCGCCGTGCGCCCGATCGCCGGCACCGCCCTGCGCGGCACAACCCCGGCCGAGGACGAGGCGCTGGCGAAGCACCTGCTCGCCGACCCCAAGGAGATCGCCGAGCACACCATGCTCATCGATCTCGGCCGCAACGACGTCGGCCGCGTGTGCAAGGCCGGCACGGTGAAGCTGACCGAGAAGATGGTCATCGAGCGCTACAGCCACGTGCAGCACATCGTCTCGCACGTCGAGGGCGAGCTGCGCGACGACCTCGACGCGCTGGACGCCCTGCGCGCCTGCCACCCGGCCGGCACCGTCAGCGGCGCCCCGAAGGTGATGTCGATGAACATCATCGACCAGCTCGAACCGGTGAAGCGCGGCCCCTACGCCGGCGCGGTCGGCTACCTCGACTTCCGCGGCAATCTCGACACCTGCATCGCCCTGCGCACCGCCATCCTCACCCCCGGCGAGGCGCACGTGCAGGCCGGCGCCGGCGTGGTCGCCGACTCGACCCCCGAGGGCGAGCACGAGGAGACTTTGCGCAAAGCGCGGGCGACCCTGATGGCCATCGCGCGCGCCGGGCAGTTCTGAGGCGGCATTGCAGCGCATTGCCACTCGGGGTTGGGGGTTGGGGTCGTGATCACGGCATCGTCCGTGGATCTTACGCCACCACCCCGCTGTGGCGGCTGGCCGGCGCCCACCAGCCTCAACCCCCAACCCCCAACCCCCAACCCCCGGTGGCAATGATATGCCCCTCGCCCCCATCCCCCAGGTCATCGAGGCCATCCACCGCGGCGAGATGATCGTCCTGGTCGACGACGAGGACCGCGAGAACGAAGGCGATCT
>JAFLCQ010000098.1 GCA_017302815.1 Planctomycetota bacterium
GCGGCCGGTCGCGCTCGCGCGCTCCACGGGACGAGGGGCTGGCGCCCCCTCGGGCTCCCCCGACGGCCTATGTCGCGGTTCGGTTGTCTCGCTGCGCTCCACAACCGTGGGGGGATGGCCTCCGGCCATCATATCCCCCCACCACCGCTCGGCGGCCGGTCGCGCTCGCGCGCTCCACGGGACGAGGGGCTGGCGCCCCCTCGGGCTCCCCCGACGGCCTGTGTCGAGCTGCGCGCTCCGCAGCCACGCCACGCAGGGCTGCCCAGGAGTCGGCGCTTCAGGCCGCCTTGCGGCGCGAGGCGCGGCGCACACCGGCCAGCAGCAGGCCGGCGCCGATGAGCAGACCGGCCATGCCGCCGGCACCGCAGGGGCCACCCTCGCCCGTGCCTTCAGCCGCACTGGCGCTGGAGGTGCCGTCGGTGGTGGTCTTGTCACCGACGCCGTAGATGCGGGTGGTGACCGTCGGCTGGTCGGGATCGTCGCTGGTGATGACCAGGCCGCAGTTCCACACCCCGAAGATGCCCGGCACGATGCGCACGTCGACGCGGATCGCGGCTCCGGTCGCCAGCACCTGGTCAGGGGGCACGGCCGGCACGACCGCATCGATGGTGGCGGTGCAGCCCGACGGCACCGTCGCCGCATCGATCGCGACGTCGGTGACGGTCAGCGGCAGCGAGCCCTCGTTGACCACGTAGTAGCGGCGGATGAACGGCGCGCCGACCTTCTGGGTGCCGGCCATGGCATCGGTGCCGCCGATCTCCGTTCCGCCGATGCTGTTGAGGCGCAGGACGATGTCCGGCTGCGGCGGCACGGTGTTGTTGATCCAGAACAGGGCCGGCAGACCGACCGAGAAGTATTCGTCGCCAACCGGCTGGTTGAGGGCCAGCAGGACATATTCGCGCGGCTCGGATTCCAGGTAGTCGGCGATGCCGTTGAGCTCCACCGGCAGCAGGGTCGTGCCGTTCGGGATGGTCGCCACCATGACCGGCGTCAGGGTGTAGTCGCCGGCCACCGCGGTGCTGACGCCGGGGATGCGGGTCACGTTGACCGTGCGGTCGGCTCCGAGGCTGGTGTTGGCCTGGAAGGCGATGGTGGCTCCGGCGAGGCTGCCCTCCGTCGTGCTGGGCACCGTGGCCACCGCCTTGACCAGCAGGGTGTCAGCGGTGCTGAGGATGCGGGTGGTGGACGAGAGCAGGCCGCCGGCGATGCCGGGCACGCCGCCCGGGGCATAGCTGCCGACCAGCACCGGTGCGATCACCGAGCACACCAGGGTGCGGCGCACGCTGGTGTCATAGCCGGTCTTGAGGGTCAGGGTCACATCGACGTGGTCCTGGCCGTCGGCCATGTCGGCGAAGTGGTCGACATCGTTGAAGTGCGTCCCCTCCTGGCAGGTGCCGGAGAAGTCGAAGTTCACCCGCAGCGGACCGTCGGTCGAACCGATGCGGTAGAAGCGGTAGGTCAGGGAGCCGCCGAAGCTGCTGCCCGGCTTGAAGTTCGCCGGGCCGACCACGCCGACGCGCAGGGTGTCGTCATCGGTGATGGTCACCGTCGCCGTCGAAGCGGAGCCATCGAGCAGATAACCGGTGTCGGCGACCAGGGTGGCGACGACCGTCTCGGCATCCTCGACCAGCGGATCATCCTCGGCAGCGAGGGTGATGTCGACCGAGGCGGAGGCGGCGGGGATGGTGACGGTGCCCACAGCCAGCACGTACTCGGCGCCGACGGTGGCGGTGTAGTCGGCCCCCGAGGTCGCCGTGCCGGTCAGGCTGATCGAGACGGTCAGGTCGGCGCTGATGTCCGGCGCCGTGCGCGTGACGCGCAGGATTGTCGAGCCGCTGGGCTCGGAGATCTCATCCGTGCCGACGATGGCGATGGCGATGCGCGGCGTGTCGTTGTCGAGGATGTGCCCGATAGCGCTGCCGGTGGCATCGACGGCAGGCACGTAGTCGGTCCCGACCGGATCGACGGCCACGGTGGCCAGCACCGACTCATCGGGCTCGATCAGCGCGTCATCGACCACCGGCAGGGTGACCACGGCGGTCAGCGCACCGCCCGCGATCGTCACGATCTCGGACGTCGTGCCGAGATCCGCGGCCGGATCCGCCGCATCGCCGGTTCCGCCAGCGAGATCGATGGTGACGGCCAGCGCTGCGCCGATCTGCGAGCAGCTGCGGGTGATGACATAGGTCAGGGCGGCGCCGCCCTCGGCGCCATCGTCCTGCAACGCGATCGACACCGTGGCGGCATCATCGTCGACGATGGTCATGGTCTGGGACGCGAAGCCGCTGCGCGCGGTGTACGTGGTGCCGCTGGCCACCGTCAGGACGACGGTCTCATCGCCCTCGGGGAGGGCGTCCTGCACCGGATCCACCTCGACGTCGACGCTGACCGCGCCGGCCGGGATGGTCACGGTACCGGCGATGGCGGCGTAGTCCGTGCCGTTCTGGGCGGTGCCGGTGCGGTTGAGGGTCACGGTCAGGGGGTAGGCCTGCTCGCCGGAGCGGAACAGCCGCACCTTGGCACGGCTGCCATCGCCGGTGCCCGCTTCGTCATCCTCCTCCTGCACCGTCGCCTCGACCACCTCCAGCCACACTTCGGGCAGGGGCATCTCGGCGTCGACGATCCAGGCGGTGGCGTTGCCGCTGCCGGCGATGCGGAAGTTGGCGCTGCCATCGGCGACGATGGCGAGGATGGCGGTCTCGGTGCCTTCCTCCGCGCCCTCATTGACCGGGGTCAGGGTCACCGAGGCCGTCGCGCTGCCGCTGGCGAAGGTCACGCTGGCCGGGACCGCGCTGAAGTCGGCCGCCACCGCGTTCGACCAGCCGCTGAGGGCCAGGGGGACGGTAAGCGAGCCGCTGGTGGCCGAACGCGTCAGGGTGAAGGCGACGGTGTTGCCGCTGCGCTCGTAGCCGACGCTGTCGCTGGCCGCGATCGAGACGGTCTGACGGGTGTCGGTGGCGGTGCTGGAGATGGTGATCTCCTCGTGGTCGATGCCATTCATCGCCCCGATGATGATCATGTCACCGTCGACATCCGTGTAATCATAGAAGAAGTCATATCCGGGCGCAGCCGCCACACGGAATTGCAGATCCCGGGCAGCACGTTCGACGAACGGGTACAGGGCTGTCACCGGAACATCAATGAACGTCTCGTTGGCAGGGATAGTGAAACGGCGCAACATGGTGCTGTCACCTTCCCAGCCCTGATCGGTGGCATCGCTGCCGATCTGGGTGAAATCCACCCCCGGAACGGCGTTGCCACGCAGCTCGAGATCGACTGGGAGAGCGACATTGGTCGGAGCGTCCGCAGCGAAGCTGCGCTCGATACGGATCATGCCAGAGTCGACAGGCGCGCCTCCGGCAACTGCAGTGGCATCAGTAGCAGTTGCGGTGACGAAACCGGAATTGACGTCGTTGATCGTCACCACGCAGCGGGTCAGGTTCTCGGTGCCGCCAGAACGGACGGTGTCGAAGACGCAGTTCTCGGGAGATGAAAGCTGGATGATGAACTTGCGACCCTTGGCCGAATAGTCTCCATCTGCAAGGATGGGAACGGAGACTGTGACGCGACGGGTACGAGTATTCGCCGGATTGACGTTCAGCACCTGCACAGGGGGAGGGGCGGATGCGATAAAGTTCACGCCTGCAACAGCACGTTCATCTGCTGGCGCCAATGCGTCTGCATCGGTGATCGCACGCACCTCATATCGAACACGTGCAAACAGCGCGGACACCGGGTTGTCCAAGTCGTGCGGCTCGGTGGGGAAAGCACTCCACACGATGTCGATGTCCAGCGTGCGGGTCGCGTATGGACTACGCGGTTCATCGATCGATACCGCCAACTGCTCCATCGCCACCGATGCCAGTTCGCTGCCATCGTCATCGGTGATGCCGACCGCCACCTGATCGTTGCCCGGCACCAGATTGTAGCGGTCGTCGTCACGCTGCAGTTGCAGGTGGACGTACTCGCGGTCGGGGGTGTTCAGTTCACGGATGGTATCGTCGTTGCCCTTGATGGTCATGGTCAGGGTGCTGGACCCGGCGTTGAACTTCAGCACACCGAACTGCTCCAGCGCGGGCTGGAACGAGTAGTCGTTGGCCGAGTAGCTGGCGGTGCCACTGAGCGAGAAGGGCACGCGCAGGATGCCGCTGGTGTTGCCGGTGCGGGTCAGGGTGAAGGTCGCCTCGCCGCCATTCTCGTTGATGGTGAAGCTGCTGGTGCCGGTGACCCGGACGATGGGCCGCTCCTTGTCCTGGATGATGCAGGTCGCCGAACCGGGATTGACCACCCGGACGTCATTGCTCTGCACCAGGGTGACGATCACCGTCTCATCGCCCTCGGCAGTGGTGTCGGCGACCGGCGTCAGGGTGATGTCGGCGGATGGCTGCCCGGCGGGGATGGTCACGCTGGTGGCCATGGTGTAGTCGGTGCCAGGGGTGGCGCTGCCCAACTGCGTCATCCGCACCACCAGGGCGCCTGCCAGGTTGCCAGAGCGGTGGACGGTGAAGGTGGCGGCGACCACCGCACCGGAGCCGTTGTCTTCACGCGCCGGGTTGTTGGTGTTGGTGATCCAGACCCGCTGGCGATCGTTGTCGACGATGCTGATGCTGTCGGTCTGCGGAGCGCCGAGGTAGTTGGCGCCGGCGGCGATGGTCAGATCGACGCTCTCGGTGCCCTGGGCGATGGTGTCATCGACGGTGAACAACCGGCACGAGGCCGACATCTGCCCTGGTTCGATGACCAGGGTCGCCGGCACGCTGCCGACCCGGCCGGTCGCGCCGCCGCTCTTGGACAGCGGGATCTCCAGGCGCTCGGTTGCTGGCACATCGGTGGAGACGGTCACCAGGATGGATTCGCCCGAACCTTCGACCACCGAGGCGGGGGTAGCCGACAGGGTCACGGTCGGAGTGGCGGCCGGGGAGGGGTTGGGGACGATGACGGCGGCCTGGTTCACATCCGCGTAATAGTCCGGGCTGTGCGCCACCATCAGCGACACCTCGCGCCGCCAGGCAGGGACGCTGGCATCGACACCGCATCGGACCTCAATGGTCGAGGCACCTGCCGGGAAAGTAACGAAGAGATCGCTCCCGGGATTGGCATTCGGTTGCGCCAAGTTGGCGTGATTGCTTTCACGCCGCACCTGCCGCATGTCCTCGGGAGTCGCCCAGGTGATGTTGTAGAATGGAGCCAAGGCCTGCCAGGCACCGGATGGAACACGCCACTCCCAGTTTATGCCTGCACCAGCATACAAGCGAACCCGCAGCAACCCAGGTGCCGCGACATTGGTCAGATCAGTAATGGAGTATGGTGCGGGGTCCGTGTGCGCGCCAGGATCTGCGAAGCTGCGTGTCAGGCTGAAGGTCGCGGTGCCACCGGGAGCCACAGTCGGCGTAGTCGCTGCCACCGTGATGGTCTGCTTCTTGTAAGCGACGAAGTCGACCCGGCTGAGGTCGCGCAAGGCGAAATTGATCGTGCTGGGCAATGGCGAGGCATCGTTGATGCCCACGGTGGCCAGAGCCTCCGATCTGGCCTCGAATATCCAGGCGCCGTTCTCGATCTGGCCCAGCCAATAGCGGCCGTCGCTGTCGGTGTAGGTCCCCTTCCAGGGCGTGCCCTTCCAGTTCACCCGCATGCCTTCGACCGGTTCGCCGGCCTGATCGACGATGCGGCCCCTGGCCCACAAGACCTGGCGACGGGTGGTGTCGGTGTCGGAGATGGCCGGATATTCGGACAGACCGATATTGATCGGCAGGATCGCGCTGGCGACTCCGCCCTTCATGTCGCTGACCACGACGCGCACGGTCAGCAGGCGACCGCTGCCCACCGTAGCATTCGACCACGCATGGGTGACACGATCGCTGTTCTCGGTGGCGCCACTGACATCGCCGAAATCCCACCAGTAGGCGAGTTCGTCGCCGTCGGCATCGGTCGCAACCGCCCGGAAGCCGATCGCTGCGGTGGGCAGCCCGGCAGTATGGGCGACCATGTACTGGCCGGTGTCGGAGAGGGTGCCACCAGTCGCGGTCAAGGTGACGGTGGGCTTGCGGTTGTCAGGGAAGGTTCCCAGGTTGACCACGATGTCGAGGGCATCCGGTTCGCTGCGCACGTGGTCGACCACGGTCACATGAATCCCGGCCGCCATGTCTGACCAGGTACGACCGACCTGGATGCCGGCGTCCTTCTTGTTGCTGCCATCGATCGGCAGATCGGTGCCGACAGTGGCGGTCAGGCTCTGCGGCGAACCAGGCGTGGTGTCGATGAGATAAGGCTGCGGATCCGGGGGCGTGTTGGGTTCTTTTGATCCGTCCCATGGTCCAGCCCACACCAGCAGGCTTTCCGGCAGCCATGTCTCGGTCGCCAGCTGGAACGGCACCGTCCGGCCATCGACCTGGCGGGCGCGATAACCGAGGTAGTACGTCTGCCGGTTGTTGCGGGTGATGGTCAGACCGTAGATGCGATTCGGATCCAGGGTCGGATAATCCAGCGCCGTGACGCGATAGCGGCCGCTGCTGGTCACCGCCGACATCTGCGCAGCAGGAAGCCAACCCATCTGCTGCTTCCAATAAAGGGAGTAATGCCCTTGGCCTCCACCCATGATGCACCACGGGTCGCCATACGCTTCGATTTGCTGCGAGTAGATGGTATCCACCGTTCCCGGCACGGCGAAGGCGCGCCAGTCGCGCGCGCCATGCACGCTGGTGCCATCAGTGCGCCAGAACACGGAGTGGCCCGCCCCGATCGCGTGCCCGACCTCGTGCGCCATCACCGCCCAGCCCTTCTGCTGCAACTGCACCTCGCCACCACCTCCGGTGTTAGCCGCGAAGATGGTGCGGTGGCCGACGATGATGATGTCGTAATTGCCGGCGTTGTAGCCGACCTCCGCTGCGACCGCCGCCGCATCGCCGATCAGGGTCGGCGCAGCCACGTTGCCGACCCACGGAGTCGCCTCGCGATAGGTCAGGAAGCTGCGCGGGATGGTCAGCAGCGGGGTGACGTCGAAGGACATCTGCACCGCGCCGTAGGAGTTCTCGGCGTAATAGTCGGCGACCCGCCGGCAGTCCGCGTAGGCGTCGTCCTTGGTGATCCACTCCCGAGTGTCGTCGGGGAAGTTCACCCGCACGTACAGGATCTCCAGCCGACCGGGCTGCTTCGCGTCGTATGCCCCGCCGCTGAGTCCGATGTCATGCCCAGCGGCCGCACTGGCCGGCGCCTTCACCGGCACCTTGCTTGCGGGCGTACCATCGCTGCGGTACACCGAGATCGACCAGCCGCCCGGCATCGCCGCCTCGTTGGCGTCGGGATTGGCGGCACTGCACTCGCTGGCCTGCAACGGCGCGCACGCGCAGGTGGCCAGAAGGAAGGCGGCGGTCAGATGGGCAACGTTCACGATCGGACTCCTGTGCTATGCGCCGGACACCCCATCCGGGATGGCGTGGCGACGCAAAGTCGTGCGGAAGCCTGGAGATGTTGCGTGATGCGGCAACGGGCAAACCTGTCCTCCGGTCCAGGTTTCCATCCCACTGTTTGACTGGCCCAGGGGGGGGGCGGTGACTGACACACCGGGTCCTGGCGGTCCCTGCTTGGCACGGCGCTCCCGGGCCAAGCATGCGCCCGTCCATGGCAGCCATCGAGGCCGTCGGCCTGCGCAAGTCCTTCCGCACCTATGACCGCCGACCCGGCTTCTGGGGCGGGGTGCACGACCTCGTCGACCGGCGCTGGAAGGAGGTGCCGGCGGTGGCCGGCATCGATCTGGCGGTGCCAGCCGGCGAAATCGTCGGCTACATAGGTCCGAACGGAGCCGGCAAGAGCACGACGATCAAGATGCTGACCGGCATCATGCGGCCGACCGCCGGCAGCGTGCGGGTGAACGGCTTCGACCCCCACCGCGAGCGCGCCCGCTACGTGAAGACGGTCGGCGCGGTCTTCGGCCAGCGCTCGCAGCTGTGGTGGGACCTGGCGGTGGGCGAGAGCTTCGAGCTGCTGCGCGAACTCTACGGAGTGCCCAAGGCGGTCGCCGCCGAGCGCATCGCCCGCTTCGACGCCGTCCTCGGCCTGGCCGAGTTCCTGCGCACCCCGGTGCGCAAGCTGTCGCTGGGCCAGCGCATGCGCGCCGACCTCGCAGCCAGCCTGCTGCACGACCCGGCCGTCCTCTTCCTCGATGAGCCCACGGTCGGGCTGGATGTCGTCACCAAGGCCAGCCTGCGCGCCTTCCTGCGCACCCTCAACGATCAGCGCAAGACCACCATCGTCTTGACCACCCACGACTTGCAGGACATAGAGGCGCTGTGCAGCCGGGTCGTCGTGATCGACCACGGACGCGTGGTGCACGACGGCGACCTGGACGGACTGCGCACCCGCTTCGGCGGCGGCAAGAAGCTGGCCATCACCCTGAAGGCCGCCGCTGCGACCCTGCCCGAGCTGCCCGGTGCCATCGCCGCCTGGCACCGCGGCGACGACCTGCACCTGACCGGCGAGCTGGCCGAGGGCGCCGACATCCCCGCCGTGCTCGCCCGCTGCCTCGCCGCCCTGCCGGTGGCCGACATCCGCATCGACGAGCCGGACATCGAGGACGTGGTCAAGGCGCTCTACGCCGGGCGCAGCTAAAGCCCCGGCCCGTCGGCCTTTCCAGCCGCATCCGCGTTGCGTCCCCGGGCAAGCCCCCTAGCGTGCGGGCTTCCGGAGTCCCCCCATGCGCGTCCTCCTCGTGCCCGCCCTCGCCCTGCTGTTCGCCGGCGCCCCTGTCGCTTCCGCCGCCGATGACGTCGTGGCGCCGATCGCGGCCGGCCTGGAGAAGAACGCCAACGTGCGCTTCGGCCCCAGCACCAGCGCCAAGGTGGTGGTGACGCTGAAGGCCGGCACCCAGGTCGAGGTCTTCGGCCCGGCCAAGAGCTCGGCCGACTGGTACGTGGTCCGCTTCCCCAAGGAAGGCAAGGTCTGGGTCCACACCAAGAACCTGAAACCCCTCGACGGCGGCGTGCGCTACCAGGTGACGCAGGACAAGACCCGCGCCCGCAACGACGCCACCATGTCCGCCGACGTCGTCGCCGAGCTGAACACCGGCGAGGTGGTCGAGGACAAGGGCCTGGTGGTCGGCGACTGGCGCGCGGTGAACATCCCCGACGCCGTGGCCTACGTGCACAAGTCGCTGATCAGCCTGCCCGCCGACATCCAGAAGCAGATCGACGAGCGCGGCCAGCGCGCCGCCGTCGCCGACCAGACCTGGCAGCAGGCCCTGAGCATCTACGCCAAGTACGTCGAGACCGCCAAGGCCAGCCCGAAGGCCGCCGTCGGCCTCGACTGGGCCGGCCTGGCCAAGCAGCTGGACGTCGTCATCGCCGACCACGCCAGCGCCTCCACCCGCCTGGCGGCCAAGCGCGTGCGCGACTCGATCGCCGCCCTGGTGCCGGTGGCGCAGCAGGTGGCGCCGACGATCAACGTCGCGCCACCGGCCTCGATCGACACCCCGGCCCCGAGCCCGACCCCGGCCGCCAATCCGGCAGCGACCGGCACGCCCGCCAGGGGCGCCGCCGCTGCCGCCGCCGGCACCAAGACCCTCAGCGATGAGGAACTGCGCGCCATCACCGCCGCCATGCCCAAGCCCAGCCCCTGGCAGGCCGAGGGCATCCTGGTGCAGGACGACACCTACATGGCCAAGGTCGGCACCCGCGACCTGCTGATGAACGGCGACGGCGATGTCGTCGCCTTCATCAAGACCAAGGACGGCGTCGACCTGAAGCTGAGCGAACTGCAGGCCCGCGAGGTCGGCGCCAAGGGCGAGCTGCTGACCATCCCGCCCGAGCAGAGCGGCCTCGCCAAGCCGACCAAGCTCATCGTCGCCACCGATGTGGCGCCTCTGCGCTAGGGGCTGCGCCCCTAGGACCCCCGGGCTTTGTCCGGGCTCGGTTTCGTCGCTGACGCTCCGAAACCGTGGGCGGATGGCCTGCGGCCATTATATCCGCCCACCGCCCCTCGGCGCCCGCCCCAGCTCACGCTGGGGCCCCCTTCCTGAACCACGACGCACCCATGTCCAAAGCCACCTCGCCGCACGATACGCCGATGATGCGGCAGTATCTGGAAGCCAAGGCAGAGCATCCCGACGCCGTCGTGCTGATGCGCATGGGCGATTTCTACGAGGCCTTCCTGGGCGACGCCGAGGAGCTGGCGCGCATCTGCGGCGTCGCCCTGACCAGCCGCAATAAGGACTCGCCCACGCCGACGATGATGGCGGGGGTGCCGCACCACAGCCTGCAGACCCACCTGCCCAAGCTGCTGGCCGCCGGCAAGCGCGTGGCGGTGGTCGACCAGCTGGAGGATCCCGCCCAGGCCAAGGGGCTGGTGAAGCGCGGCCTCACCCGCGTCATCACCCCCGGCACGCTGGTCGATGAGAGCGGCCTCGACGCCGCGGCGCCGAACTTCCTCGTCGCGCTGACCGCCCTCGACGGAACCGTCGGCATCAGCGCCCTCGACGTGTCGACCGGCCGCTTCACCGTCGAGGACGCCGGCGACGAGACGCAGCTCGCGCTGGTCCTGGCCCGCCTCGCGCCCGCCGAACTGCTGCTGCCGCAGGCCCTGCGCGACGCCGAGGACACCGACGCCCGCCTGGCGCGCCTGCTGCCGGTGGTGCCGCCGGTGGCGGCGATGCAGGCGTGG
>JAFLCQ010000099.1 GCA_017302815.1 Planctomycetota bacterium
GGCGGTTCCGGCGGCGCGCTCGCGGCGCCAGCGCCACAGGCGCAGCGACTCGCCACGGCCCATGCGCGCGAGGTCGGTGCGGGTCTCGATCTGCACCGCGTGCTGGCGCTCCCAGCTGGCCAGGGCGCGCGGCCGGCTGAACGGGAAGGGGCCCGCCTCGGCGTCCGCGTGCTCCTGGATGTCCTCGCAGTCGAGGGTGCGCACGGCGCCGGGCAGGCCGGCGAGGATGCGCTCGATGATCTGGTAGCATTCCACCGCCCGCCAGTGCGGTCCGACCAGCGGCACCTGCATGGCCAGGCCGACCGGCATCCACCCGAGGTAGCTGCGCGGCGGATGCTGCACGTCCTCCTCGATCGGCGCGGTGCCGAGGTCGATGATCGCGCGGGCCCCGGTCGCCGGATCGCGCCAGGTCCCTGGCAGATAGCCGTCCCCGCCTTGGAGGACGGCTCCCAGGCCGAGGAGGACCGCGGCCACCTCGTCGAAGGTCGGAGCCTCATCGCCTTCGCGGACGTAGAATTCGAAGCGCTGCATCAGTGGTACCGGAAGTCGCGCAGGTGGGCGCGGAAGAGCGAGCGCAGGCTCTCGTAGGGCATGCGGTCGATGACCCCGCGGGCGTCAAACCAGCCGGCGCGGTCGTGCTCGGGCGAGATCACCACCCGGTCCTGGGCGGTTCGCGCGGGGAGGTAGACCACCTGCTTGGGCCGGCCGTCGCCCAGGCGGTAGCGCAGGATGCGCGGGGTGCCGTCGAGGGCGACCAGGGCGATGCCGGTCTCCTCGGCGCACTCGCGCAGGGCGCAGGAGACGTCGTCCTCGACGCCCTCGGCGTGGCCCTTGGGAAAGCCCCATTCGCCGCGCTTGCGGTTGCGCAGCAGCAGCCAGCTGCGGCGTCCGCCGCTTTCGCGGCGCAGCAGGAGCCCTGCCGCGCGCACTACGTCTTCGTCGTCCATCGCCGCATGTGATGCCGGCTCCGGCGGACGGCAAGGGCCTGGCGTCACCGGTCGCCCTCGGGCCGGCGCGGGGCGCGGCGCGGCAGCGGTGCGCACAGGTCGGCGATGCGCTCGGCCATCGCCCGGCTGACCCAGCCGGCGAGGGGCAGCTCGCGGCCGCCGCGATGCAGGACCACGGCCCAGGCGCCTCCGGCCGGCAGGACCTCGACCTCGCCCTGGTCGAGGGCGATGGCGTAGATGCGGCGGAAGAGCCGGCCGTCGGCGATCTCCAGGCCGTCCGGGGTGCGACGCAGCACGCGCCGTCCGGCCAGGGCCAGGGCGGGCAGGAGCAGGAACGCGGCCGGTATCCACGCCATCCAGCCGATGCCCCAACCGAAGCGGAAGCCGACCGCGGCGAGCGCGGCCGCCGCCAGCGCCAGGGAGATGGCGATGGCCAGGCGCAGGGGACCTCCGACGACCACGGGCTGCATGCGCCGCATGCTCGCGGCAGGAGCCGTTCGACAACCGCGGCCCGCCCCTACCCTGCCGGGCATGAGCGATCGCGCGGCCTGGCTGGTCTTCGACATCGAGACGGTGGTGGATGGGCGGCTGGTGCAGCTGTCGCGATACCCGGACCAGCAGCAGCTGACCCCCACCGAGGCGGTGACGCAGTATCGCAAGCAGCTGTCCGAGGCCAGCAACGGCCGCAGCGACTTCATCCCCCACACCTACCACCTGCCGGTCTCGGTGGCGATCGCGCGTGTGGCCGAGGACTACACCCTCATCGACGTGAAGAACCTCGACCGGCCGAAATTCCGCCCGCAGGTCATCGCCCGGCAGTTCTGGAACGGCTGGCGCAAGCATCTCGACCGCAACCGCGGCGAGCCGCCCTGCTTCGTCACCTTCAACGGCCGCTTCTTCGACCTGCCGGTGATGGAGCACTGCGCCTACCGCTTCGGCATCCCGGTGCCGGAGTGGTTCACCATGCAGGGGCCCGGCTACCAGCAGCCGCGCAACCGCTTCAACACCACCTTCCACTTCGATGTGCAGGAGTTCATCACCAACGCCGGGGCGACGCACGCCAACGGCGGGCTCGACCTCTTCGCCAAGCTGGTCGGCGGCTGCGGCAAGATGGACACCAAGGGCAGCATGGTGCAGGACCTGTGGGAGCGCGGCGAGCACGAGCGCATCGACGACTACTGCACCTGCGACGCCATCGACACCTACCTGGTCTTCCTGCGCTGCCAGCTGCTGATGGGGCGCATCACCGCCGAGGCCGAGGCGCAGTGCTGGGAGTCGGCGCGTCGCGTCGCCGCCGCGCTTGCACCGCGCAGCGTCGCTGCCGCCGATTACGCACGCCTGCTTGCGCGCCGCGAGCCGCCCGGCGACGACGCCGAGGCCTTCCTGCCCTGAGCCATGCTGTCCGACGCGCTGCTCGCCAAGGTCGCCGCCTCGCCCGATGAACCGGGCTGCTATCTGTGGAAGGACGCCGAGGCGCGGGTGATCTACGTCGGCAAGGCCAAACACCTGCGCCGGCGCATCGCCAGCTACGTGCAGCGCCTCGAGGACCACCAGCCGCGCACCCTGCGCATGCTGCAGGAGGCGGTCGACCTCGAATGGCTGGTGACCGATTCCGAGGTCGAGGCCCTGCTGCTGGAGAACCAGCTGATCAAGGACCTGCAGCCGCGCTTCAACGTGCTGCTGAAGGACGGCAAGGACTTCCCCGTGCTGGCGATCACCCGCGAGGAGTTCCCGCGCGTCTTCGTCACCCGCCAGCGCGACCTGCCGGGCACCGACTACATCGGCCCATTCGTCTCCGGCTTCGATCTGCAGCGCGCCTACCACTTCCTGCAGCGCGCCTTCCGCGTGCGCACCTGCGAGCTCGACATCCGCGAGTCCGACCCCGTCCGGCGGTCGTTCTCGCCCTGCCTCAACTGGCACATCAAGCGCTGCTCCGCGCCATGCACCACCCGCATCGGCGCCGCCGAGTACGGCGAGGACATCCGCGCCCTGCGCGCCTTCGTCACCGGCCGCGGCGCCAAGGGCCCGCTCATGGAAGCCCTGCGCGCGCGCATGAAGCAGGCCGCCGGCCAGCTGCGCTTCGAGGACGCGGCGCGCATCCGCGACCAGATGCAGGCCCTGGAGCGGCTGAAGGAGCGCGGGAAGCTGTCCGACTACCGCGAGCCGTCGGCGCCGGTCATCGACATCGGCGCCGGGGTGTCCGCACTGCAGAAGCATCTCGGGCTGGCCGGGCCGGCGCGCACGATCGAAGGCTTCGACATCGCGCACCTCCAGGGCCAGTACGTGGTCGCCTCGCTGGTGCAGTTCGTCGGCGGGGTGCCCAACAAGGACGGCTACCGCCGCTTCCGGGTCAAGGGGGCCCTGGAGTCCGCCCGCAACGATGATTTTGCCAGCATGCGCGAGGTGGTCGGCCGGCGCTACCGGCGACTGCGCGACGAGGGCAAGGCCTTCCCCGACCTGGTGCTGATCGATGGCGGCATCGGCCAGCTCAACGCCGCCCTGGCGGCGCTGCGCGAGGAGGGGGTGGCACTGCCGGCCATCGTCGGCCTGGCCAAGCGCGAGGAGACCGTGGTTCTGCCCGACGGCCGCGGCCTGCGCCTGCCCCGCCGCGACCCCGGCTTGCGCCTCCTGCAATACGTCCGCGACGAGGCGCACCGCTTCTGCCGTCGCTACTACCATCTGCTGCAACGGCAGGCGCTGGAGCCAGGCGACACGGAGGATCCTTGAGGGATTCGGATGTACTGATAGGGTCCCCACATGCCTGAGGGCCCCAGCCCCGCTCCATCTGCCGCCCTGACGGCCTGGCTCGCAGCTCCCGCCGACCCGCAGCGCATCGCCGCCCTCGCCTCCGCGTCGCGGCTGGCGCCGATACCCGCCGCCACTCTCGACCGCATCCCCGCCCAGGGGCTGCATGCGCTGATGCATGCCGACGGTGTCCGCTTCGCCGATCTCAGGCCTGCCGTCCGGGCCGCCGTGCTGGTCACCGGGCTGGGACCGCGCCTCGGCATCGTTCCCGATGTCGCCGAACGGCGCGACCTCGACCACATGCCCTTCGTCGTCCACACCGATGGCGACTGCATCGTTGCCGACATCAACGGCAGCAGCGAACGACGCAGCGGCTTCGGCCAGCCCTTCTACCACCAGTGGGCCGGCGGGGTCGAGGCCCCGGCGCTGATCGTCGATTGCCACCGGCTCGAACACGTCAATTCGGTGCTGATCGCGTGGATGCTGCAGGTCGCGCAATCGGCGAAGCCGACGCGCCTGAAGGTGCATCGGGCCCGCTTGCAGGTGGTCACGCAGCTGAAGCAGCTGCGTCTCGATCATCTGATGGTGATCGAGTAGCTGTTTGTTCGAGGGGCTTCGCCCCTCGGACCCCCGGGCTTTGTCGGGCTTCGGTTTCGTCGGCGAGGCCTCCGAAACCGTGGGCGGATGGCCTTCGGCCATTGTATCCGCCCACCAGCCCTCGGCGCCCGGTCGCGCCGTTGGCGCTCCGGTTTCGTGCGGGGCTGGCGCCCCGCGGCCCCGCGGCCCCGCGGCCGTAGCGCCGACTTCAGTCCGCCAAGGGGCCTTGCTCAGGCGGTCCGGGGTGGCTTTCCCGCGCTTCCGCAGGTGGTATGCAGACAGCCCCCACGATACGGAGAGGCCATGGCCACCCAGAAGTCCGACGGCATGAACTACGCCCCCACCGGCAAACCTGCTCCGGTGGTGAAGCCCGGTGAGTTCCTCTTCGCCGCCATGCACCTCGACCACGGCCACATCTACGGCCAGTGCAACGGGCTGATCGAGGCCGGCGGCACCCTGGTGAAGGTCTATGATCCGGATCCGGCCAAGGTCGAGCGCTTCGTGAAGACCTACCCCCAGGCGAAGGCGGTCGCCGATCCGCGCGAGATCCTCGAGGACAAGGCGATCCGCCTGGTCGCCGCCGCGGCGGTGCCCAGCGACCGCGGACCGCTGGGTTGCCGGGTGATGCAGCACGGCAAGGACTACTTCACCGACAAATCCCCCTTCACCACCCTGGAGCAGCTCGCCGAGGCGCGCCGCGTCTGCTCCGCCACCGGCCGCAAATACGCGGTCTACTTCTCCGAGCGCCTGCATGTCGAATGCGCCATCGCCGCCGGCGATCTGGTGCAGCAGGGGCGCATCGGACGCGTGGTGCAGGTGCTGGGCCTGGGGCCCCACCGCCACGGCCCGGCCGGCAGCCGGCCCGCCTGGTTCTACGACAAGGCCAAGTACGGCGGCATCCTCTGCGACATCGGCAGCCATCAGCTGGAGCAGTTCCTGTTCTTCACCGGCAACACCGAGGCGACGGTGCAGGCCGCCAAGGTGGCGAACTACCACTTCCCCGACCAGCCGGGACTCGAGGACTTCGGCGATGTGACGGTGATCGGCGGCAACGGCGCCACCGGCTACCACCGCGTCGACTGGCTGAATCCCAACGGCCTGGGAACCTGGGGCGATGGCCGCCTGTTCCTGCTCGGCACCGAGGGCTACATCGAGCTGCGCAAGTACATCGACGTCGCGCAGGGCAAGCAGGGCGACAACCTCATCCTGGTCGACCACGCCGGCGAGCATCGCATCGATTGCGCCGGCAAGGTCGGATTCCCCTTCTTCGGGCGCCTGATCCGCGACTGCCTCGACCGCACCGAGACGGCGATGACCCAGGCCCACGCCTTCAAGGCCGCCGAGCTGTGCCTGCAGGCGCAGGCCATCGCGGTCAAGGTCGCCTGAGCTGGCCACGGGCATGGCAAGGGTCCAGATCGCCGGGCCCGACCGCGACGGCTGCGAACTGCCGGCCTCGGCCTTGACCGGGGCGGCATATGCGGCGCTCGCCCGCATCTGCATCGCCACCTTGCTGGGATTCGGTTGCGCCGCTGCGGCGGACGGACTGACCGAGGCCCGTCGGCTGTGGCAGGACGGCGAATCCGAGCGGGCCATCGCCGTCCTGCGCGCCGCCCTGATCGCGCATCCGGATGATGCGGAGATGTCCGGCACGCTCGGGCAGTATCTCGGGTTGCAGGGCGAGACAGCGGAGGGCGAGCGGCTGATCCGCGCCGCGATCGCGCGCGAACCGGCGAATCCCGACCATCAGCTGCGCCTGGCCATGGTCCTGCGCCGGGCCGGGCGCGGTGATGATGCCCTGGCCGCAGCCGAAAGCGCCTGCCGGCTGGCGCCGGACAGCAGCGAGGCTGCGGCGGTGCGCGACAGCCTGCGTCCGGATCAGCGTCGCTGGCGTCTCGACGTCGGAGGATCGATCGATCGCTACAGTGCGCGTCGTGATGACGAGAACGAGGTGTTCGTCTCCCTCGCCCGTACCATCGTGCCCGGCGTGGCGGTGGTGGCTGGTGTCGACCAGCAGCACCGCTACGGCCTCGACGACCAGCGCTACGACCTCAGCCTCTACGGTCCGATCGGCACCGCTGGCAGCGGCTGGGTGCGGATCGGCGTGTCGCCCGGCAACCAGTTCCTGCCCGATCACGAGGAGGAGGTCGCCGGCGATGTCGCCGTGCTGCCCATCCTGCGTCCCGGACTGCGCCTCACCCATCGCTCCTTCCCTGGCGAGGACATCTACGTGCCGCGTCCGTCCCTGCGCTGGGACCCGCATCCGCTGCTGGGCATCGAGGCCGCCTACCTGTGGGCGATCAGCGATGTGCAGCCGACGACGCGCTCGGCCGAAGTCCGCCTGTACGTCAATGATGGCGGCAGGCTAGCCGGATCGCTGGGGTTCAGCTCGGGCGAGGAGAACAATCCGCCCCTGCCCATCGGCCAGGTCGATGTCTACAGCGCCTCGCTGTCCTGGCGGGCGACCCGCGACTGGGGTCTGCGCCTGGACGCCAGCCATGAGATCCGCGAAGCGCTCTACACCCGCAACGGATTGGGCCTGGCGGTGACCACGCGCTTCTGAGTCAGTTGCTCTTCCGGCGCGCAGCGATGAAGGTGTCGAGGGCCGCCTGCGCGATGTCGAGCTGCTGCACCTGCGGCCTCCCCGGAGCCAGGGCGCAGCGCACCAGCGCGCGCAGCTGCGTGTCGCGCAGTCCGAGGTAGATGCGGTAGTCGCGCACCAGCGCCTCACCCAGCCCGGCGCTGGCGGCTGCGGCTTCGAAGGTCTCCTTGAGCCCGCTCCAGGGATCCAGCCACACCGCTTGCAGGCGTTGCGCCGCGGGCAGGTCGGGCTGGCGCGGCAGCTGGCGCATGCGGTGCAGGTCGACGTCCAGGGCGGCCGCCATCTGCCCTTCGAGATCGGCCATGCGGCCCTGCCAGGCGCCCCACAGGCCGGTCGCCGCCTGGCGTGGACGCGGTTGCAGGGCCTCGCCGCGCGGTGGTTCGACCCGCGCCTCCTCGGTTCCTGCGCTGGGGCGGATCACGCGACGGGTGGTGACGGTCTTCATGCCGTCGTCCTATGGGGCTTTCCCGGGACCGCGAGGGACCCGAGTGTCAACCCACGCGGATGGGTCCGTTCAGACGCAGTGCTGCCGATAGGCTGCGAGTATGCGCGCCAGCAGCGCGTCCTGGTCGCCGGCCCACAGCTCGTCGCTGAAGATCTCGACCTCGTCGAAGCCGGCGAAGCCGGCCGCACGCACCTGCTGGCCGATCGCGCGCACCGGGATGCAGCCGTCGCCCATGATGCTGCGGTCGTTGAGCATGTCGCGCAGGGGGGCGCGCCAGTCGCAGACGTGGAAGCCGCAGGTCCATTTCGCCGCCAGGCGGATCTCGTCCGCCAGCTGCGGATCCCACCACACATGGAAGACGTCCAGGGCGATGCCGACCGCCGGGCTGGCGATGCGTTCGCAAAGCCGGCGCGCCTCACCCAGGGTGGTGATGCAGCTGCGATCGGCGGCGTACATCGGGTGCAGCGGCTCGATCGCCAGGTTCACCCCGGCGGCGCGGGCCTCAGGTTCGACGGCGCGGATGCCGTCCTCGACCATGCGCCGGGCGTCCGCGAGCGGGATGCCGGGGACGGCACCGCACACCAGCACGACCTGCGGAGCACCCAGCTCATGCGCATCGCGTATCGCAACGCGGTTGTCCTCGATCGCCTTGTCGCGTCCGGCCTGGTCGACGGCGGGGAAGAAGCCGCCCCGGCATAGCGCGGTGCAGGTCAGCCCGTGCCGGCGCAGGATCTCGCGGCCCTGCTTCGCCCCGTAGGGGGCCAGATGCTGCCGCCACACCGTGATCCCGCCCACCCCGGCCGCCGCGTACTTGGCGGCCGCCTGCTCCAGCGTCCACGGCTTGGTGGTCATGGTGTGGATGGAGAGGCGGGCGAGATCGGTCATGGATTCCTCTGCGTTGCCTTAGTTGCAGTCCATCGCGCAGCGATGGCGGGCGCCTGTCTTGGATACAGTCCATCGCACCAGCGATGGCGGGCGCCGAGTGGCGGTGGCGGCATACAATCGGCGCAGCCGATGCCGCCACGGTTTCGGAGCCTGCGACGAAACCGAGCCACGACAAAGCCCGTGGGGGTTCGGGGGCAAAGCCCCCGAGCTTACAGCGCGGGCACGTCGACCCAGCGCCGTTCGCGGTGCGACTGCAGCGACAGCTCGGCCAGCTGCACGCCCTTGGCGCCTTCGCGCAGGGTCCAGCGGAAGGGCGCGTCGAGGGCGACGTGCTTGAGGAACATCTCCCACTGGATCTTGAAGGCGTTGTCGTAGGGCAGGTTGTCCGGGACCTCCTGCCAGCCGGCGTTGAAGTTGATCGGCTGGTCGATGTCGGGGTTCCACACCGGCTTGGGGGTGGATCCGGCATGCTGGATCCAGCACTTGCGCAGGCCGACCACGGCCGAGCCCTTGGTGCCGTCGACCTGCAGGGTCAGCAGGTCGTCGCGGCGCACGCGCACGTTCCACGACGAGTTGAAGTGGCAGACGATACCGTTGTCGAGCATGAAGGTGGCGTAGGCCGAGTCGTCGGCGGTGCACTTGTAGCGCTTGCCCGACTCGTCGACGCGCTCGTCGATGTGGGTGGCGGCGAGGCAGCTGACCGCCTTCACGTTGCCGAAGAGGTTGTCGATGACGTAGCGCCAGTGGCAGTGCATGTCGATGATCATGCCGCCGCCGTCCTCGGCGCGGTAGTTCCAGCTCGGGCGCTGCGCCGGCAGGTCGAAGCCGGTGCCCTCGAAGACCCAGTAGCCGAACTCGCCGCGCACCGACAGGATCCTGCCGAAGAAGCCCTGGTCCTTCAGCATCTGGAACTTGCGCAGGCCGGGCAGCCACAGCTTGTCCTGCACCACGCCGTTCTTCACCCCGCCCTGCTCGCACACACCGGCCAGGCGGATCGCCTCGCTGGTGGTGACGGCGGTCGGCTTCTCGCAGTAGATGGCCTTCTTCGCCTTCACCGCCTTCTCGATGAAGCCGGCACGCTGCAGGGTGCCGCTGGCGTCGAAGAATATCTCATACTTGGGATCGGCCAGGCAGGCGTCGAGGTCGGTCGAGATCGGCAGCTTGGCGCCAGCCTCGGCGCTGAAGCGGTCGGACAGGGCCTGCAGCTTGCTGGCGCTGCGCCCGGTCAGGATCGGATCCGGCATCAGAGTGAGGTCGTCGGAGATCTTCACCCCGCCCTGCTTCATGATCGCGACGATCGAGCGGTGCAGGTGCTGGTTGGTCCCCATGCGGCCGGTGACGCCGTTGAGGATGATGCCGATGCGCTTGATAGCCATGTGGTGGTGTCCTTGTCTGCGACAGATCGTATATGATATATGATATATGCAAGCGGCTGGTTCGGCGCTACACCCATGCATGGACGTGCTGCATCCCCCGAGCGGGAAGTACCCGACCAAGCAGGCGATGGTGCAGGCCGCCCTGCGCGAGGCGATCATCGCCGGTCGTATCAAGCCCGGCGAGCGGGTGGTGATCGACGAGGTCGCCCGCCGCTTCGGCATCTCGATCATCCCGGTGCGCGAGGCGCTGCGCCAGCTCGAGGCCGAGCGCCTGGTCACCTCGCAGCCGCATGTCGGCCCGGTGGTCACCGGCTTCGACGAGGGCGCGGTCGCCGAGCTGTTCACCCTGCTCGAATGCCTCGAACTCGCCGCTGCGCGTCACGCCATCGAGCGGGTGACCGAGGCCGATCTGGTCGAGCTGGCGAAGGCCGCGGATGCCGTCGAGCGTGCGGCGCCAGCGCGCTGGGAGGAGGCCAACGCCCGCTTCCACGCCCGCCTCGCCGCCTGTGCCCGCATGCCGCGCATCGCCGAGATGCTGACCGCGGTCAGTGCCGAGTGGGAGCGCCTCTACCGCCTGCGCTTCCGCGAATCGGCCGCCCCCGACCGCATCCGCGCCGAGGCCGACCATCGCGAATTCGTCGCCGCGCTGCACAAGCGCGACCTGCCCGCCCTGGAGGCGGGCTTGCGCGAGCACAATCGCCGCGCCCTGAGCCACTACCGCGGCTGACCCCGTCTGTCCAAGGTTGCCGCCGTAGCGACTGCCGCGGCCTGACATCGTCCTATCGTCCAAAACGTTCAAACGTTCAGATGGAGGAAGCTGCATGGACGATCGCCTGCTCAGCCCGCGTGACGCGGCCCGCGCCCTCGGGGCGTCGGAATCCTCGTTGAAGCGCTGGGTCGACGCAGGCGAGCTCGCCGCCCGCCGCACCATGGGCGGGCATCGCCGCATCCCCGCCTCCGAGGTCCTGCGCTTCGCCAGGGCCCAGGGCATCGTTCCGCGCGATCCTTCGCCGCTGGGTCGGGCAGCCGCCGGCCCCAGCCGCGCCG